>NZ_JAOQIO010000022.1:0-248719 GCF_025567575.1 Paenibacillus baimaensis | reverse complement strand
ATTTTTTTCTCCCCTCGGGGAGAAGTCTTTTAAAAGAGTTTACACAAAAGATTTGACAGACCCCAATGAAATCGAAAACCATTCACGGTTATTTTCTTAAGGCGTTTCTTCAGATAAATCAACCCCATAAATCCAGTCTTTTATTTTAATTCTGCTCTTCTTAGTTCTCTTACATATAGAATTTTAATATCTGAGCGATCTAACTCTTCGATTGCCTTCACTATAACTTGTTTTCGAGCATCGCTCTCAGAGAAGGATTCTACTACGGTTTTATCTGTCTTCGGTTCCGATTCATCGGACTTTCTGTACTCATATTCGACTAAATATTTTTTATCCTAAGCTCAGAACCTCCTTCACATTAGCACATCAAATCTCCGATTCATTTGATTCTGAACTTTATCCCTTGAAATTCCAGATCCCCGTCCAAAATAATAAAATCTATAACCTCTTTAATCTTCTCAGTAGCTTCATTGTCATATCGCTTCTTTTCATTAAGATGAACACCTGAAGTATCTGATCTATTTGTAGAATTTATTGTCATTGTCGTATCTGTGCCAGAAACAGGCAATTTATAGAATTCAGCAATTCTCTTAATTAGATTTTTGTTCGGATTAGAATTTGTGAGATTCTTTACTCCAAGTTTTTCGGCTATTTCTTTGAAAGTCAACCCAGAACCCTTAGAATAGAATTCGTGAGAAGTGAACAGAGCGCCATTGTAGCAGTCTTTCTTTTTCTCTTTAGTCATCTCATTGCACCTCATGAACTCCGTGTTTTATTAGTTGTTTGCCATGTCTTTTTGAGCTAAATCAATCGCTACTTCAAGTTTAATTCTTGCTAACTTACGAAGACCCTTCGTAAAAGCAGTTACTGTTTTCACCGATTTCACTATTGGCTCGACAGATAAATCATAACGATCTAATTCAACTTCGCACACAGAATCCGTATTTACTAATACTGTATAAATATCTTCGCCTTGCTCTGGAATCCAATCTAATACATAGGTAGTTCTCATCTTTGGATATATTTTTCTTAACAGTTCAAGAAGTCTTATCTCTTGGAACAGATATTTCTGCTGGTTGATTAACTGATCATAGAAGTCCTTCTCAGTTTTAGTTCCTTTTAATTTCATTTTTTTCTCCGATGAGTACCTGACATGATAAAATCACTACATAAATTATACCAATTTTCGCCAAATTAATACATACATAATCGAAGTCTGCACAAAAAAAGAACCCCCTCTTCTGGAAGTTCTCCGCTTTATATTATGATTGATAGACTTTTTTCGATAAAACTTTTATATCAGATCCTCCCGATATATCCTTACCACGCACTCCACATGTGTCGTATGTGGAAACATAGATTGTTTACTAACAACAAAGCAACATTGTTTCGTGTTCATATCGGCTTAACTTTATATGCATACTTATCGGATTATGTCATCCGACAGCAAGTAGAATTTAATCTTATTTCCTCCGACTCCGTAGAATTGCAAAAGATCAGCCGGTTTACTCATAAATTTGCCAAGAGTCTAAAGTGAGCTAATAAGTTTGCCTTGAGTTCATTATTTGATTGTTCTTAACTATAAGAAACATAGAAAATGGCTTTGATATGCTGGGAGCTCCCCCTTTCAAAAGGTGAAACAGGTTATAAACCCAGTAAAATCAAGCCATTTTAGCAATGGAAAACTTAAGGTTCCAAGCGTGGCAAACATATTAGTTAAGTCACATATGCTAGCGAGAATTAGGACGAAACCGGCAGCCCCAATTGCCCCAACAAAAGCCCACATCGCTATCCCCATCTCGCCAATGATACCAGCGGCGCCAAAACCGACCATGATAGAAAAGGTAGCGCCTAAAGAGTCACCCGATGAAATCCCCCAAATATAGGGATCAGCCAATGGGTTTTGTACGGAGGCCTGCATAACCGTCCCGCACAAAGCAAGACCGGAGCCGACAATCATGGCCATCAGTACCCGCGGTAAACGAATTTGCCAAATAATATCTACAAAGGTCCCCGATGTAAGTCCATGGAGGTCCCCGATTTCTATACCGGTTAATTGATAGATCAATATCCGATACGATTCCGTAAAAGGTATGGACACTTGTCCGATCGATACGGCAAAAATGACTGAACATCCAACGGCTGCAATCAACATCATGATGATCACTGTAAACAAAGCTCGGCTTTTTAATACAGAATCATAATGTAGTGAGGTTCCTTGTGGTTCGTTTCAGCAGTGGTTGACATATTTATTTACCTCCAAATATTTCAGGATGAATGAACGCTGCTACCTTGTCATAAAGATCTGCAAGCTCCAGACTGCCACGAATAGCATTGGTATAGTCGGCAACCATCACATTCCCCGTTTTCATGGCATTGACATTTTTTAGTCTGTCATTCGAAAGCAGTTTGTTTTTGGTAACGTCGCGATCAGGCTCCTGAAACTCCGTGATAATATTTTTTTCCGGATTGGCGGCAATGATGGCCTCAAGTGACATCTGCATATATCCGTCCTTTGACAATTTCATATACTCCCCTCCTGTATTGTCAAAGCTTTCGGTCCCATTCGGAGGAACAGAAACTGTCTGCGCACATGCCGAACACAAAACCATCATCATTATGAGCAACATAACCCCACTTCTTTTCATATAAATACTCCTCATCTTGTATTTGTCTTGACCAACCGATTGATTTAACTGGTTGAACAATCTATTGTAATGATTATCATTTACATCGTTGTTTTTCTCTACCTGTTAAGGGAGCATACAAAAAAACCTCAAGTCTGTTGAAATATCGCTCGTCACCGAACCATATGTTCTACAACCTTGAAGTTTTCTGTTAGTTCAAATTATTTGGCAGCCTGTTACGCTCCACTTTCTGTTGATCCATATGCTTTAAGTACTCACTCGGATTGCAGCCATAATGCTTGCGAAAGGTCGTTGTGAAATTACTGACATTGCTATAACCGACTGAAACAGCCATTTCCCCCACATTCAACCGTTCTACTTCCATATACCAGAGTGCTTTCTCCATCCGTTTCTGACGTACAAGCTCGAAGATCAGCACGCCAAACAATTCACGAAATCCCTTTTTCAGCTTGAATTCATTCAAGCCTGCCCGCTTGGCTAACTCGCGAATCGACAATGGTTGTTCGCAATGGATTTGCACCAGCTCGTGGACCCGCTTCAGCTTTGTTATATCATCATGCCTCAGCGTCATGCTTCCGCCCACAGAACCGTAGCCATCGGACTCGCCTAACAATGCGATAAATTCAAGCGCTTTGCTTTCCATATATAAGCGTTTCATCGTTCCGTGATACGTGCAATGAATCAATTCCGATACACATTTTTGGATTGCCGGAGTGTCCGGATAACGGTCAATATTTCCGCGATGATGCTTGAGCCAGGTTTCCATTTGCCCTTTCTCCGTAACGTCCCCGGCATAATGCAGCAGCTCATCCGGGCTAAGCCTGACTTCCAGCAGCTGATTGCGGATTCCTGCCTTTTTCTCTTCATATACCTGAACATCATCGAGGAAAAGCACATTGCCTGTTTGTTTATCCGTGTGGCTGTCCTTACCGTCCCACTCGCAATAAATTTCGCCGCTTAGGCAATAGCTTAATTCGAACAAGGGACAAGCCTCCTGGATATGAAGCTTCATATCTTGCTCGAAAGTAATATCTGTATACAAGATCTCCATACCTGGACGAATCCGTGTCCGCGTAATGCTACCCTGTCCAATATGTGAAGGTATGGTAAGCCGCTGCTCAGATGCATTGTACGCTATCCTATGCTTCACTACAACATGTTCACAGCGGGTCGCTCACTGGAACTATACGCAAAATTATGAACAAAAAGATTTGTTTTCCATGGGAAATATTTCGTCAAGGGGGTTTAGATTAAAATTTTCTCATTAATTTCTAATAAAGAGGATCTATACCATGCGGGGCAAGACTTTCAGAGGTCTCTAGTAAATAGTGGAAGTTTTATTTGTGGTATGGTGGTTTTGGGTAAATCACCCGTCCAAAACTTACCTTAGGAGGAAACATGAACAGCATGAATAAACGCTACGGTAAAACTATTGTTGGTATTGGTCTCAGTCTCTCGATCTTTTTTTCAGGTAGTCTCGTCGTCACACCACAATCGGCATATGCAGCTACAGCTTCCAGCACTTCCACGGCTAACAAGATATTTGCCACAGGCAAAAAATACTTAGGAGTCCCTTATAAATTCGGAGCATCCTCGGGCATCACTTCGGCATTCGACTGCTCTTCATTTACACAATATGTATATAAGAAAAACGGGATTAATTTACCTCGTTCTTCAGTGCAGCAATCCAAAGTAGGAAAATATGTCTCAAAAAGCCAGCTTAAGCCAGGTGATTTAATATTCTCGGACACAAACAGAGACGGTAAAATCAACCATGTCAGCATCTATATGGGCAATAATAAATTACTTCATACTTATAAAGTCGGCGTAGGGGTTACGATTTCCAATTTTTCTGGCAGTACATGGGACAAGACTTACGTAACAGCACGCCGTGTTCTATAATAACATATACAATTATTTAATGATGTTAACCAGCTCTTGTAGCATGAACCGTTAGGCTTCGCGTATTGAAAATTCCGGATACAATTGTATTCGTCAATGCAAACTCGAACGTCTCGGTATACCTCATTAGGTGAGCTGTACGAGTGATACATACAATACAATTGAATCCATTACGATCATAAAAAGGGACATTTGTGCGCTTAGTAGCTGCTACAGATGTCCCTGCCTTTTATTTTTCCGTTAAATCACTGACCTAAGCCTGAAGCTGTAATAAAATCTGTGGGTCCTTAATTTTGGTATCCTGGGCCAGCAGGACGATTTTGGACAAAATTCCCGCGGTTCTGGGGTCTTCATCCATGAATGGCAAAAATAGCTTGCCTCTATGCTGTGAATGAACCGGGATGATCGCCAATGCGCCTGCTGCCTGTTTATGCACAATGCCACTACCAAGGTGAACACTGTATTCGCCCAGCTTACCAGTAATACGTGCATGATTTCCTTCCAGCTCCACATTATCTAACTTCAATAAACGCAGCGACTCACGCACGATAGCTGTACGCATATGTATCGTGGTCAGACTCGCTTCCGGATCAACGCCACCCACATGGGCCACACTTACAACTAAATCCACATCACGCATAACTTCCGAGAAAATAATAGGCGGTACCTGGCTGAGGTTCAAGCTCTCGTACGTTTTTCTGTCGAAGAAACGAACCGTCTCCAAAGTCGGACATTCCACATCCGATGGTGAGAACCAATCCGCCAATGCGTAAATACTCGCAACCACGTTTTCTTTGTAATATACTTTTTGCAAGCCTTCCTCATAGCTGACTGTCCACATCCGGCTTTTGAGCAGAGCTACGGTTTTACGTGGCTGCACCTGATGCCCTGCGTATCTGCGGGAAAGCGTTCCGCTCGCGAGCTCATCGGCATTAGGCACATACAATTCTCTGAAAATCTGCTTAAACGGCTGCTTCAGCTGACGGTCGAACAAATCCTTCTGGTACAGGCTCCACAAACCACTTTCGGCAAAATGCAGCGGATGTGCGATCAACAGCTGGTCCTCGTCACCAATCGTATATCGTTCCCCGTTAACCCCTAACAGTTGCTGATTGGAGAAATAACCCAGATGTTCACCCGCCTTTAACACCAACACACTCACCAATGGAGCAATCACCGGATTTCGCATTAACAAACTGATTTCGTTTAAGGTAAAGACACTGCCTGCCTCCATCGAACGTTCCAGCTCTGCCTTCGCTCTCTTGTACTGATCCGTAAGCTCGGATTTTGTTTCCTTAAGAGCCGTTATATATTCATGATTCTTATAGCTGGCTGGTAGCGATTTAAGCTCCTTCCCTTTACGTGTTAAGCGAATTTCGGACTTACCGTTATCTTGAATGACCAGCTGTGCAGTCAGATCGTCAAGTTCCTTGGGTTCCAAATAATGCAGCAGATCATCAAGCTTTCTGCCTTCCATGTCCCATGTCATTCGAATCACATCCGCATAGCCGCCATTTCTCGCCAGATTATCCAGAGCAATGTTTGCCGTCTTCGCTTCGCTGACTCTTCGCTGCGCACCGAAAGTTTTGCTTTCCTTCAAAAATTGATGAATAAATTCATAACGCTCCCGAATATCGCGGTCACGATTCTTACTAAGAGGAATCAGACTGTAGGTTAGCAGATGATCTTTATTTCGCTTATCCTTGATGGAGTTCTTCATCTCCTCAAGCTTCAGACTGCCAAGCACGGCATCGGCAAACAGCTGTGAGCGCCTGTGATTCGATCCGGCAGATATATATTTGGCGCATTGGTACAGAATCTGGAACTTCTGTGCACCCAGCTCTTCGTAAGCCTCCTGAAACCAACGAATATCGAAGGCTCCATCATTGAAATCCTGCGGTGAAATAGGCGAATAATGTGCCACAATCGTTTCCTTTTCTGCAGAAAAGGATTCATTAATATGGGCGTGAAAATACCATGCTGCGCTCCGAAGACCGCTCCATCCCAAATAATCGGATACGATCTCGACCCACTGCGGCGCATACATCGCTGCTTCCAGCAGCCTTTGTTCGGAAATCTTCCTGTTCTCCAGCAGCTGCTTCAGCAGAACCTTATCTTCTCCAGCTTGCGGATGGCATACTTTGAGCAGGTTGCTGAACGTTTCTTTTTTCGTGACATCGCGACCATAACCATATATATATCCACGTACGAAGCTTTCCTTATCAAGCCCGGATAAAATACGGATAAAATAGTCCATGCCTTCCATATGTCGGATACTATTGGCAAGCCGTGTAACCTCTGTCGACAGATCGCCCCGGTTCAACTCGATCTCCAGAATACGCCCCAGCACCTGCTCCTTAAATACAGTCAAGGATGGATGCTTCTCAACAATTTTAAAGTTAGGATGGGTAATTCTGTTGATATGATTGTCGCTTCTCGGCCTTATCAGCAGCTCCCTGAATACGATGTTATCATCAATAACCGACAGCTCGTATGCGCGAGCAAAATCCTCAATGGATAAGTGGTTATACTCGTACTCATGGATGTGATACAACATATAGTGTAGGCGAAAAAATGCGATAAACGATGCATCATCATATACATACGCGTGCTGCCAGCGGTGCCAGATAGCGGTATACAGATCGAGCAGCTTCACTTCCTTCTCTTCCTTCAAACGTTCCTCTGGAAAAGCACCTACGATCAGATTCACTACTTGATCGGCGACCTTAAACTTCTCTGATTTGGGGCAATCATCCAGGTAGGCTCCTACAAGCTGCTTGACCTGATCCGCGTAGGGAATACGCTTATACAAATCGATCATTTCCTTGACGATTTCCATGGGATACAAGTGTTCCAGGAACTCGGTCCGCCAACCTTCAGGAGCTTCATAATAATTGGCCTCCCAGCTTCTTAATCCACCAGAATAATAGCGGTACAGCTCATCTGCTCTGCGATAAAATTCAAGCTGGATCAGCTCTGCGGTGCCAAATCCACTGGCTTGCCAATAATCTTTCCATACTTCGGCAAGTGGATAACGTTCGATAGAAGGAGTCAGATCATCCTCTTCATACCTCCACTTCAAGGTGCTCAAATTTGTACCCAGGAGAACTGCTTGCTTGGCATTCGAATAATCCTCGAACTCATATTCATAATGACGATGATCATGAATCAGGTCACTCAATCCTTGAAGAAATTGTTCCATCTGCTGCAAGGACAATGTGAACAGGTTTTTTACATCAGCCAGTTGGGAGAGCGGTACCTGTTTCACCGTAGTCAACGATTCCGTACTGATGGCAGGATCAAACAGACCATAACCATTAGCCTCCGTGTACGCATCCGCTTGCTCCAGCTTATTCAACAGAAGCCTCTCTTTGTCCGTAGGTGCCTTGATGAGAGAAGTTTTTTCTTTCAGACGCGTGTATAGCCCCATATGAGCCGCCTCTGCTTTCAATTCTGTCAGCATCTCCAATGCGGCCAGGCGCTGGAGCTCATCACGACTATTCATCAGGAGGTCTACCGCACTTTCCAGCTTCTCGGCAGGCTGCTTCAGCAGGATTTGGATCGCGCTCTGCCTGAGTGTTCCTGTCTTCAACTTCAATATTCCTGACATTTGTTCGATTTCATTATCATTCAAATCGAACTTGGCGGCTTGTCTAAGCGCAATTTCGCGATTGCTCATGCTTTTATCAGCCAGACTTGCAAGAATAAATTCGCGCTGCACAGGATTCATAGGATCATTCGTGAAGTCTTTAAGCAGATCCCCTCTAAGGTCGGGACTTGTGGTATCCTTAAGTGCGATTAGCTCTGCAATCCATTCCTCATCCATATCGTAAGCGGTTAAATACATCATCTTTTTGACTATGGAATCGACAGTATGCGTAACGGCCATCCAATCGAATATCCTTGAGGTCACATGAATTACTTTCTGCGGCATAGCCTTGGCCATCGCTGCCAACTGCTCGAACTGCTGCCTTCTTACCGTCTTATTTTCTAACAGAGGGTTACGCTGCACCTGAATTTTCCGAATATTTTCTCCATCTTGGAGCTGCCAGGTGTAACCATAGCTATAGGAATAGTTAGATATAATCCAGTATTGCAGTTCTGGGTCCTGTACTTCAAGCCATTCATGGGCAATATCGAACTTCACTTCTGTATTCTGACTCTGCGCCAACACATATTGAGCGACAACCTTCCGGTATGTTTCCTTATCCTGCATCAGATAACGGATTTTATCGTCAAGGTCCTTTTCCTCATGTACGGCTGTCGCCCACAGACTCATATAAATTTGGATCACATTACTGCTCTGCAGCCAATCATCCCGCTGCAACTTGTCACCCAGACACAGTACCGCGTATTCCAAACATTGCTTAGCAACACGGCTGTCTGCAGCTTCAAGCCCCAATCCCGTCCATACATCCAGTGCGCGGACTACTGAACTGTAACGGATTAGATTATGCTCGGAGATCACTTTCAGCATATATACCATAGCACTCAAGGTGCCTTCATCCATTTTCTCAACAATACTTTGCCTTAGTCCCTCTTGAAGCCGCGCAGCGACCAGCAGCTCCCCGATCATCCGGTAAGCTTCCTCACTATGGCTTAAAAACACACCAGATATCATAGGCGCAGACAGCAGCGCTGTATTATTATCGCCGTAGATAATCTCCTTTAAGGCTTGAAGAACCGCTTCATTATGTTGATCGATTTCATAAGCCACGGTATCGCCGATAGCCCAAAGCGGAACCCAGAACTCGTGCTCCGACAAATAGTTCGGTTTGGTCAAATAATCGATGACTGAAAATTCGCAGCTTTGTAAATGAAGCAAGGATATAAATTTGAGAAGGATCCGATCCTTATGTACACTAAGCTCGGCTGAGCGAAAGGGTCTTCTGCTATATCCGCTGCTGTATGGAAATTCAACCGCATGCCTGACTATATATCGGAAAATATTTGCCTGGTATTCATCAACCAGCAGCTGCATGATCACTTCGAGCGGTTCGTATATAAGGCTGTCTTGCCCATTCGAAATTGTATGTAAAAGTGCGTAAATTTGTTTGTTGGACTCATCGTCGTTATAACCGGATTTGGCACTCTTAACGAGTATAACGGCTAATTGACGCTGAGTATCGGTCAAGTCCAGCTCCTGTGCCCGTTCCTCGAGCCTCGTAAAATAAGCCTGCTGCTCTTCTCTATCCATTCAATCGCCCCCTACCATAGTCTTCCTGCCAACATCGTAAACCGGATCAATGCGATATCGTCTTTTTCCTGCACGACCAAGGGTCCATCCAACAGCTCGATTTCTACGCCGTTAATAAACACCTTATACAAGCCATCCTCATAAGCGGAAATAGCCGTCATCACGGCTTCCTCCAAATTAGCCTTCTGTTCGTTATATAAAGTTCCAAAGCCAACTTTCCCCGTACGGCTCTGTACGTCGATTTCGCCCTGAGTCAAATACGGAACCAACGTCACCCCGGCTTCGCGGTCATTAAACTGCCTGACATTGGTGGTGACCACATCGACAAGCAAGGATCGTAAGCTCTCGGGTACCCCACTTAGCCGCCACTCTTTCTTGTCCAATACTGAATTTTTTTTGCCCAGGCTTTTTACCGTTATGAACACGATCAACACAAAGCGCCCCCAATAAGTGACATTACTCTTAATACCCTTACCCAATGCCTTCCAGTTAGAAACAGTAGTAATGATCTTTATTCTATATATACATCTATCACAATTAGCCTATTAAATGCTTTTTAAAAATATTCAAGGTACGTTTAGCATCTGATTTGTCTATAATTGCAAAAACAATCTTATCAAATAAAGTATGGTATCCCTCTTCAATGAGCACCTGCTTAAATAGTTGCGCAACGTCATTGGGATCATTTTTGAAGACTCCGCAGCCATAAGCTCCAAGTATAATTGATTTATCTCCATGGAGGGCTGCGACTGAAAGAATATATCGAATTCTCTCGCTCATGACGGGATTAATCTTTACTACATTGTGTGGTTCACGCTCTCTGACAACGCCGGCATTGACAGCAGGTGCAGTAAGTATTGAAACAAGGAAAGGTTCCGCTAAGAGCTTACCAATATCCTCCCTGAATACTGGTACTTTGGGAGAATGGATCATGTAGTCAGAATACAGACATGTCTTTAAATTACGATTATAGGTGTACATTTCATTCATAGGCTCAATACACGGATATAAGGCTGAAGATCGAGCCAAACTTTCCTCCTGTGCCTGACTCCCACCAAGAAAGCCTCCTCCTGGATTCTTCGCTGATGCGAAGTTGAGACACAGCGTATCGCCATATCTATGATCTAAGACAATCCGTCTAGCCGCCTCCAAAGTAGTTTCAGCCGTAACTTCGATTGAGGTGAGCGTTTCTCGTCCGTGTGCAATTCTAGCGATCATATCCTTCTTGATAACGGGCAGCATATCAGGCACATAAAGAATAGTGTCACATATTGCCTTCTCTATTTCCTTTTTAAGAGGGACTCTACTTCCTTGCAAATTGATATAAAAACCCTTTTCCAGAATGTCCAAAGTTTCTTTGGCCATTTGTGATCTTACTTCTCTGTTATTCGTTGATTTATTCATATAGCTTCTCTTCTCTCCATGTACATTAACTTTTAATAGTTAGTTAGGGTGTGAATTTATAAAGTGTAACTTCCTCATCTTTGAATATATCATTTATCATTTTCGAGACTACGCTCCAGTCTCCACCCCCTCGATTACAACCAATTCCATATGGAAATGCAATAGAGTACTTATTCGTTTTGGCAAACTTACACAGTTCATTTAGAGCATTTCTTAAAGCATCATCGTTTGTATATTTCTTACCATCTCTACCGAAGTCTTGCTGTCCGAATAAATTTGCTACATACTTGGTAGATCCCTGATCAAGTGCGACGAATTGGCAGAGCCCCAGCAAATTCTCTTTATTCTGATGGCAAAACTGCAAATATTCTGTATACACCTTGGGATAATGATGTTTAATTTGTTTAGCTACACCTGAACCCATCACAGCTTGACAATTTACTTGATGAGCAATAATGTGTTCGGATGCTCGTAATAGATCACTTTTAACTATGCGCGTCGTCACTATAATCACTTCGCTTTCTTTTTCACACTTCTATTTCATCTGCGAGATAAGGTCCTCCCTCAGATTCGTCAACACCTCACCTAACCAATTTGTTCCTCTCCATGTCTTACGGTTCCTAATTTGGGAGCTACTCTCCAACAAACCTACACCCCATATTCGATCCGTAGGGCTTGCTTCAACTAATGTTGTTCCTTTAGTTTCCAGTAATCTTTCCAGCAGATGTTGATTTTGAGTAAATTTCGCATAGTTTCCGTCATACACAAATTGCTTGCAGTGCATTTCCCACTCTTCTTTATGAAACTTTCGAATCATTCTTCCAAGTTGTTTCTGTTCAGCCGGTGACTTGGCTAGCAGAATTTTCTCTGCCATCTCTTCATCCTTAAATAGTTTGGCCTTTTGGTACATCATGAACTGCTCTGAGCAGTTGAATGGTACTCTACTTACAACAAATTCTGCCGGATGCCACTGTGAAAAGGGTGACTCCGTCCGGTAAAAAAAGGTGAATTTCTCCATATTAATCAATCCTAACTTATTTAATTTCGATTCCAATTTGGATTAAATCGGTACAGCTTGGAGGGACGGTGCCCTGCATCCTTCGTAAATTCATTTGTTTCGATGACCATGGATGCCATTTTTCTCCGAAATGCTGCCGCTAAGAGTTCTTTTCCAAGTAACACCTCATAGACTTGCTGAAGCTCGGATAATGTAAATAATGGCGGCATAAGATTAAAAGCGATGTCTGTATACTCAATCTTGTTTCGCAGCCTTTCTATAGCATATTCGATGATTTTCGCGTGGTCGAAAGCGATTCCTTGTGAGTCTACAACCTCACGGCTTACTCTTGTTGATCGGCCGCTCACAACCTCTACAATTTTTACGGTTGCGGACACAGTCTCTAAACCATTTCGAAGCGTTATTTTCAAAAGCTTTTCAAGTTCATAACCATGATCCAGGTTAGTTTTCTTCTCTTGAAAAACATGGTATGCCACCTCGAACCATTTAGCGTCAGCAGCATCATCTCCCGCCTGAATATCTAAAGACGTACGGTCCACAAGCGCCATATACGAACAGCTAATAACTCGCGTCCTTGGATCACGTTCGACATCACCCCACGTAAACAATTGCTCCATGTATATGTTCTCGATGTTGGTTTCACTCTTCAATTCCCTTAGAGCTGCATCCTCTACTCGCTCGTGTACAGATACAAAGCCTCCAGGCAAAGCCCATTGACCTATAAAGGGGTGTTCTCCTCTTTTAATAAGCAGAAGCTGTAAAGATTTCTCAGGGAGCTTCCTGTAATTATCCTGCTCTTTATTCAAGACGGTGAAAATGAGCATATCCACAGTAACAGAAGGTCGCTCATATATACTTGCATCATAAGCCTGTAAGTATTCTTGCTCGGTCAGACCATTCCGGTCACGGATGGATGAAGGTTCAGTCATAGTAATCCCCCGTTTTTATATTGATATTATCAAAGTGTTATTATCTACTTGTTATTATATACCAACACCATTACCTAATGTCAATACATTCCAAATAAACATACTAATAATTCTCGAAGGCACCCACCTTAAATTATCACGGCTGTTTGGCATACCATTCCCACCTGTATCTAATTGAGCAGTTGTGCCCACTGGATCTGGAATTGTCTAGCGGGAATCCGAGGGCACGTGATAGACTAGAGGTTAGAAGGGTATACATCCTCCCTTCTCCATGACAACGCTTTCAGATAAAGATGAGTAGATGTTGATGATCAAAACTGTTCATGGGATTGAGTGGACAATCCGACGAATAAAGGAGAAAACGAACATGAGGATGAGTAATTATGATGTAAGCCGAATGACATTGGATGGTGAACGCAAATGAAACTAGGCGATCAGAAGAATTATTTGAGCGAGCTGCGACCTATCTTGGAGGCGGTCGCCGACCGGATGATTCCGGAAGATACATGGCCATCGGCAACCGATGGGGGAGTCCTGACATACCTGGAACGTCGTGTCAGCGAGGATGTCACTACCTGGATCGAATTGATTGAACCCGGACTTCGTGCTCTGGATGCAGAAGCAATCAATCTCTATCGTCGACCGTTTTCTGAACTGTCAGCAAACGAGCAAGACGCACTGCTGCATGACCTTGAACGTGATCAGGTTCAGGACTGGTCCGTTTCACCTAAACACTTCTTCGCTACCCTTTTGAGTCTGGTTATCGAAGGTTACTATGGAAGTCCTGAGGCTGGTGGGAATCGCGAGGGTAAGTCGTGGGACATGATTGGATTTCTTCCAGGGCCCGTCTCCGAAACCCATGAACCGATCCTAGAAACCGATCCATCCCAAGTGACCTTCGATCAGCTTCAAGACCAGTATGATGTTATCATCGTGGGTGCTGGGGCAGGTGGCTCGGTAGCAGCGGCTGTATTGGCCGAATCGGGGCTGCATGTTCTCGTCGTCGAACGCGGAAGCTGGCTGCGATACAGTCAGATAGGAAGAGATCATGCGCGCAATCATCGTTATAGCAAATACGGCCATAACACAGGACCAGAGTCCGAAGGTCATCCTCGCTCAATTCTTGTGGCCAACGGAGACGAGCGGATTACAGCACCCTTCGAAGGAGACTATCATAATAACGCAATGACGCTGGGTGGCGGCACACGAGTCTACGGGGCACAAGCTTGGCGATTTCATCCGGATGACTTTCGTATGGCGACTCGCTATGGGATTCCAGACGGGAGTTCGCTCAGCGATTGGCCGATTAACTATGATGAACTCGAACCTTATTACGAGCGGGCAGAGTGGGAAGTTGGTGTCTCTGGGGACGGTGATGCCCACGCTGGTCGCGGGAGGCAGCGACTTCCTTTTCCAATGCCAGCTCTCCCGAGGACACTGGAAGCAGAACGCTTGGCTCAGGGAGCAGCAAAATTGGGATGGAATGTGGGGCCGGTTCCTCTTCTCATCAACTCCGTCGAACGTGACGGTCGACCGGCCTGTGGGCGGTGCGGCCAGTGTGTCGGATTCGCCTGTCCGACCAACAGCAAGAATGGTGGCCACAATACGATGTTATTGAGGGCCATCGCTTCCGGCAACTGCGACCTGATATGCGATACCATGGTGGAGCGCATCGACACCGAAGCAGGAAGGCACGCCACTGGGGTTCGCCTTGTGCAGTCGGTAGCTGGCTCGATCCAACATCGGCAAGTGCGAGCAGCGCACGTGATGGTTGCAACCGGAGCTATCGAAAGTGCGCGCCTACTCCTCAATTCGGCGAACGATGCAGAACCACATGGGGTAGGCAATCGGAACGGACAAGTAGGAAGAAACCTTCAGGGTCATGTCTATACGGGTGCCTACGCCCTTTTTGATGAGCAGGTCCAAGACGGTCTTGGACCTGGAGTGAGTATTGCCACCTGTCGCTTTGCCCACGGTAACGCGGGCGGGATTGTCGGGGGCGGAATGCTTGCCAACGAGTTCACCCGGCTGCCGCTCATTCACTGGAATCGGGCACTTGCGCCGGATGCGGTGCGATGGGGAAGCGCAGGCAAGGAATCGATGCGGGAGAGTTACCTGCGTACCAGTCATGTTCAGGGACCGATCCAAGAGATCCCGACCGCAGAATCAAGAGTGCGGCTCTCGCCAACGGTCAAAGATCTCTTCGGAATGCCCGTGGCCCAACTCTCAGGAAGTGTCCATCCCGAGTCTCTTCGAGCCGCTGCCATGCTAGCAGAGCAAGCGGAGACTTGGCTCTGGGCTGCCGGAGCACGTCGGGTTTGGCGAACTCGACCAGGTGGAGGGCTAAGTGCTGGGCAGCATCAGGCGGGAACACTGCGCATGGGTGACGACCCTTTGACATCAGTCACCGATCCCTCTGGACGTGTACATGGATACGACAATCTCTGGGTGAGTGACGGCTCCGTACACGTGACCAATGGCGGCGTTAATCCGGTATTGACGATTCTTGCCCTGGCTTTCCGCACAGCAGAAAACCTGGCGAAACAAGCGTAGCGAAATGCTTGGAGCTATTCCTATAAAAAAACATGCCTGTGGCTTGCTGATATGCTATGACTCAGCGCAGCCACAGGCCAAAATGTGGTTGAATGAGCCCTGTCATTAGATTGGATGTATCTAAAGGGGACAGTCATGTACAAGCTCTTTCAGGTTGAGAAATGTCCAACGGAAAAGGCGAATATCAATCAACTTCTCATATACTTGCTTGTCAGTGAATGTTTTGTGCTTAAAAGCTGTTTTGGCGTGCCTTCGAATATGACTTTACCGCCATTGCTGCCGCCTTCGGGCCCCATATCTATGATCCAATCGGCGTTTCTGATCACATCCAGGTTATGTTCGATCACAATGACTGTATTTCCGGCATCTACCAGACGATTCATGATAGCAAGCAGATGGGCGATATCCGACATGTGCAGCCCGGTCGTCGGCTCGTCCATGACGTAAATACTTCCCTTTTTATGCAACTCGCTGGCCAGCTTGATGCGTTGGCACTCACCGCCCGATAGTGTGCTGAGCGGCTGGCCGAGTGTCAAATAATCCAGTCCCACATCACTCATCGCCTGCAGCTTGCGCACAACTTCTTTGATATCAAAAAAAGAGAGGGCTTGTTGTACGGTCATCTCCAGCACATCGGCGATCGATTTATCGCCCAGTTTGTAAGCGAGTACCTCCTCTTTGAAACGTTTGCCGCCGCATATTTCGCAGGTTGTTTTAACGGTTTCCATAAATGCCAACTCGGTATAAACAACTCCAAGACCTTGGCAGTTTTCACAGGCACCCGTGGAATTAAAGCTGAACAAGCCGGGTTTCACTTTGTTGGCTGATGCAAAGGTCTTGCGCACATCGTCCATGATGCCCGTGTACGTGGCTGGATTCGAACGGGTCGAGACACCTACAGCTGCCTGATCGATCACTATCGCATCAGGATGCTTTTGCAAAAACACCTCGTTGATCAATGTGCTTTTGCCGGAACCGGCAACGCCTGTCACTACCGTTAATACACCCGTTGGTATATCGACGCTAACATTGTTCAAGTTGTGCAGATTGGCGCCCACGACGGATAGCTTGCCCGTTGCTGGACGAAAATGATCCTTAAGCGGCATCGACTGTTTCATATGCTTGCCCGTCAGGGTATCGGCCTGCAGCAGTCCGGAATAGCTGCCTTCGTAAACAATGGTGCCGCCACGGCTGCCTGCAAAAGGACCGACATCGACTATATGATCGGCTCCTTGAATCACATCGGGGTCGTGTTCGACGACAATGACTGTATTGCCTTTATCGCGCAGTTTTTGCAGCAATTCATTAAGCCGATGCACATCTCGGGGATGCAAGCCAACGCTCGGCTCATCAAAAATGTATACCACATCCACGAGACTGCCGCTCAGGTGTTTGACCATTTTGACACGCTGTGATTCTCCACCTGATAAAGTGTCGGTTTCACGGTCGAGGCTGAGGTATTCCAGGCCAATATCAACCAGATGCTGCAGTCTTTCCGTTAACGCTTTAACCATAGGTGCCGCTATCGGATCATTTATTTCCTTAACGACCTCAATCAGTCGACCTACCTCCATGGAAGACAGTTCGGCAATATTGTTACCATTGATTTTACAGCTAAGAGCCGCTTGGCTAAGACGGGCGCCGTGGCAAAGATAGCATGGACCTTCGGTTATAAACGGCTCTACCATTTTCTGAGTGCGCTCCGGCCTCGTTTTGAGATCTCGCTTGATGTACTTGCCGCTGAACTTCTCAATGATACCCTCGGAGGTAAATTTTACAGGTTTCCCTCCAACTTGCATTTCAACCTTATACGGTTTGCCATACAGAAGCTGTTCCATTTCTGCCTCGGTGTAATCGACAAGCTTTTTGTCATTATCAAACAAACCTGACTGGGTAATAATGTTCCAATCCCAGCTTTCGACGCCATACTCTGGAAGCATGATGGCACCTTCGTTGAGTGATTTGGATATGTCCAATGCTCTCTTCGAGTCAACTCCGAGCTTGCGGCCGACACCGTTGCATTCCGAGCACATGCCTTGCTGGTCGTTGAATGAAAAGGCATTGGCATTACCAGCGTAAGGTTGACCCACACGTGAGTATAACAGCCGAAGTATAGGTGCAATATCTGTAATCGTGCCCATAGTCGAGTGAGCGCCGCCGCCCAAGCGTTTTTGGTCGACGATAACCGCCATACTAAGATTTTCGATTGCGTCTGCATCCGGTTGCGGAATACGCGGCAGAAAGTTGCGGACGAACATGCTGAAGTTTTCGTTCAGCAGACGCTGAGATTCGGCGGCGATGGTATCGAAAACGATCGACGATTTACCGGAACCGGATACACCGGTAAATATGGTGATTTTGCGCTTGGGAATGCGCAAAGATACATCTTTAAGGTTATTTTCCCGTGCGCCGCGGATTTCAATATATTCTTGGGTCATAAGATATTCTCCTTACTCTTATTAAGATCCTTATCCGATGAAACACCGCAAGAAAGCGGTTTAGACAGATCGGTTTTTCCGTTCTCAAGTAAATTGAAATCAGAAAAGCCGACATACGTGTAAAAACAGATCACTTGATGGGCATTAGATACTACCATGAAGTGATCTGTTTTATGAGGTTGGGCTATTTAACTATCGTTTAATACCGAAAGCGGTTATTGTTCCAACACCTTTTCAAACTCGCGGAACCAATTACCCCAGCCATACTTAGCCCCTGCGAGTGCTTGATCATTTGAGATTCCGGTTTGTTCGAGATGAAGGTTAACCTTTCCGTCCCCTAAATCCTGCAGCGTCCAGGTGACCGTGTGCTTCTCTCCGCTAGCCCAAGTATAGGACAACAGGTTTGGTACGTCCACGATAAGCACTTCGCCGTCAATAATTCCATTCCACCATTCGGTCGGCTGAGTGCGAAACTGAAAACGGTGTCCTACGACAGGCTTAAAATCATTTTCCATGGTCCACTTGGCAAGCTTGCTTGAATCGGTTAAGGCGGACCAAACCTTTTCGATCGATGACGTGAACTGAAAATCCAAGGATAATGTTAAACTCATTATTCATCCTCCTCTAATAGTTGGTTCAATCGCAACATATTCGCACTCCAGAATTTGCTGTAGAAAGCCACCCAATCTTGAATTTCTCTGAGTGGAGAGGCGTTTAGCCTAAATCGCGTTTCTCTGCCGACTTTCCGGTCAAGCACCAGCCCGGCCTCTTTAAGAATTGTCAAATGCTTGGATACAGCAGTACGGCCCATTTGAAACTGCACTGTTAATTCATGAAGCGGTATCTCCTCTGCCTCTGCTAACAGACGAATCAGTTGGCGCCTAGTTGGATCTGCAATCGCGTCATACACATCCCGCAACTGGTTGTTATCGCTCACAACACCCTCTCCTAACTATTATTACCAAGGGACATCCGATAATTCACAACCTTCTTAAAGTATGCGGCTCTACGAACGCAGCGCCCACGAGGCTAGAACTCCTAATCCGACACCATTTAGTGTCTTTATGATTGTATGACACCATTCAGTGTCGTGTCAACACATTTTGAAACGGACCCCGACTCGGGGCTCGTCCAGTAATCTGATTCACCCGCCAACAGTGGTGCCGCATGATTAAATTGTCTGTTAAATATCGACTCAAAATATGCTACTACAACCTCACGGAATTCCAAGCCTTGCAGGTTCATCTCCCTCATACACATATTTAGGGAAGGAATTTGCTTCCGAAGAAGTTCCATGTTACACCCTTCAGTCATTCCATTAAGTCAATGGAATCATAACATAAAATGCGTTGGAATAAATAAGTGATTTCAAGTACGATGATATTATTACGCTTTGGGGAGGACCAAAAATGATTGTTCGTAGTAGGTGGTTGTTGATATCCGTTGGACTGGGGATGCTATTGAACCCATTAAATTCTTCGATGATTTCTGTTGCTATTTCAAGACTGCAAAATGTGTACCATCTTGACTTTACAGGTGTTTCCTGGATTATTTTTTCATTCTACATTGCAAGTAGCATCGCTCAACCTGTCATGGGAAAGGCCAGTGATATATTCGGTCGAAAGAAGATATTTCTTGCCGGGCTTATTGTTTCCTTCGTTGCCTCATTATTAGCCCCATTATCGCCAAACTTTGGGTGGCTTATTGTGTTCCGCATTGTGCAAGCCATCGGAACAAGCATGATGGTTTCAGTTGGAATGGCCATTGTGCGAATTCATATTACGGAGAAACAAGCGTCTGCGTTATCAGTTATGTCCATATTCCTGTCAGGAGCGGCAGCAATTGGACCTTTTATTGGTGGGGTCTTGATTCACTGGTGGGATTGGCCTGCTATCTTTTTGGTCAATATTCCGTTCGTGGTGACGAGCTTTCTATTAGCTTGGAGGAATATCCCTAAGGACGAATCGCCAACATCCGTTGCACAGGGCATGTCCATTCGTAAATGGTTTGATTTGATTGATGCGTCAGGAATCCTGTTCTTCACAGTGGGTCTGGTTGCCCTACTCGTTGGATTACTGTCAGCAAAATCATCTGGGCATGTCTCCTTTGAGCATGTTATTGTCGGGCTGATAGGCCTCGTTGCATTGGGGGCTTTCGTACGACATGAGTTAAAAGTAACGTCTCCCTTTATCCCTTTACGCACATTTGCCAAATATCCTGCAATGACTTGGGTCAATATCGAATTTATACTCGTTAACGTACTTTATTACTCGCTCTTTTTCGGGCTTCCATCCTATTTGCAAATGGTACGTCATGTAAGTGAATTCCATACAGGTATTCTCATGCTAAGTTTAGGTTTGTGCTCGCTCGTTGTTTCTCCCATAGCAGGACGATGGATAGATAAATCAGGACCACGACCGGCATTGCTGTTGTCTGCAATTCTGATGACATTTGGCTCTGTATGGCTCGTGACATTGAATCAAACTTCACCGGTTATCAGCGTGTGTCTGGCTTTGGCTGCATTCGGTATTAGCAACGGGTTGAACAATGTAGGTATGCAAGCAGCCTTGTTCCAAAGTTCTCCAAAAGAAATAATCGGTGTAGCATCCGGAGTATTTATGACATCGAGATACCTGGGAACCATTCTCTCTTCATTGCTGCTAGGCATCATAATGGGAGATAAGTTCAGCGACGGGGGATTTCAGCTACTTGGGGCTATCCTCTCGGTAATTGCATTGTCCCTGGTATTCATGAGTTGGCGGCGCCGAAAGTCAGGGCAATTGGAAGAGTCGTAGGGTCAGGTAGACTGATCGGGAATGTAATAAGGTTCTTGACATCGATTGATGACAAGAACCTGACTTTTAAAATATAACAATGATGCTGACTTCCGATGAGAAACTCATCACGTCGTCACGGTACTATCTCTACCCTCTTTGATAACGGAAAGACTTTTACGCCTGATTTAACAGAACTACTATTCAAATGGTTGCATAGAGATAAACCATTCACGACCTTATCATTGATGGCAATCATGAGAACCATGATATGCTGGATGCTTACGCTATTGAGATTTGGAACGGCGGAAAGACTTTTTTCGATTTAGCTTTTAATATACTCAGTCGGAATCATTTGATGAATTACCGCTGGAGCTATCACTATCTGAATCGTATGAACTTCCCGAGTCGTCATTTGATGAACTATAGCTACTACTTGAATCACTTGAATCGTTTGAATCGTTTGAATTCCCCCAACTGCTTGAACTACTACTATCACGGTAGCTCTGAGAGGAGCTTTCATTAGCGGAAAAACTCCAAGAGCTCGAAACACTTTCAAAGTCATCTCTATTATGTGCAACCTTTGCTAATCTACGTGTTCCATATGAGGAATGGGTCCCCCGCCCCTCGCAGACATCACACCAATCTTTAAAAATCCAAAAAACTTTGTACTTACCTGTCCCGTTACATCTTGCACATTTTGGCACTGTAGCACCTCCCACCATCACATTTCGACATTAGGAAGGATTTCCCTTTTAAATATCTAAAGTAATGGTGTTGACCTCCAATTGGTTAAATGGATAACAAAAAAAGGACACCAGCGGCGCCCCTCATTAGTTCGTATCCAATTTTGCTACAATACAATCATACCACGCCTTTCGTCAAAGAATCGGACATAAAGCGGCCTCAGAACGGTCTTAGAACGGATATGATTTGTATCGCTTTAGTTCATTAAAAAGAACAGATTGACTGAAATCTTAATCTTTTAAAGAAGTCCAGCTTTCATATTCATGAATGGCATATCCGGCAAAAGATGATTTGCTCGAGAGTGTTCGGATTACCGTATTCAATTCACTTTGCATTTGGGATCTTCCCTTTGCATAAAAGCTGCTGTGCTCTTCGTTATTGTTGAGGGTTTCCACCCCAATGATGACCGGCTTGCTGGCTTTTTCAGCTTCAACCAACTCATTCGAAACGGATTTGATAATGTCCTCGGCATTATCAATATAGGCCATCAAGGAGATTTGATCCAGCCTGCGGATCATCCAATCCGAAAGCGTAGTTCTACCACCGTATCCATCAGGGACGTTAAACCTATCTAGCCACACCGGCAAATCTACACCAGTAGTTAAATGTGTATCTGCTTTGACTTGCTGGACAAAACCGCTAATCGTATCCATCCAAAGCCCTAGCATCTTATCTGGGTCACTCCGCCATTGCGGAAGCACATACGGCTCCACATCAAGATGGATACCGTTAAATCGTTCGCTGGGAAGAACGCTGTTATTGTATGTGTTCACCCAATCTATGAACTGGTACAGTTTCCCTTGCTGCTCGGGTAGGACCCATTCGGGGGATCCACCTAAAGCATGAACTTTAATACCACGATTTTCAGCTTCTCTAATAAAGGTACTATAAACATCGGAAGGTATATCTACATCAATTTGCAGATACAAAAGATTGATACCGTTTCGACCAAGAAAATCAAGTGTTTTGTCTTTCTCTTTCCAAATTGAGTATGTATTCCATAGCCATGTCGCAACGATTTGTTGATCTTCGGCATATGATTTACTCACGAAGCCAGTAAGTGAAGAGAAGAAAACAAAAGTAACAGCAAGACTTAACACGACTGCTTTTATGGCCAGTCTAGACAATGAACATTTCATGGACGTTCTCCTTCATAAAAAAGTATGATTTGGACCATCTCGCTCCAGATTTTTAATTATAACCAAAAATTCGTTCTTTATAAAGTACGATTGTTGGTAGAATAAGCGTGAAAATGGAAGGCTAATGATGGGTCATGGCTGTTTGTAATGTATTATTGTAAAAAGCGTATTGTTTTTTTAATGTACTGTAATGGGCTTATGTCTGGAGGCAAGATACATTCCTAAACTCAACTTTTCGTTTCCTTCTATACATTTTCATTCCTTTATTTAATCATCCTTCAGCACCACCAAACCAAGTATACCTGCCAATCTATAGATCGCCAACGACTTCATTCGGCGGTAATGCCGATCGCTGTAACCAAGCTCTGCTGCTACGTCCGTATCTGAAACATAATCGTCCTCCATGAAGCGTACCCGTATCAGCTTTTGGTGTCGGGTGCCAAGACAGTTAATAGCCCTTTCTGCACGTTCAATGTGCTTTCTACGATTCTCTTGTTCTTCTATATTTTGAATAGCAATATTTTCGACTGGAGAACTGACTGTGTTCGTGTTGCCGTGAAAGCGCGACTCGTAGCTTGGCGTTATCTTTTGCTCAAGAGGGATGTACTCAGTGACTTGATACTCACGAGCATCACCTAGGTATTTCTCTACTGTGTCCTTGGTTGCTTCTTCATCAATCTGATAGATTGCCATTGAAATTTGCATCTGTTTTGCCATGTATAATCCCATCCCCAGTGTTATGATAGAAACGGTTATTCCCACCGCCTCCGACCAAGGCTAACGCTTGGGAATTTTTTATTACACCTTATCTTGCGACTCGTCCGTGCTTTTTTCCTCAACGTACCCTTCTGGCGTTCGTTCACTTATAGCCGCGATTACGCCGTTAGCATCTCGTTTGATAAATATGAGTTCCTGCTGCCATTTTTGCATTTTTTAAAAACCTCCTTGTTATTGATTCGCTTGATTTTAATTCAATTAAAACCGATTCTTTAAATAGGTGATGAATATCTAAAGGAGCTGATTATATTGGTAGTCAACATTTATGAGCATAGTGATCTGATTCCAATAGCAACAATCGATTATTTTCCGGGTAGAGAAGTAGGATACGTTAAATTTTTGTCTCAAGACGGATCATCAATGAGTGATGTAACACGTAAACTACAATTGCAAGCATATAAAGCTGGCGCAGAAGCTATTATAGGATTCTCGGTTATTTTTATTCCAAATACATATAAATTTCTGAGTACTGGCACAGCGGTTAAATTCAAAGATTGATCATCCCTGTAGGCCAGGAGGTGTTACTTCCCCTCCCGATAAGCAAAAATATTAATACGGCCTCCGCTGCGCCAAGCATATGCTGTTGGGCGAAGGGTAAGGTCATATCGTTCGCATCATGTCATTGATCTACTTGATGGCTGCGAGTACTGCTGAATGGATTCCCGTAGCGCATCCAGTGGATTCAATCCACTTCCGTCGATCCAGGAGGAAAATTCATGAGGGTTTCCACCCAAGCTGGATTGCTTGTCCCGAAGCGAATTTCTCTAATCGCTTGTTCTCTTCCGTGGAATTGTGATTTTTCTCTCGCATAATTGCTCCAACCACTGTATTCCTGTTTTCCTTCCTTAATCGCACCCAGCAGTTGCTCGACAAGCGGATGGTCGATTGGGAAAGATTGCGGCGAATCTGCAAACCGATCTTCTCGAAAGAGCATGCATCGGTGTCCATATTTCAGCCGATCATTGGATAAATCCAACGCATCCTTATATATGTAGGGTAATTCTCTCAGATTCATCGCCGCCTCGCTCACGATGACCGATACCGTCAGTAAACAATAGCGTTCAAAGCTTTCGAGCACCTGATGCAGGGATCGGGATAGTTCCAGCCTTCCATTCTCCGATAATTTGCCTTCCTCATCCGTATTCAAGATCAATACAACAACGTCTTCATCCAAATCAACCGCTTCACAGGTATGAAACTCTGATATAATTTCGCCGGTGATGTTAGTGAGAGCATATCGGAGCAGCGCTCTATCGATCTGCTTGTACCGTTCGCAAAATTCGCTATAGTGATCGATTTTCATCACCGCAACGGCGACAGCCCTGCCGGGGTCCAACGTAATTCCATATTCGTGCAGCCATTCGCCTTCTTTCTTATTCGGGGGGAATCCGATCAGAAGCAAATCCGACAATGATTTCTGCGGCATTTGTCAAAAATTGCTCGGGATTGGTATGCGCCATCACTCCACCATCTCGGCTGACGAACCAGAAGCTTTTGTTATCCAGAGTATCGAAACTTCCTAAGGTCAATTGATTGAGAATGGTCTGCTCCGGGTTCGTTTCGCTGAGAGGCATCCTTCTTGGGATAGGAGCAAGCTTAGGAAAGGTGCTGCCCTTCTTCAGGACAGTTGCCGCCCAGGGACCAAAATCACTCCCCCCGGCGTATCAGCGGATTGGAGCCTATAATATAATACATATCCTCCTGACCATTGTACTCATAAAACGAACCTATATACGGATTCGATTTCAGCATAAGATCAAGCGCCCTCATACTGCTGAGCTGCTCGTAAATGGACAGATTCTGTCCGTTCATGAGATTGACCGCATCCAGATTATTGGATAAAGTAACCGTGTAGTTCCTGACATAAGTATGAACCTGCTCGGCATTTAGATGACCTGATGCATAATTTCTTCGTTTGACCGGTTGATCAGTTTACTGTTGTAGCTTTTAAAATAGATGTAAAAAAACAGCGAAAGCACCATCACCAGTAGTGTTGTTACCAGCGTCATTTTAATAAACATATTAGAAAAATAGTTATCTGGCCGCCGCTTCTTCATGCCTGTATACCCCCAAACGATTTGGTATACCTATTTTAAGTTCATTATATTGGCTCCCTTATCGGTTGAATAGCATATAGTGACAATAGAAACCAAATCTGAACCATTTCTCCAAATTTAAACTGCTTTATAACGTTAAGATGTATAGACATATCTGCTTCAATTGAACACAATGTTAAATTATGGAAGTAAATGTCAGCTTTGGGGAGGCCATAGACTGACCGATTGAGGAAACGAAGATATTCAGATGGAGCCATTATCTATATCGCAGTCTCTTTCGAAAGATTAAACTTGCTACTACTAGTCCTAGAAAGAATCCTGAAATTGAAGAGACAATAATCATCCCTAATACATTTGTGCTTGAAGTAAAGTATAGCTTTGCAATAACGACGACTATCGCTATTATAAGTACGATAAGCCAATAAATTATCTTTCTCTTCGGACCTATTTCACTGAAATTTTTTGTGGAAAAAGGGGTTTTAATTAAAAACCATACGATTAGTAATATCTGAACCAACATACCTATTAAAGAGAGTACGTGTTGAAGTAACTTGTATAACGGAACTGAAACATAGATGTTTTGTAAAAGGGGATAATTCATGACAAAATAACCTGATTTATGAGTGAATGCATCCAAAAAAATATGACTATAGAAACCAATAACAACAGACAGTAAAAACACAATCCAATTTTTTATGTCTCGAAAATCAAAGAATCTGATTAGTTGGTAGGCTTTCACATCGATATGGAACATAGAGGGCAGATGTAATATTAAAGGTTTCCTAATTAGGTGCAGCAAGAATAAAATGACTACACATAAGGGAAGCCCTTGTAAAAGAAGTCCTTTATGTGTATGCCCTATGGTTTGATATGGCTCTAGTGCAATAAAATACTCATAATCGGGAGACATACTTCCCAGAATAAGTCCCGATAAACTAAAATATCGTGGTTTTATAAATTTAATTGGAAATGAATATAATGGATGGGCAAATGTAAATGGCAAAAAATCACTCCCCGTAAAAAACTGATAATCAACCCCGAAAATATTCGCCAATGCAGGGTTGTCTGCTAAATCCACATCTGCAGACCTAGGTCGGCGTAGCCGCCCCCTGTGGGAATACGATGTTATCTGAAGGATAAATCACTTCCTCACATTAAGCTGAAAATTTGTTTTTTTATTCTTACTGGTCCACCTATATCCGAATTGATTAATATAAATATAGCAACTATTGATAATATTAAAGTTAGTACACTAACTACATAAAATACTCTTCTCTTCTTTCTCCATAATAAATGAATAATTAATATAAGTATTATTGATAAAATGCCTGCAAAAACGATTGTTTGCTTTATAAATGTTAAAAATTCATCTGCAGTTGAACTATTCGCTCTAAAGAAGTCCACTAATATCAAGTTAGTAATTAAATAAAGAGATACAGTGTAGAAAACAAAAAAGTATATGTATATAAATGTTAGTAATATCCCTTTTATGTACTTGTTCATGATTGCTGACACCCCTCAAAAATAAAAGTTTATTTATTTAATTATTTTAATGTTCGTTGAAGAGATGTCAGTTATATCAGATTACATGAATCCAGCCAACTAGAGAACTCTATGTATTCTATTCAGGAAATGAATTTATTGAAGTAATTGAACATCCATTTACTGGAATTAGAGGACTTACAAAGGAACCCTATGGTTTTGATGCAATTCTAGGTGTTGATATTCTTTGTAGTTTTGGTTTGAAAATAGATTTTGAGAATCAAGTTGTTCTATAATGTTTTTAACGAATTGCGTACTGCCTTAAGGTCCGTAGGACCGACCTCGATGCGGTTAGGCCGCGTAGGGTTATCTGCTAAATTCGTTTCCTCGAAATCCCTCTTACAGACCAAGGCCATAGGCCGCAGCGTAGATACGGTGTTATAGGATGTTGTTGCCTTTGTAGACTTACTTCCAAACATGTCATTAGATCATAAATGTTTCTTTGACTCTATTGGATTTTTTGAAATATATTATCCATGCTAAACTAATCGCAATAAAAAGTACGGAAACGAAGTATTGTGACGGAAAATTATTATACATTGTAATATTTCCTATACCCAGCAATCTAATTAATATACAAAATAACTCAAGTAGAATTATTATCTTAACGGCACTACTCTTCTTCGAAACAAACATCATCAATATGATTATTGAAGTAATCAATTTAATAAATGTCCCCATAAGTAGTACTAATGATATAAAGAGTTCGTATCCATTAGTGTATTCAAAAGTATTGTAAATTATTGGTATCTCCCTGATTAATCCCCATACATATAAAGCTGTGCTAATAATAATCAGCCCAAGATATAATATGAGCCATCCTCCAATAGATCTGGGGTATTGTTCTTGAACTTTGTTTTCTATTCGCATCTACGATCCTCCGAGTTAATAGGTTGAATAGGTTCTTATAATGGACTTGCAACGTTTGTATATCCACGATCCCGAGATGCTTAAAGCCCGGCAGCGCTGGGTTCGCTTGCGGACTTAGCGTCGCCGAGTTGTCTGCTTGAATCAACTCCCCCTGAAATGCCTCGGGCAGACAAAGGAGCCACCAGGCTCCGCAGTGTGGATATGGTGTTATAAGAAGCCGTTGACCTCATTGAGTTACTTTTATATCCTTACTTAAGGTGAGAAAATCACTGTAATATTATTATTAACAAACAGCTCTAATATTGATGTAAAGTAAACTCTATTGTCGTGATTTAAGTTTTTATTTTCTTCATTGTCTATATGGTTGTTATTTAAAAATAAATCAACATTCTTCCACTGAATTGTGAAAGGCGGTTGTGCCCCAAAACCTCCACAAAGACAATCTGAAAGACTGTCCAAACAGACTCCAAAATAACCACCCGGTCCGTTTATCGCTTCTCCTAAAGAACAGTAAAATGAAGCTCGGTCTCTAATGTGTACTCCGTCTAAATAATAAGTTCCACCTTTTTTATCCTTTGTTCTATCAAACGAAGAGTACACACCATTGAAAAGCCTAATAACCTCAAGCCACCCTATTCGTTGTTTGTATGTTAGGTTTATCCACGTATCGCTTTCTTCTGGAAAAGCAACCCTCCATGAATTCCAAAGGACTAATGCTTCATTACTAGCTGTATTAGGTAAAATTCCTATTAATCGAGTAATTCTACCTTTCCAAAAACCAAACTTATGAAAATAAATAGGTTCACTTAAATAAAAATAATAACGGCCTATTTGAGTACCAAATTTATTTAATATGATTAATTGCAAATTGTTTATGTATTTCTTTTTTTCTAAACAATACGTTTTAAAAATTTCGTTAAATTGAAAATCCATTAAAGTGATAATATTAAAAGATTCGTCATTAATTAGAACTAAGTCCTCCCCAGTCAAACCGGTAATATGACTACATGTTCCAACAGTTAATCCACTTTCATCATCGATTACAGAAAATTTATTCTCCATGAAGGCCCCATTCAAAAAATTTTATAGCTTCTTTTGTTTTATCTATGATGATTTTTTAATATATTTCAGCGATTTCTTATAACATTTGGGTGTCCACGAACCCTCACTGCCTTAAAGGAGCATAGCGACTGGCCGCGACTGCGGTTAGGCCGTGCAGGGTCGTCTGCTGATTACGCTTCCTCTAAACCCCTCTTGCTGACCAAAGCTTCAGGCCGCAGCGTAGATACGGTGTTAGGTGAAGTCCCTGCCTTCTTCGAATTACTAATCATAAATTTATTGAATTCCTGCAGTTCCAAAAGTATCATTAATGGCTTTTTCGTAGTTATCCCAATTGAAATAAAATGGCCCTATATTAATAATTTTGTTGTCATGCTCTTTCTTGAAGTCCTTCCATATAACAACATCTTCTTCCCTTTCAATTCTAACTGAGATAAAGCCACACTCTTCATCCCCGCACCAAGGGCAAACTAGTATTGGGTATCTGTTATACATATATTCATGTTGTTCTTTCAGTAGAAAATAATCAATCTTTTGTCTTTGATTCTCTTCGCTGCCCCACCCTAGACATGGAACCATATCATGCATTCTGAGCATCTGATAAAGTGATCTACCATCAATAATTAGATCAGCAAATTTGGTGTTTTTATTTCCTACTTGATCGGGATCAGATTCGTCAAATCGACGTGAAGGTCTAGTTTCTAAGTAATTTATTGTTTTCATATTTTCTCCTAATATTACTTGCAGGGATTTCACATAACGTTTGGGTATCTACGAACTTTCACTGCCTAAAGGAGCTTAGCGACTGGCCGCGACGTGGTTAGGCTGTGCGGGGTTGTCTGCTGATTACGCTACCTCGAAATTCCTCTGGCAGACCAAGGCCGTCAGGCCGACGCGTAGATATGGTGTTATCGGATATTAATGACCTCTTCGAATTCCCCTAAAAAATCATTATCTTCTACAAATGCTCTGTATCTAACTAGAACCCCATTCGCTTCAGAGTATGGGCGATAACTAACCCAATATCTAGTATAATCAGTTAAAATTTCATCTTGATTCTTCATGCAGTCTTCAATATCAGTTATTAAATTTTCTGTTTCTAGACCATATTCCTCTAAAATCCGTTTTAGAGTAGTAATAAGATTTCCGTCTTGTATGTTTATAATATCAATGCTAAAGAGACCATAATCACTCGTCATGATACATGAGAATCCACTTACTACTTCTTCATTGTAAATTTCAAATTCAGATCCTGGATCCAAATCTTTATTTAACTTATAGTTATTTGATATAGCTATTTCTTCAAGAATAGTCAAATTAGGAACGTTCTTAATATAGCTCATATTTGGAACTCCTTAAAAAACCATATTTTCATTAATTTTCGATAACGTTCTTGTATTCACGAACCTGAGAGGCTTAAGTTGCGTAGCACAGGGTCGAAGACTTAACTTCGCAGGTTGTCAGCCTGACTTCGCTTCCTCGAATTATCTTCTGGCAGACCAAGGCCGGCGTGAGCCGACCGCAACGTGAATACGGTGTTATCAGAAATTAATGCCTACTTCGAATTACAGTAAAAATTATTTATTAAAATCGTATTTGACATACTTGTTTTGTAGATCTTTATCAATAAAATCAGTACTAATCCAATCTGCTTTAATCCATAATGGAAAGTTTATTATTCGTTCAAATTCATTTAAAGCTTCTCTAGAATTCTTAATTTCAAGAAAGTTTAATAAGTCATTTATGTATTGATGTCCAACTAACTGACTTAACGTGCTAATGTCTCCAAATTTATCTTCCAAACCATAGCCTTCTTTTGTTCCTTCTGTACATGACAAATGTCCAGTAATAAGCTCTCCATTCATATAAATATTTAAATCCAAAACATCATCATCAAAATAAGATATTGTTAAAACTGGTGAATTTATATGTTTGGAAATCTCTTCACCAAATGCTTCAGTTTCCCCCCACCCAAAACCTTCATTAAGTATACTGATCCAATCATCTCGCATTTGCCCAAGATAAAAAATATATTTTGATTTTGAAGATTCCTTTAAAATCGCTTCAAACTCAGGATTTATTTCTAAACCAAACAGATCTTGTAAATTGGGTGATGTAATATTTCTCATACTTAATATCAATTGAAGAGAATCTATAATTTCTTTGATGTCTCTAGTTGGGATATGAATGTTTGATAGTTTTATCCCCATTAAGAGCGCCTCCTAAATATATTGCATTAATTTCGGATAACGTTTGAGTGTCCCGAATCCTCACTGCCTTAAAGGAGCAGGGCGACTGGCCGCGACTGAGGTTAGGCTGTGCAGGGTTGTCTGCTGAATGCGCTTCCTCGATATCCCTCTTGCAGACCCAGGCCGTCAAGCCGCGGCGTAGATACGGTGTTATATGATGTCAGCCACTCCGTCGAATTACTTACAAATTCCTACAGTATTAATTCTCACTTATAGCTTCTTATTTTCTTCCCTATATCCCATTTCATGAAAAGATTAATATCATTTATTGCATCATTAATTCGCCAATTATGTTTTTTATTATTTCTTAATTCTCTTTAGGATAAATGGTTTTACAATATGTTTATCCATTTTTCTTTTTGTTCTTGCAATATAAGCTAATCCTAATACAGCATTTGCTCTTATATCAGGTTCTACATGATCGCATAACTTAACACATAAAGTCTGAGCAACCTTCCAATCTAAATGAGTATTCTCCCACGGATAAAGGTAAACTTGAGATTTAATCTATCTCATTGGAAGATAATATGTTTTTATCTCTTGATCTGTATATTCTTCTAAAGGTCTATATATTCTGTCCACATGCCCTCCATGTAACTTAAATAGTTTTAAAATCATTGGCTGATTTCATCTAACGTTTCCGTGTTCACGACGTCCCCCCTAAGCCCCCAAGGGGCGGCCGCGATGCGGTTGGGTGGTACGGATGTGTCCCGGCAACAGCCTCTCCGACTTCACTTCCGGGACCGAGGCGGATTGTCCACCGATGCGTGAGCACATTGTTATAGGATGTCAGCGCCTTCACCGAAATACTTACTAACTGACTTGACTCTTTGAACGTAAAGATGGGAAAACTTCTACTATCAATTCTCGCTTAATTTCTTCAACATTTTTATACCGTTCATTTTTATTTGAAGAAATCCCCTTCAATACAAATTCTTTAAGTTTAATATTCTTCTCGCGATGATAATCCGATTGTCTTCCAGTTAGCATGAAATATATTACCTTTGTTAAGGCATAAGTTTCATGTTTTATTTCATAATTTTCAAATCCTACTAATGTAAGATCGGAGTAATCATTTATAGCGCCCTTAACCTCAGTACCTTGCCTTGTTAATGTGCTTTCAGGACGTTTTACTAAACCAAAATCGGATACCTTTATTATTGAGGATCCGTCATCAAAATGCTTAACAAGTATATTGTAGTAACTAATATCTCGGTGTAAATACTTCTTTTCATGAATGTATTCAAAAGCATTTAACATTTGAATTATTATTGCTCTCCGTTTGTCAAAAGACAATGTATTGTTGTTCCGTAAAATATATTCTCCAAGTGTTTCATCCGCAAACTCCATAATGTATTCGTTTTTTTCATCATTATACAGAAATGCTTTGATAATAAAGGGAGAATCAAGTGCCATTAAGTCATTAAATTCATTTTTAAACCGCTCAAGTTCATCAACTCTCAAACTATCTTTTGCTCTCTTTATAACAAACTGAATACCATAATAAGGATCTTTGTACTTGAAAACTCTAGCGTAAGATCCTTCACCGATTTGTTTCAATTTCACTGAATTATTAGAAGCCGGCATATTAACGACCGTTGAATCTATCAGCGTAAATGCAGGTTTACCCTCAATTAGTGTAATAATCTTAAAGTCCTCTGGGATTGGGCTTCCACCACTGCCGGATAAAAATGTTCTACTTATATCAAGGACATCTTTATATTCTTCTGCTATTTCAAAATTATAATCATCTTCAAGTGATGCTTGCAGGACTCTAATAAAATCTATTAACTCTATGAGTAACCTGCTCTCATGAGCGTTACAATGCCCACCTCTACCAGGAGAGTTTTTGTGATTAATATATGAAAATAATTCATTCATACTGCAATGAAGTATCGAAAAGATTTCTTTTAATTTGTCATTAGGTATTTCATCATAAAAACTCCGGAATAGAACTACCTTTTCCGATTTATAATTTGATATTTGGCTAATTTTCAAATTTAGAAATCCTTCTAAGTTTTTCACACTAATTACCCCTCGATTTGTTAAATTTTTTAATATATTTGCGTGATTTCCTATACCGTTCGGGTATCTACGAGCCCTCACTGCCTTAAAGGAGTGTAGCGACTGGCCGCAACGCGGTTAGGCTGTGCAGGGTTGTCTGCTGAATACGCTTCCTTGAAATTCATCTTGCAGACCAAGGCCGTCAGGCCGCAGCGTAGATACGGTGTTAGCTGATGTTGCTGTCCTCTTTGAGCTACTTAAAAAATTCCTCTTCTTATTAGAAAATCTATTCCCTCTTTCTTGTACCATTCTAAAAAATCATTTGTAATATGATCGTGCGATAGTATTCCCATATAATCTGTACCAGGTTTCTTAGGTTGGTAATCTGTTTTAATGGTATATATATTGAAATACACTATTTTCTCGTCTTGAGAAACCTCAATATCATCAAAAATTCTTATCACTTCATCTTTATTTACAAACTCAAATCCGTTCTTTTCTTTAATATAAAACGGGTACTCTAAATTCTCTAGCTTGATTAATTGTTGATACTCCTTTAAGTCTTCTGGTATTGAGTTAATGAACTGAAGAGCATTTTCTTCTTCTTTGAATATTCCTGACACCCATCTAGATTTTTCCTTAGAAGCACTAATAATAAACAAATTAATCATCCTTCATTAACAGGTTATAAATATGGTGTTTAATGTGGGTTTAACTATGATCTTAACAATTCATTACAGCAATTTCAGCTAACGTCTTATTGCAAATGTCATAAAACAATCATATTTTAGAAGTATTTGCGAACTTCGGGAATATCTCGATTTGCGATTTTTTTGTGTATGATCGTAATCCTGAAGAATAATTTTAAATATAAATTGGCTTTAAGTCTCAGATTGTTTTTAAGATAAGCATAACTTCATTAATGCTATTTAAGAACTTCCAATGTAAAAGGAAGTGACCAGATTGATTCTTCAGGATCATTTCATTTTGATAAGGATATCTCCAGCGAGCCTCCTTTTTAATTCCCATTATAACAGTGACTGTAAATATTGGGAATTAAAAAGGAGGCTCACAAGGCCTTTAAAGACTTTGCACTCCTCCGATGCTTTCGGCTCTAATGAAATTGTAAAAGATAATTAATCATATCATTGGGACTATATGTCCTAACAAGATGTTTGTAATGATTCCATAAAAACTGTTGATAAAAATTGATGAATCTGTATAAAGAACTACATGCTACTCGCGTATGTGCTTTAATTAATAATTGGAAATATGATGTGGAGGACGTAGCCCAAGTGAATGCGCGGTAGCGTTCTTTTTTATGAACTAGCGGGCAGTTTCGTCAAGTTCTTCTATAAGCGCTGCGGAGTGAAAAGCGGGAGATTACATGACTATTCCTATCATTACAATCGAGGATGGGAATGACAGATCGGAGTTCCCTGAAACCATCCCGCCAATACTCCTGTGTGCGTCATGGCTGACAGGCTATGGGGCAAGTGAAATGATTGACAAGTTTGTATACGGTGCAGAATCGCTCGACAAGTGCGACGATTTGGTAACCAAGATTAACAAGATGGGCTTGGCGGATGTTGTCAAGGTGCAGCATGCTGCAAAGGACCGGTATTATGAAGTGGCAATGTCCGCTAAAGTTAAAGCAGCATGAACACAGCAAAGCCCGCATTCAATTGAATGCGGGCTTTGCTGTGTTCTAATACAGGGATAGTCTCCGAAAGGACGCTCCTACTTTCGATTCAACAATCTTGTTAGGATGACGACGGCTTCAGCTCGTGTTGCCGTACCGTTCGGCTCGAAACGGTTATTTTCTAGCCCGTTGACGAGGCCGCGTTTGGCCGCTTCGGCAATATAAGGCAGCGACCATGGCGGAATACTGGAATTGTCGGCGAATGAGGTGGATTGATCCATTTCAACGGGCACGCCAAACGTTCTGATGATCATCATGGTCATTTCCGCACGCGTCAGCGGCCGGGCCGGACGGAAGCTGCCATCCTCATAGCCGTTAATAATGCCCTGCTGAACAGCCATAGAAATTGCCGGTTGCGCCCACAGCCCTATATCGTCGATGTCGGCATAAACAGGCATATTCCATACTTCCGGTTCCTTCCAGCCGAGGGATCTGGCCAACAGCTGCACGAACTCGGCTCTTGTCACGTCACGTTCAGGATGGAACGAGCCGTCCGGATAGCCGGCAACCCATCCTTCCGCCACGGCTTTGCGTATTTCTGCTTCCGCCCAATTTCCGGCAATATCGTTCAGGGCGATCGTCGGCATTACAGTCCCGCTATCTCCTGAAGGCTGTACCGGCAGCGGACCGGCAGTTGGACGGTGAATCGTTATGGTATAAGTCCGTAACGGCCCGCTTGGATGTGTCACCTGCAGCTCAATGGTATTGTCTCCAGGAAGTAATTCAAGAGCAACCTCTTCTTGAAGCTTGTTTCCTAGCAGGCTAACACTGGCATCCTTGTAGAGTGTCTTTGCGGTAAGCTGTACCTTCTTAGCGGTTGTTTCTGCCGTATAAGAGAGTGTATCGCCTTTGAATGCCGGGCTCAAAGTGAGTGTTTTCTCATCGGCCAGCAAGCTCAGTGAGATTAAATCTGCCGCATTAACCGCAGGTCCGGATGATTTGTTGAGAGCCGTTCTAAAAATGTCAAGACGGTAAGACCTCTGAGTGACGCCATCCTGTGCGGTGACAACGACCGTAACGATGTTTGAACCCGTGTTGAGCGCTATTGGACCAAAGTCACTTCCGTTTGCCGCAGGGACGCCATTGATTGTGAGCGTCGCATGACTCTCGTCGATGACCATCGGCGTCACGTTGATTGATGAGACATTGTGCTCCACACTTGCCGTATAGGCAAGCGTTTCGGAAGCGAACGGTTCATTCAGCGTTCCGGGGCTAATCTTCAGAGCGCTTAGCATGGCGGCAGATGACGGAGCCCGCATGACGACGATGCTGTACGGGGTAGTCGTGCCGTCCTGTGCGGTAACGACAACAGTAACCGTGTTCGCGCCGATAGATAACGGGATCGGGCCGTACACTGCGCCGCTGACCGATGAATGGCCATTAACCGTCAACGTAGCGGTACTGTCCGATACGGTCGGCGTTACGCTGACCGCAGCGACGCCGTTCGCGACACTTGCGGTATACGAGGTCGCAGCGGAAGCGAATGTCTCGTTGAGTGACCCCGTGCTGACCGTAAGAGAGCCTAATGTTGCGACCGACGAAGGAGCTCGCGTGACAACGATGCTGTACGGGGTAGTCGTGATGCCGTCCTGTGCGGTAACGGCAACCGTAATCGTATTTGCACCGACAGCTAGAGGAACAGGTCCGTACACCGAGCCGCTAACCGACACCGTGCCATTAACCTTTAGCGATGCCGTGCTGTCCGATATGGTTGGGGTCACGTTGATCGCAGCGACATTGTTCGCCACACTAGCCGTATAGGACGTCGTGCCGGAAGCGAACGTTTCGTTGAACGACCCCGGGCTGATGGTGAGCGCGCTTAGCATGGCGGTAGATGAAGGTGCCCTTGTGACGACGATTGTGTACGGCTTAGTCGTCACGCCGTCCTGTGCGGTAACAACAACCGTAATCGTATTCGCACCGACAACAAGAGAAATCGGTCCATACACACTGCCGCTTACCGAAGAAGTGCCATTAACCGTCAAATTCGCCATGCTGTCCGAAACGGTTGGCGTTACGCTGATCGAACCGACGCTATTCGCGACGTTAGTCGTATAGGACAGTGTACCGGAAGCGAACGTTTCGTTGAGTGCACCCGGGCTAACCGTGAGCGAGCCAAGCGTAGCAACCGACGAAGGAGCCCGCATGACGGTAATGGTGTAATCGTTCGATGTGGTACCGTCCTCGGCCGTGACGCTGACGGTAATTGGGTTCGGTCCGACGGCAAGCGATGAAACAGTGGACGCGCTGCCGCTCGTCGCCGTCGCGTTGTTCACTTTCACCGTTGCCCGGCTGTTATTGACAGTCGGCGTGACGTCAATCGATGTGACGCTATTCGCGACGTTAGCCGTATACGCAAGCGTGCCTGCAGCGAACGTCTCGTTGAGCGACCCGGGGCTAACCGTAAGCCCGCTTAACGTCGCATCGGTATAGGGCGCTCGGGTTACCGTGATCGTGTAGGTCCGCGCTGCGCCGTTGATGGCTGTCACGACGACTGGAATCGTATTATCGCCTTTACTTAATGTGATGGGAGAAGAGGCGTTGCCGTTGGTTACGCTCAACCCTTTGACGGTAACACTGGCTGTACTATCGCTCAGCACCGGCGTAATCGTCGTTGAGGTGACGCTGCTCCCCACGCTGGCCGTGTAGTCTTGCGTATTCGACGAGAATGGCGACGGGCTGAGCGTAATTCCGCTTGCCGTTAGTCCGGACAGCCGGTTGTCGGGCGACCCTAGCGACTGCTTCCAAACGGTATCGTATATAATATCGTATCCCGCTGCTTGTGCATAAGTGGCTAAATACATCGCACCTGTTTGATCGAACGCGATATGAGTTGGGACAATAAAGTTATTATTACCCGTAAAAAACACCGATCCCGTGTTCAAGCTCGAATCGAACCGAGTCACAAGGCTGCCGCTGCTTCCGTTGACCGCCACATACAAATTACCGTCGGAATGTAAGGTGAATCCGTAAGGTTTGTTGATCGTTTTGACCAACGTGCCCCCGTCGGTCTTCAATTTAATAATTTTTGCGTTTGTGTTCACACGGTTGCCTATGTAGACACCGGAGCTGTCCGCGGCGATACCGTAAGGACCATTGAGTGTCGCGTCTACGTCCGGATCCGGGTCCAAATCGCCCGACCATACCACCGGACTACTCATTGGACTGAAGGTGGAGGCGTCGAATTTGAGCACGCGGTTTGCCTCCGTATCGGAGACGTACAGATTGTCGTCGTAAACGGCGATTCCCTGAGGGTAATTAAGTCTTCCTATTGAAGGGGCGGCGCTATTGCCGTCCCATTTGATCATATTAGTAAACGTGTAGGCACCGCTCAAAAAGGTGACGTCAAATCGGTATAAGTACAACTTATCCGTTACATACACATGATCTTTGCCATCGAATTTAACGGCTAGGGGATCCGAGAAGCTGCCGGAGGAGGCAGTTAACGACATCACTGTAGGGGCCCCGTCCAACTTGAATATTTTTACAGTGCCACTAGATGCATCTGTTACGAACAAATAGCCGTTGACGGGATCGACGTCAATTCCGAACGGTTCAAAGCCGAGGGCCGCCGGATCGTCGGGTCCGGCGGCACCCATCCTCCAGCTGGATGCGGCAAATACAGCCTGACTGTAGATGGACAATACCGTTAATATGACTGCTATTAATAACACGACTGCAAGAGAACTCCGTACTGTTTGTCGTATGCCGGGCGAACTCCGAATGATACCCATGAATATCTCTCCTCTAAATAATGTTCACTTGGAGTTTCGTTCGTAAAAGCTCGGACGGTGTGCTGGAGACTGTCGGACTGACTACCGAAATACGTTTACCAAGTTTCATTTAAATGCATTCTGTATAGTATATATTATGTGTCGCGTGGACAATCCGTCAAGGAAATAGTTGTAACACGGGTATACGAATGTGCTTACGGCGGCGGCGCTTCAAGACATCAGCTTGACCAAGCCTTTGATATGCGCTTGTGGGTCGGTGCCTCCAAATAGAAGCGAAAAGACAGCATATCCTTCGTTAAATGAAATCACTTGCATGGCAATCAGACGGGTATCCTTATCCGGCGGGATCCACCCCTGCTCTTGCAAGGTGTTCACCAAAGCCTCAATTCCTGCAATCCACTCACGATATTTTTCCTTGAGCATGCCATGGACCACCGGATCGTGTTTGGTTTGCTGGTAGAAATCGATCAGCACCACGATCCAGTTATCGGCACCCTTTAACATTTGCGCAAGGCGTGTAAGCGTAATCGAAATGACTTCCTCGAGTGTGGTATTGGCAGGATTAAATTGTCTGGGAATATCGGTCCATCCGTTCGTTAATTGAATTTGATAATCAAGCACATGCATGAATAACTGTTCTTTGCTTGTGAAATGACCGTAAAACGCCCCCTTCGTATGCCCCGTTCGCGCGACGATATCTCCGAGTGTTGTAGCTGCATATCCCTTTTCCGAAAAACACTTCATACCCGCTTCGACGAGCAACTGATAGGTAGCTTCTCTTTTCAACTGAAATTTATTTTTTGTCAATATGGCCACCTCCTCGTATCAGGACTTAAAAAGAATCCTGTCTATTATTGCCCAAAGAATATTATAACAATGAATCACGATTCCGTTAAGATCTGAATTCAGATCTTAACGGAATCTATCAATATATCACGTAGAATGATCTGCAAAGGGAACATTTTACTTATCGAAGAGTTTAATAAAAAAGCGAAACAAGGAGCAGTTGCCACGGCATACTGCTCCTTGTTTCACATAGATCACCATCAATTTATTAAGCTATCGTTCTTATTGTGCAAGCATCTTCTTGTTGATACACAGTCCGTTGCATAGCGTCCAAATTACTGAAAGCCAATTATCGGATGAGGCACATACGGCTCCTCTAACGACGCAATTTCATCAGATGTTAACGTAATCGAAAGAGCAGCTACCCCATCTTCGAGATGAGACATCTTCGTAGCACCGATAATAGGAGCTGTTACCGGTTCTTTCTGCAGCAACCAGGCAAGTGCAATTTGCGCACGGGGAACGCTACGCTTTTCTGCTATTGCCGCAACGCGTTCTACGACCAGTCGATCGGTATTTGCAGTCGCATCGTATTGGGATTTCTGAACTTGATCGGTTTCGGAGCGATGGGTCGTTTCCTCCCAATCACGCGTCAATCTTCCTTTTGCAAGCGGGCTATACGGAATCACACCGATTTTTTCTACCTTGCAAAGCGGCAGCATCTCCCTCTCCTCTTCACGATACATGAGGTTCAAATGATTCTGTATGGATACAAACCGGGTCCATCCATGTTTCTCAGCTACATGTAACGCCTTCAGAAACTGCCATGCGTACATGGCAGAAGCACCAATGTATCTTGCCTTACCAGCCTTCACAACATCATGCAAGGCTTCCATCGTTTCTTCAATAGGAGTATTGTAATCCCAACGGTGAATTTGGTATAGATCCACATAATCTGTTCCCAGTCGCTTCAGACTTTTATCAATTTCACTCATGATTGCCTTTCGGGAAAGTCCGGCACCGTTTGGACCTTCATGCATGCGGCCATGAACTTTTGTTGCGAGAACAATTTCATCACGATTAGCATAGTCCTTTAATACCCGTCCAGTAATCTCCTCACTTGTTCCGTCAGCATACACATTTGCCGTATCAAAAAAATTGATACCAAGCTCTAGGGCTTTTTTAATAATCGGGCGACTGTGCTCTTCATCAAGTACCCAAGGATGATGCCAACGCTCTGCTACACCAAAGCTCATACAGCCAAGACAAAGCCTGGATACATCCAAGCCGGTATTTCCAAGTTTTACATATTGCATTTGATTGTTCCTCACTTTTCAATAGTTTTAGTTTCATTCAAATAAGAACATTACATGCATGTCACTGTTATTAACTAAACTCTTGACGACGAGGCAATGAGAACCATAGCCCATCAAGCCATGCCAGCTCCTGTTCCGTTAACTCATTCATGTCGGCAGCGCGCAGGCTCGCGTCCAATTGCTCTGGGCGACTTGCACCAATGATCGCAGAGGTGATTCCTCGTTGTTGTGTGACCCAACGGACGGCCGTCGTGACCGGATCATGATTGTGCTCTCGGCACCAGGATTGGTAGCGTTCAACAGCGTCAAATGACGCCTCTTGCCAATAACGCTCCCGATACAATAAACCTGCATTGTTCCCGAGCCCAAAACGAGTCCCCTCTTGGATACTCTCGTTTTTCCCGTAACGGCCAGTTAACATGCCACCCGCGAGGGGGTTGTAACTGATAATTCCAATACCCTCGTCAAGTGCCATCGGAACCAAATCATCCTCAATCATCCGAAACAAAAGATTATAGCGCGGCTGAACACTCACAATACGAGTGTAATTTTTTCTATCCGCAATTCCATTTGCCTTCGCCACTTGCCAAGCACGCCAATTCGATACACCAATGTAACGAACTTTGCCTTGACCAACGAGATCATCAAACGCACGCAAAGTTTCATCCATGGGTGTGATTGGGTCAAATTGGTGCGTTTGATAGAGGTCAAGATAGTCCGTTTTTAGGCGGCGAAGACTATCCTCTACAGCGGTCATGATATGTTTCCGACTCAACCCCTTATCATTTGCCTCAGGTCCCATCGCGCCAAAACATTTTGTTGCGAGAACCACTTTATCTCGTTTGCCCTGCAGCCATTCTCCGATAATCGACTCCGTTGCACCCGCGATTGCATACGATGCCCGCCCAATTGGATACACATCGGCTGTGTCGATAAAATTCACTCCATGAGCAAAGGTTTTGTCGAGAATTTCGAAACAGGTCTTTTTGTCCGCCTGATTGCCAAACGTCATCGTTCCCAAACAAAGATTTGTCACTTGTAAACCCGTTCTTCCAAGCGGATGAATTTTCATCACAACTCCCCTCTCTCAAACATTGTTTAATAGCCTTTCCATAACTCTTGTTAGTGTTAAAGGGTGTAACCTTATTATGCAATAAATGAATAAACGACCGTTATCTCATTTGTCTTAATTGATTGCCTAATCCTCTCAATACCTTAGTACGGATACAAATATAAGAACCTTGAGTTTAAATTCAAGGTTCTTTGAGAAGTTGATTTGCTTTTAATAAATAGTCGGTACCATTCCCCCATCCATACGGATTGGAGAACCTTTAAATGCGGATGCATAAGGACTACATACAAATGTAGTTAGTCTACCTATTTCAATAGGCTTGATAAATCGCTGTATTTCAGATTGAGGTAGGTTTGTAGTCATAAATTTTTTCTCTTTTTCTGAAAAAGTCAGCTCTTCATTAGAGTACATACTCTCTATTATTTGATGCACATTTTCAGAGAGAGTTGGTCCTGGCATGATCGTATTGATTGTAACTTCTGTTCCTATTGTTAATTTAGATAAGCTCTTTGACAATGATAATAACATTGATTTTGTCATACAATACTGTGGCATTAGTCCTGAAGGCATAATTGCTTCTTCACTCGCAATAAAAATAATGCGGCCATAATCATTTTTCAACATTTTAGGTAAATAAAATTTAGATAATCCATTTGCAGCAAGAACATTAGTACGGAAGTATTTGATCCATACTTCATCATCAACGTCCTCATATTGCATAATTTCATAAATACCCATGTTGTTTACTAAAAGATCAATATTGGGGTATTTTTCAAATAAAGCTTCTCTTTGCCCAATATCCACAATATCTGCTGTAGCATTTTGAGGTGACGTAGCCGGGAACTCTGACTTAATTTCATTTACAGTTCGTTCTACCTCTTCATAATTTCGTCCATTAATGAGTACATTAACACCTTCTTTGGCAAGTTCAATGGCAATTGCTTTACCTATACCTTTCGTTGACCCTGTAACTAAAGCTGTTTTATTGTTTAATCCCATATCCATCCTACAGTTCTCCTTATCATTTACTTATAATGGCTATAAATAGTTAATATAAAAAACGTTCCTATTCTATTATCTTGTGCTCCGGGTAGTGATTATATTACCTTGTCTGGATGGATCCGTAACTAGCATATTACGCCAAAGTTCTTGTTGAACACGCCAAATGATAAAACTCAGTAAATAGTCGGCATTCCTAGCCATTTTCTGATGTCGAGTTTGCACCTAAATGTTCAGTACGCCAATTTGAAGGCGTATCACCTTCCCAAAGGCGGAAGGCGCGGTAGAACGAGTTCTGGTCTTCATATCCAATCAAGAAAGCCACTTCTTTAATATCGAGCAAGGGGTCCGCCAAGTACTCTCGTGCTTGCTCATGTCTAGCTTGTGCCAACAGCTGCTTGAAGCTCGTGTTTTCATCAGTAAGCCGGCGCTGCAAGGTACGATCGCTCATGCCCAACTCCTTCGCGACAGCCTGTATGTCGGGGCGCCCTCCTGTGAGGCTGTGTATCATGATCCATTTGACCGTCTCGGTAATTGATCGGCTGCGCTGCTGTTCATTGAGCGATCGGTCCAGAACGGGAGTCAGTATCTCCAGCAACTCTTCGTTGTAGGAGACAAACGGGCGGTCCAGATCACTTCGATGTAGCGTCAATCGGTTACATGTTGCACCGATCCGGATAGGGCAGCCGAAGTAAGCTTCAAGGACTTGTACATCGCCCATTGATTGCGAAAATTCGACAAACCGTGCCGTCAAAGGTTGACCTGTACCCCGGCGCCCAAGCTCCAGAAGACATGCCAGCGTAATACCAACCAGCATCGGCGGACCCGGTTGCTCCGTATGCAGCCATTCCAGTTCGATTGTACAGTGCTCGCCCTCCTCGGTAATACGTAAGCCTTCTGGGGGACACAGTTGTTTGTACCGAGCCATTCGGTTTAGAGCATCGCGGTAGTCACGAGCGTGGTAAGTCGCCAAGACGGTCGGTGGGTACTTCGCTGTTTCAAAGACAGTCGCAAGTTGGATAATTCCTTGGGCAGTGTCACCAATGAGATCGGAATAAGCTTGCCAGATCGCAAAATATTGCGCGGTGGTGACTACTTGTTCAGTAATAATGGTGAGCGGCAGTCGTGCTTTGCGAGCTACGTCGTGGGTGGCAATCCCTAACTGACTTAATCCTGCCCAAAATCCTGCCGGGATTTTAATACGGTCAGAGGTATGAGAATTCATACATAAGATCCTCCTTTAGCTGCTTACATATTCATTATTTTGGTTACGATTGGTTCTTATGGGACAGTTATTTAAATACCTTCATAACCGATAGAATGGCTTAGGAGATCTGCTTGTATACTGGGCACGCTCCAGTTCTTCGGCAATGATGCGAATGCCTTCTTCAATATCTTGCTCATCGGTCCGAATGATGCTAAGGCGCAGCAAGTTAAGCTTGGGGAAAGATGAAAGGAACTGCTTATCGGTTGCCAGTACATCAACGCCACGATTCTCCAACCGCTTGACCAAATCTTCTGTAGGAATGGAATCCGGAAGGTGTATTGAAGCGAAGAGCCCTGCGCAAGATTGAATGGTATATAAGCACTCTTTGGGTAATAATCGTTGTGAAATTTCCCTAAGATGTTTAATGCGATGATTGTACAAAGATTTCATTTGCTTTGCATGATGGGCATACATTCCAGACTTCATATAAATCTCAAGCACACCTTGAGAAAGCACTGAGGTGCTCAGATCCGCCGTATGTTTATGCCATTGGAGTAAAGGAATAAACGAATCTGGTACTGCGGCCGCGCCAACCCTTATTCCGGGCAGCATCACTTTGGAAAAACTTCTGAGATAAATGACATGACTGGCTCCACTATAAGCGTGAACAGGATCTGCTTTACTGTTGGTTTCCAAATCTGCAAGATAATCATCCTCGATGATGTACACATCATTGGCTTTGGCGAGTTCTGCCAGTCGCTGCTTGTCTTCCGCTGTGAAAGAAGTGCCTAACGGATTATGGAAGCGCGGGATTGTATAAAAAAACTTTATATTATTACTTTGAAAATGGCGCTCCAAAGTTACCCAATCAATCCCGTCAGGAGTTCTTTCGATGCCGATTACGGTTTGCCTTTGTGTTTTAAGTGCAGCAAGCATTCCCCAGTAGGTTGGTTGCTCAACCAAAATGTTGATTTTTCCATTTGGAAAAGGCATCCCGGCTAGAAGATGAAGAGCTTGCTGAGCGCCTGAAAATATAAAAACTTGCTGTGCCGAAGGGAAAACCTGTTGCTGTTGAAAAAGCTTTACGATCTCCTGGCGCAAAGAAAGCAAACCCTGTGGATCGGGATAAGTGAATATGGACGCTTCAAATAATTCCATCGCTTTGTTCAAACATTGACGAAAATCGATTTGTGGTATCGACGCGGGATCGGGAGCCGCTGATGCAAAATCGATTCGTTTTGTTTGCAGCAAGGGAAGAAGCGCTTCTTTGGCTACAACAAAATAACCACTCTTCGGACGTGAATAAATGAGATATTGATTTTCAAGTTCCTGATAAACACCAATAATTGTGTTGAGACTGCATCCGAATCTTTGGCTCTGCATACGGATGGAGGGCAGCTTCTGACCGGGTTTGATGAGACCATTGACTATGTCCGAACGGATGATTTGCTGAATGGTTTCCTTTTTATTTTTCATAAAAATGCCTCCAATTTGAGTAGGTTGATCAACTATCTGTACCCTTACAGATGGCTAAATGTTTAATATACATAGTATTTTGTATCTACTATAATACAAATAATCATACAGAAGTGTATTTTGTAAATATTTTCGTACCTTGATATCTCAAAGCGTCGAGTGTATTTTTGTATTAAAATTTTTTTGAGGTGATTGTAATGAACCAAACGACAAGCGGCTGGATTAATGGCTTCCTGGGCGTACTCATCTTCAGCGGCTCGCTGCCCGCAACGCGGTTGGCTGTGATGGATTTTGATCCGTTATTCCTCACCGTATGCCGTGCCGCCATTGCAGGGCTGTTAGCGGGAGTGCTTCTCCTCATATTCCGGGAGCAACGACCTGTCCGAAGCGACATCGTTCCGCTATTGTTAGTAGCACTCTGTGTGGTAGTAGGTTTCCCACTTCTGACAGCCTTGGCGCTTCAGTATGTCACATCTGCGCATGCAATTATCTACATTGGGCTTCTGCCGCTTTCGACGGCGATCTTCGGCGTACTGCGGGGTGGTGAACGCCCACGACCAACCTTTTGGATCTTGTCAGCTGCAGGCAGCTCCCTTGTAGCAGGATTCGCCCTAGCACAAGGGGCTACATCGTCGCCGGTCGGTGATGCGTTAATGCTGGCTTCTATTATCGTGTGCGGTTACGGTTATGCGGAAGGGGCACGACTCTCACGGAGATTAGGGGGTTGGCAGGTGATCTCTTGGGCGCTCGTTCTGTCACTTCCCGTTATGTCACTGCTCTCGTTTTGTTACATGCCGGTTTCGTGGACAGGTATAAGTGGTTCCGCACTCAGTGGTTCCGCACTCTGGAGCCTAACTTATGTCTCCCTGTTCAGCATGCTCATCGGCTTTGTATTCTGGTATCGTGGTCTTGCTCAGGGAGGTATAGCAGCGGTCGGGCAGTTACAACTCCTCCAGCCTTTCTTCGGCCTTCTACTTTCAGCTCTCGTTCTGCACGAGTCAATTGGTTGGCCTATCTTTATAGTAAATATCGGTGTCGTACTGTGCGTGGCGATCGCACGGCGATTCGCATCCAAATAGTTTTTAACGCCAGCATTCATTCCGTATGGTTGAACTGTTTCTGACAAGCACAAAACTACTGTATCCGTTCAGATACAGTAGTTTTGTATGTAACCGCCTACTCTTGTAAGGACACCCGTCGCTGCCCCATATCAACAGGACGAGCATTAATGATTTGCGATTCAGCTTCTCCAGACTCTATCATACGTGCCACGAGCCGCTCCTTCAATCGGTCCGCCACCTGTCTGAATGACTCAACACCTACCAGATTGGTCAGCTCGTAAGGGTCCGCCTGTAAATCATATAGAAACTCTTCCTCATATACGTTAGCACGAGAATCTAACCAGCCATTTTTATCCGGTGCCTTCACACTGTATTTCCAGCGTTCGGTTCGTATGGCTCGCCCTACCTGCGACTCACTGATTTGTATAAACACTTCTCTTGGCCAATCCGCCTTCGCCTTGGAGCCTTGTGTCAGGGATAGAACAGATCTACCCTGCATCTCCCGAGGTACCTTAATTCCCGCAGCATCCAGTAAAGTGGGAGGAATATCGATCAGGCTGACAAGCTCCGTAATACGTCCGCCATTTTGGAAGCCAGGACCGCATATAGCCGTTGGGACCCGGATCGAGCTTTCATGGCAGGACCGCTTATATTCGCCGTTTCTCGTTTTAAAATGACTCCCGTGATCGGATGTGAATAAAATAATCGTACTCTCCGCCATATTTAAGCTCTTCAAGGCATCCATTAACCGACCGAGCGCATCATCCAGCCGTCTGACCATACCGTAGTAACCGTCAAGGTGCTGATGGGCGGTCCCTCCAAGCGTTGCCAAATCTGCAGGCATCCACTGACTGGCATACTTTCCTTGATAAACATCCGGCGCGGGGTAATCGTCCCTGTGATTCTGATGATGGGGCTCCAAGAAAGATATAAACATAAAGAATGGATCAGTCTGATGCTGATCGATATAACGTATAGCTGCATCGGTCAACGCGTCAACCCGATACCCTGGAAGCTTAACCGCCTCATTATCATTATTGTACACAACCGTATCATAAGCATCCGATGAAAACTCGAGGACATTCGAAGCGAGCCAATGTTGATATCCGCCCCTTTGCGCTTCGGGCACAGGCTCCTCTCCAGCCAGATGCCACTTCCCAAAATAGGCTGTTTGATAACCAGCCTCACCAAAATGATGCGCCAACGTTGGTGTCCCCTCAGGGAGCGGAATACCATTACGATAACAGCCGGATGTTGTGGCATACAAACCTGTTTGCAGGCAGGAACGAGCGGGACCGCAGACGGGTTGGCATGTAAATGAATGGGCTATATGTGTCCCCGCAAGTGCCATCCGGTCAAAGTTAGGCGTCAAGTTAAGCGGGTTGCCATGTACCCCAGTCGTATCCCAACGCTGCTGATCCGTAAAAAAGACAATCACATTCGGTTGAGTTCTGTTCATACCTGCATCCTTTGAACTTCGTGAATTTCCCATCTAACAGCACACTCCTTTTCTGTATCGCAATCCTTTACCATAATCCACTGCCTCCCATTCTCCGGGCAAGCCAGTTGGAGAACAGCAGCAGCAGCAGACCTACGACAGATTGGAACAATCCTGCGGCAGAGGCCAACGAGTACCTTCCCATCGTCAGACCGACACGATAAACATAAGTATCTAATATATCCGCCACACTATAAACCAACGGATTATACAGAATAAAAACTTGATCAAATCCGGCTGATAAGATGTGGCCTGTTCGCAGAATCAATAATATAACAATCGTATTGGCGATTGAGGGGATGGTGACGTATCTTACCAATTGGAAGCGGTTTGCTCCATCGATTCTTCCGGCTTCGTATAGCTCCGGGTTAATTCCAGCCATGGCTGCCAAATAAATAATCGTTCCCCACCCAGCCTCTTTCCATATACCAGACCAGACCAGCATCGAACGAAATTGCTCCGGCTGCATGACAGGTGATGATTGCACATCAAATAGCGCTAATATACCTGTACTTGGGGATAGCAGTGTAAACATCATTCCGCCCAACACAACCCAGGAAAGAAAATGCGGAAAGTATACAATAGTCTGAATGAGCCGTTTAATACCATTGCTGAACACCTCGTTGAGCAAAAGTGCCAGTATAATAGGCGCAGGGAATCCAAAGATCAGTTTGTAAAAGCTGATCATAATCGTATTACGGAACGCAATCCAGAAATCCTCCGTCTCAAACAAGATCCGAAACCATTTCACACCGGACCAGGCGCTATCCCACACGCCGAGCGATATTTTATAATCCTTAAACGCAATTAGAATACCGAGCATAGGAATATATTTGAAGACTAGAAAGTAAATCAATCCCGGAAGCAGCAGCAAATAGTAATATTTGTATTTAATCATCAGCTTCCACAGCATGGATTGGCGTGGTGAAGCCATACCACCTGCAAGCGTATAAGCCTTGTGGCTCTTCATTCCAGTAACCTCCCGGATGTAATCATTCCTCAGACATTTGATGGTTTTTCCCATGTGATGGTTTCTTTTCCAGCAGCTTTTTCCGGTAATCCCCCGGAGTGATGCCCTCGTACTTTTTAAAGAAGCGAATAAAACTATGGGCGTCTTGATAGCCTACCAGTTGGCTTACTTCCTGCAGCGAGCAGCGCGATTCTCCCTTCAACAGTTCAATACTGCGCGAAATGCGATACCGGCTTAAATATTCGAGCGGTGGTTTGCCTGCCTCGGCTTTGAATACCCTGCTTAAATAGTTGACGCTTAATCCAACATATTCCGCAATGTCCCCGATCGAGATGTTGCCTGCATAGTTCGTCTCGATAAAGTTAATCGCTTTAGCAATATAAAGACTGTAGCTTATTCCTTCCTGCTGCTGTTGCTGCAAGCGCTTGATCAACTCATGAATATAACGAGTAATGAATTGCTCCAGCTCGACGTTGTTCGGACAACCGTCCAAATCCAAAAGATTCATCGAAATAGCGGTATCGTAGCCTTCCTGATAAAGCTCATTCATGACATTGCTGATCAGCATCAGAATCATTTCTAGCAATCGTTCCCGGGGGTACCTGCCGCTGTAAACATAATTCTCGAAAAACTCGGAGATGCAGCCATCCGCTTTCTCCTCATTCGTCGCCATAATGTAGTGTACAAGCTCTTTCTGAACCGCAAGGGGATATTCAAACCGGTTATCGCTTTCCATTTCCTGCATAAACGTAACATCCGATTTATTAAACAAAGCTTTACAGTTCAAGACACGTTTGGCCTCGGCATACGACTGATAGACGCTGTTCAACGATTCATAACTTCGGCCAATAGCAAATTGAAGTGATACCTGACATTGGAGCTGCAGCATTTCATTCGTTTCGTGCAGATACTGGGTAAGAAGTGCTTGGGTCGATTCCCCCATCTCCTCCTGCTCCAGATTAAGAATAAAACCGAATTGACCATGATCCAGCAGTGTGCCTGCTATTGGCAGCTTTTTCAACAGTGCAGTTTCAATGGTACTGAACGCAAGCAATCTCAAGCTGCTGTCCGGGATGTCTTCATCATTTTTAAAGTTTGGAACCGCCAGCAGAACAGCAAAATATTCATGTGGGAAGTGAACATTACTTTGCTGCAGCGCTGAAGGCATTGGCTTAAAATCCATAATATGGTTATTGAGAATGTCATAAATGAGTCGGGTTCGAATAATCGGTTTATTTTGCTCCATAGTGCGCTTGATTTCTTCATGTTCCCGAATCATTTTTTTCCACGGACGATACATATTCAAGGCAATCAAATAAGAGAGCGCCAATCCGAAGAGCATGACAATTGCTGCTGTCTGGATAATGGTCTGTTTTACGGCTCCCATTTCCTCTTGGTAGGTCTCATAGGGGACCGCCTTCACGAAAATCCATGAGTTAAACCGTGATTTTTCATAGCTTGTTACATATTTGGCAGTTCCGCTTGTGATCAGCTCAGAACCGGAAGAACCGTCAAAACGTCTATCCTTAAACAATTCGTTCATTTCCTTGTTACTGCCATACACCATACTTCCGGTTGCCCCGTTAATAATATAAACGTCGTTTAAGGTCGAGTTTGTCAAATGAAGCAGCGTGTCAAAAAACACATCTTTCTTGACGTTAATAATTAAATTGCCAAGTGCCTCTTTACTCGTAATCGGCAGCGGACGACTGAAGCTGATGACCTCAACCTCAGGGTCCATGCTGCGCTGGATGCGTCTGATTTCATAGTCGTTTGGCTCGGAACCCTGTTTCTTCATGCCTTCCAGCCATTGTCTGTCATAAAAATCAGATATACTATAAAAACCCTCGTTTGTCGTCAGCACCTTATCGTTTAATTTAAAATACAAATAAATGGAATAAAAAAGCGGGTTGGTTGAAATCTGGTTCCGCAGATTTTCCTTCAGCAAACTAAACTCATACATATCCGAACCGAACGGATTTACAAGCTTGGCATTCAGATCGGGAATCAAGGCCAGCTGCATCGCCAATCGATCAATATTATCTACAACCATCCGGGTTTGGGTATACATGAAATCCAAATCGGTCTTGGCATTTTTCGCATATTCCTCCTGCTTCTGATTAGCCAGATGCAGATAGTAAAAAATACTGATAAAAGTGACCGAAAGGAGGATCATCACCGAATACGATAAAAAAATCTTCCCAAAGTAGGTTACACGTTTCTTTGAATCCATCAACATCCACTCCCCATACAAACCGGTTGCAAGAACATGAAAGCGTTTTAAATTCTTTATGTTCTCCACCGTTGGAGAAATATCCTTCTTCATGAGCAATGGAGTTCTATAGAGTGAGTGATTTACTTCTTTTTCTTCCATTCCTCGTTGACCTGCTGTTCGATGGCTTTGCCGCCTTGGCTGTAGTATTTGGTCACAAACTCATCCCACTTGTCTACCGACCATGTCCCTGTGACGATTTTGGAATAATATTCCGACCACAGCTTAGGCAAATCCGGGTAGTCCAGCATAGCTTGGGTGGTTTTCCAAAATTGGTTTTTCACCGTGTATTTGTTGGTGACTTCCATCGCGGATGTTGCCTCTTCAGTCATCCATCGGCGGTCGACTACCTGTATAAAGCGGATAGGATTGGAAAAGCCTTGGGTATAAAGCTCCGAATAGGACGGAACCTTCATATCGATACGATTTTTGGCTTTGTCATAATTATAATGCTCATTGTTTACACCATAAGTCACAAGTGGAAAGCCTTCCTCGGAAGCGGACCAATCAATTAATTTCATCAATTGCTCGGGATTTTTGGTTTTTGCAGAGATAGCCCTAATATCATTGTAGGCGGGTGCGTTTTCCGGCCACCCCAGCTTGCCCCCAGGCCCAGACGGAGGCATCAGGATTTGCAGATTACCATTCGGAATCGCTTTCTTCAACGCCAGATTGATAGGTTGCTTGGGATCAACGTTAAAGGCACTGCCTTCGAAAATACCTACTTTCGATCCAATGACCTTCTCGTCCAGCTGCTTCTGTTCCATGATGACGAATTCAGGGTCGATCAGTCCTTCTTTAAACCACTTCTGCAATAGGGTTAACACCTCTTTTGTTTCCGGCAGTACCATCCCCTGTATTAACTTGCCGTCCCTTTCATGCCAGAAAGACGGATTAATGCCATATGCCCCAAAGATAGCTGCAAAGGGGGTCAGTTGAGGATTTCCTGGCTTGGCTGCGCTCAGTCCGTAAGTGTCTTTTTTACCGTTCTTGTCCGGATCATTATTAGTAAACGCTTGCATAACCTTATAAAATTCATCCAACGTTTTCGGCTGCTTGAGCCCGAGCTGATCCAGCCAATCCTGACGTACCGTAAAACCGCTAACATCCGGACCGTTGAAAGCTTCTGGACGGTAGCCAACCGGCAGTCCATACACCTTGCCCTTGTAAGTAAGAGCCTCCAGATCGGACTTCTTGATCAGCTTCGACATGTTAGGTGAGTTCTTGATCAAATCATCTAGTGGCATGATCAATCCTTCATCGGCAAATCGGGTTAGCGATGGGATGTCAACATTAAAGAAATCCGGCAATTCCCCAGAGGAAGCGAACAGATTTAATTTGGTATAATACTCGGTGCCGCTTGCCAGAGACACGTTAAAATCAATATTCTTTAACCCCGCTTTATCTAATGCGGCTAATACTTCTTTTTTTCCGCGACCTCCATCTGCAGGATATTCCGGTGATCCGAAGTTTCGGAATATTTTATAGGTTTGTTTTTGGGCAGTTACCGTTTCCTTGCTGTCCTTCGTATTGGTTGGCTGCACAGCAGGCTGCTCAGTGCTATTCCCCGACGAGCATGCAGCAAGCGATGCTGTAATGACAACCGCTAATGAGCTCTTCCACGTGTATTTCATGAATATTCCCCCATATACATTTTGTTGTTAATCAGCTCTTGACCGAGCCCAGCATGGCGCCTTTTACAAAATACTTTTGCAGAAAAGGATATATACACAAAATGGGGACTAACGCTACGATGATCGTTGCCGCGATCACGGAGTCAACTGATGTGCCTGTTAACTCTCCCGTCATGCGTGCCGTTGCTTGACCGTTGATGACATCCCTCAGCATCAGCGGCAGCGTATATTTACTTTTATCGGTCAAATAAATTAAAGCCTGTAAATAATTGTTCCACAGGTTAACAGCCTCCCATAGCGCAACTGTCGCCAAAACCGGCTTGGAAAGCGGTATGACGATAGAAAAAAATATCCGTACCGGATTAGCCCCGTCAATCATCGCTGAATCCTCCAGCTCCGATGGGAGCGTTCGTAAGAAGCTCATAATGATAATGATGTTAAAAGCCGAAATTGCTGTTGGCCATATCAACGACCATAGAGAATTAATCAAGCCTAATTCCTTTACCAGCAAGTAAGTGGGAATCATTCCTCCGCTAAACAACATCGTGAACAAAACAAGCATCATGATCCATTTCTGCGCCGGCATTTCTCCTTTTGTCAGCGGATAGGACATCATGGCTGTCAAGAGAACACCGACTATCGTACCCACCGTCATCGTAAATATGCTGTTACCGTAAGCCGTCCATATGTACTCCGTCTGCAGTACCGTTGTGTAAGCCGCAAGCGTAAAGGATCTGGGCCAGAAAAAGGCACCCCCTCTCATCGCTTCTTCCATAGAACTTAGAGACAAGGACAACTCATGCCACAGTGGGTACACGGTAATCAACGCCACAAAAGTTAAAAAGATCAGGTTGATAACATCGAAGACTCCTCCTCTTGCATTTCTCAATTCTTTTCACCTCCTAAGGATTATTTGCGATGCTTCTTGAAATGACTGCCACGAGAGCGACTGATCCACATCGGAAGCATACGCTAATGTCTGATATCATGAATACGTTCTCATCTTTGCATATTACATACAAATGTAACAGAGGCAGTATGGGTCATTATGTGGATTTCCTTACTTTTAACAAAAATAGCTAAAAATTAACCATGATGTTTATTTTAATACATAATTATCGTGATAACACAGCACTTAATTCCGCCTTACGCATGCTTGGCAAGCTTATTTATGTATTTTCCTGATGTCATCACAATTACAATAATTATAAATAAATTACTTTATTTCCTAATAATATAAGAATAATGGAATCCTTGTGCACCTCCACGAGTTGGGATATGATGGGTATTAGACATTCGTAATTGAATATTGGAAATAGGTGCTTACCTGCTGCAAGCGTGTACAGGCAAGCTTAAAAGGGAAGTTCGGTGTAAAACCGACGCGGTCCCGCCACTGTCATGGTTGAGTCACCGCAAGACGCCACTGGTTGAGTTTCAACCGGGAAGGCTGCTGGTGACGATGAGACCTATAGCCAGGAGACCTGCCTGTTTCAACAGCGCTGTTAAACCTACGGGAAATAGGGAGGTGTTAGACGATCCATCATTTAGCAAAATGAAGGTGTCTTCCCCTATGCTCATTATGGGGAGGACACCTTTTTAATTAGTTAATTGTGCTAATTTCCTTTTTTTCTCCGGGTTTATAACAAGTCGAAATACGACAAGGAGGACTAAAATGCGTTACGAATTGATTCATTTTTTGTCCCATGTGGAAGACGAACGAATCATAGCCTCTTTCATTCAAAATTTCACTATTGAAGACTTGGAAGCCCTCATTTGTCATCTCGAATACACAGATCCTTCGACGCGTGAGCGTTGGTTGGATCTGTGTAACAAAACGCTTCACTTTTGAGTAAAATGATGATCTTTAATCCAGTCGGACACAATCAAGAATACATTGTCTTTCATTAATGGACTAAATGTGGGGTCATTCATAAATTCCATTTGCTTTGGAATTGTATCTAGCAGCATGACCCCATTGGTTTCAAATCCACTCGGCAACTCTCTAAGGACACTCACCTTTGAGATATAGATATTTTTCACAAATACTAGACGAGCCTGTTCATAAATTAAATATTGTCCAATCCTTTCAATCGAATCGAGTTCTCCACCAGTCTCTTCATACATCTCTCTAATAACCGTTTGTGTAACAGATTCGCCTTCCTCCCTATTTCCTCCAGGTAGTTCCCAACCGCGACAATGATGTTTAACAAGAACCAATTTACCTTTATAGAAAGCGAAAATCAGCACACAATTAGCTTCTTCAATTAAACTTTTCTTCGTTAATATTATATTTTGATTGGGCAAAGCACCAAGAAACTCATAATTCATTGTTACCACCAACTTACTTTTTGTTAAAGACAGCCATTACTTATGCTTATGTTTGACTTCCAGCCCGCTCATGCCGATATGTCAACACTCTGGATTTCGTTCTCATCTCATCATACTCGTCCTCAGCTGTTGAATCCCAGGTAATCCCTCCTCCTACTCCATACACAGCCAGCTGCGTATGCGTATCTACAAGAACTGTGCGGATGGCCACGTTAAACGTGATACCCTCGCCCGGTACAGCGAGCCCAATGGAACCGCAATAAATATGGCGTGGCTCCTTTTCCAAGGATGAGATGATCTTCATAGTTGAAATTTTGGGTGCCCCGGTTATCGACCCACATGGGAACATAGCCTGGAATACATCGAACAGGGTGACCCCAGGTTTTGTATTGGCTTCTACGGTCGAGGTCATTTGGTACAAAGTAGGATATTCCTCGATTTCAAATAGATGTGGAACCTTAATGGTGCCTGTCTTGGCAATCCGACCTAGATCGTTCCGAAGGAGATCCACGATCATCACATTCTCTGTGCGGTTCTTCTCCGATTTGAACAAAGTTTGTTTGCTGCCCGTTATGGGAAGGGTACCTTTCATTGGCTTGGTACGAATGAGCTCTCCATTCCAGTGGAAGAAAAGCTCTGGTGAAACCGATAAGATCCGATAACGCCCCACTTTTAAATATGCAGAATAATTAGTTTGGACATCTCGCAAATCTTCGTAGTAGGCAAAATCATCTCCAGTAAACCTTGCCTTCAAACGCGTGGAATAGTTGACTTGGTACGTCTCTCCACGAGCAATCGCCGCATGAATGCTTTCAATGTTGTTTGTATAGTCCACACGGTTCGTACCTGCACTCCAGTCTGAAACGGAATACACCCCCTTCGGCGCTATGTCGACCTCTTCTACTGGCCTCTCATAAACACCAAACCACACTAGAGGAATCTCTGCATCAGGTTCACACACGCTAAAATGCCTCTCAAAAGCGGGTGCGCACTCATATGAGACATAACCGGCCACATAGAACTGCCCATCGATAGCCTCCTGTACCTTCTCAAAAATCCCACTGATCTCCTCCAATTTGTGGGTTTGCCAAATCTGCAGAGGCTTCTCAAATTTCATTCTTTTCTGATTAAAATCAATGATGATGGTTGGTTCATGCTTCATATCCTACCCTCCGCTTCTATTGCTTGTTAACCTTATAATCTAAGTCGGATTACAAGCCTTTATAGGAGTCTAGCCCTTACGAGTATTCCCCCTTATAAAATAAAAAAGCATTCGATCCTAAGATCAAACACTTTGCCCAGGCGTACGGCGATATGAATATGTGCTCTCTCGTGGTTCAGTAGCTCATACCCGTAGCACATACGCACCCGGTCAAAGCCTGCTGCGTACGTGCTTTTGTAACCACTGTAACCTTGTGTTCTATCTATATACTAAAATTATACGATTGCGGAATGTTGTGCACGGGCAATCTTCGTCGCATCTACCATGTTTCGCAAGGAATCAACCGTCTCTTGAAGCCCACGGGTTTTAAGTCCGCAGTCCGGATTAATCCAGAACAGCTTAGGATCCAATACCCGCAAAGCACGTTCGATCATGCTGGTCATTTCCTCCACACTAGGAATACGTGGGCTATGGATATCGTATACACCTAAGCCGATTCCAAGCTTGTAAGTGTTGAGCTCGAAACTGTGAATCAGTTCGCCGTGGCTGCGGGATGTTTCAATGGAAATAACATCGGCATCCATCGCTTCTATCGAATCAATCATGTCATGGAATTCGCAATAGCACATATGCGTATGGATTTGTGTTGTTTCCTGTACGGTGCAGGTGGCTATACGGAAAGATTTGACTGCCCACTCCAAATAGTTGGCTTGCTCAGCTTCCTTAAGCGGCAGCCCTTCGCGAACTGCAGGCTCGTCGACCTGAATCATGCCAATGCCCGCCTGCTCAAGTGCTTCCACTTCTTGTCTCAGCGCATACGCCAATTGGTAGGCAATTTGCTCGCGCGGTATGTCTTCGCGGACAAATGACCAATTCATGATCGTAATAGGACCTGTCAGCATCCCTTTAACTGGATGCTCAGTTTGCGACTGGGCATATTTGGTTTCTTCCACAGTCATTTCACCGATGAACGCTACATCCCCGAATATAACCGGAGGTTTTACGCAACGGGAACCGTAGGATTGGACCCATCCGTTTTGTGTAAATGCAAAACCTGCAAGCTTTTCGCCGAAAAACTCGACCATATCCGTTCGTTCAAACTCCCCATGCACCAGTACATCCAGACCAATTTCCTCTTGAAGCTTGATCCAGATATTGATTTGTTCCCGGATAAAGCCAGCATACTGCTCTTGGCTCCATTCACCCTTGCGCCACAATTGGCGTGCTTTTCTCACCTCAGCAGATTGTGGAAAGCTGCCGATTGTCGTTGTCGGAAAAAGTGGTAGTTGCCATTTTGCTTGTTGAGCGGCATAACGCTCGGCGAAAGGCAGGTTGCGCTCAGGCTTTTGAGAATTGACAGCAGCTACGGCTTGCTGGATATCGCTGCGATTGCGCTCTTCTGACTGCTGAAGTGCCTGAATAACACGGTCACTGTGATCCAGTTCATCTTTCACTCCGTCGCTGCCCACAGCGATAGCTTTTGTTAAAAGGACCAATTCGTTAAGCTTTTCATCCGCAAATGCGAGAGCATTCTTCAGTTCAGTTGAGAGCTTAGTCTCACGTTCTGTTGTTACTGGAACATGAAGCAAGCTGCACGACGACTGCACAATGAGGCGATCGGCTGTAACGAGTTCAGTGAGTTCTTCCAGTAGTCCCAGTTTGCCCCGAAGTGACGCTTTCCAGATACCGCGACCGTCGATAACGCCTGCACCTAAAACCTTGTCAGCCGGGAACCCGAGCGTTTTAATCGAAGAGAGATTGCCGGATAGACCATGTACGAAATCAAACCCAATTCCTTTGACTGGCAACGCAACGATTTCACTGTATTGGTCGACAGATTCAAAATAGGTTTGGAGTATGATGTTCAGATTAGGCACGGATGCAGCAAACGTCTCATAGATAGTCTTCAACCGCTGGATGTCAGGACCACTTAGCTTCGTCACGAGAACAGGCTCATCGATTTGTACCCATTGAACCCCTTCTGCAGCCAACTCCTGGAGAACCTGCACATAAAGCGGTAACAACCGATCCAACCAGGAATCAAACTCCGATTGGCTGTAACCCTTTGACAATTTCAGGAAGGTCAATGGTCCAACGATAACCGGTTTGCCTTCAATCCCAAGCTTTTCCTTAGCTTCCCGATAAGCTGCAAGAGGCTTATTTTCGGTAAGCGCCGGAGATGCATCTGCCAATTCAGGTACAATATAGTGATAGTTGGTGTTAAACCACTTGGTCATTTCACTTGCTGTAGCACCCTTTGTCCCGCGAGCCATACCATAGTAGACAGACAAAGGCACAACGCCGCCTTCATAAGAAAAACGTTTCGGAATAATACCGAACATAGCAGCTGTATCCAATACATGGTCGTAATAGCTGAAATCATTAACCGGGATCAAATCGATACCCTTCTCTTGCTGTTTACGCAAATGATTCAATCGGATGTCCTGCAGTTGGTGGTGAAACTCTGCTTCCTCAAGCTTGCCTGACCAGAAAGCTTCGAGCGCTTTCTTCCATTCCCGATCCGCACCAATACGCGGGTATCCTAAAGCACTACTCTTCACCATCTATAAAAACTCCTCTACAATTTGTTATAGAAAACATATCATAGATTTCCAGCTATAACGTAACTGGATTAAACTATATCTAGTTATAGCCTGAGGATATATCATTCTACATGGATGACAAAATCATCAGTAGATTCCCCATACGTACTCTTTAGAACAACAAAAAAAGGATGAAGCGTACTCATCCTTTTTTATACTATTTTACCACTTTAACCATAATGTACTAATTGTTTTTAATGTTAAAGCAGATACGCTCTAGTTAGATACTCAATTTATCCAGTATATGATTAGCCATAATTTTATATCCTTCAGCGTTCGGATGCAGTTGGTCTGGTAGTTTGTCAACAAACGCTTCTCCAAAAATATCCAAACCGTCTACATAAGTAAGATTTGAATCTCCGTAAGAAGTTAGAATATTCACCGCTTCCTGGATTTCTTTCCTCATTGTAACCAAGGTCATCCCTACTAAGTTTTCGTCTGTTTCCCTGTGAGGACAATAAATAGGAGAAAACAAAAATAGGGGCGTGTAGCGATGCTTCTCCCGAACGATCGATACCATGCCAATAATTGCAGAACGAAACGTCCGGATATTTAAACTATTGCCACCCATCACATTAATACCGAGGCACATGGTAATGACGTCAGCGGGAAGGTCACGGATGACGCGAGCAACCATGGGTTCCAAATGACATTGTCCACCAAATCCCATACAGGTCAGGTCCCAACCTTTGTTGCGTGCTACGATTGCTGGCCAAGTTTGAGCCGGACTCTCAGCTGCGCTGCATTGTGTAATGGAGCTGCCGTATGCAACCCACCGCGGTTGGTTGTTTGGCAAGGGAGTGACCGATGCCCCATCATCGACTTTAAGTGCCTTCACAATGACGACAGCCTTTTGGGAAAAATAAATTTCTACCCTCTTCATGCTGTCTGGTAAGTTTGTAAATAAACAAATTTCTTCTCCTGCAATAAGAGTCCTGGTATCGACTAATTCATCTTCAATAACGATGTCAAACCATATATCTTTATCCGTCATAGCGACATGCAGCTCCACCAGGGTGGAATCGCTCATAAAAGCAACTCTAACGCCCGCTGTTTCCCCTGCCTTCTCCGCTAATTCAGATGCAAATAAGCTGAGCTGATCATGTGGCAATCGCCATGGCCGGAGTCCGGTATCATTCTTTTCTATTGAAACTGCACCCCGAAACCACTCTTCACTGATTTCAATGGTTTGCATTGTTCAATTCACCTTTCTATCGTTATTTGAGTGCTATTATTTACTTCAATCTACGATGTAACAGGAATCACCGGTTTATCCTGCAAAATATCGCTGCATGCTTGCATCCATGAAGCCAAGCCGGAGGCAAGCCGTTCGATGTGTACGGCATTTGACGGGTCTGTCGACAAATCTTGTGTTTCCCAAGGATCGTTTAGTAGATCGAACAACTGGATTCGTTCCGTTCCTGCATTCGTTACTGGCGACCGATAATAACGAATCAGCTTCCATCGGCCGTCCGTTACCATCCGCTGGACGTCTCGATATACCGAGCACACGATACCACGCACACCTTCGCTTTCCCCTGCAAAGATTGGACACAGACTTATGCCTTCCGTTTCCTCAGGCAGGTCGACGTCGCACAGACCGGCAACTGTAGGAAAAATATCGATATTGCTTGCCAGCGCAAGCTCCTGCTTGCCCTCCGGCACACCTGGCCCCCGGAATATAAGCGGAATGCGCACGCTATGCTCGTAAACGTTCTGTTTGCCCATAAGTCCATGTTGCCCGACCGCCAAACCATGGTCCGCGGTATACACGATGAGCGTGTCGTCATAGATGCCCTTAGCCTTCAGCGCTTCGACGACTCTACCGATTTGCGCGTCCAAATGGCTTATCATCGCATAGTAATCGGCAATATGCTCACGAATTTCGCCCTCTTCCCTCGGCCATTGTGCGAGTTTCTCGTCCCGACACGTCATATCGCCGGTATCGAATGGATGCTCCCGCACAAAGTTCGGAGGTAGCGGAATATTGGCTTTGTCGTACATACTTGCATAAGGCTCCGGAGCGGTTCGGGGATCATGCGGCGCGGTGTAAGCCACATACAGGAAAAACGGCCGATCCTCCCGGTAATCCTCAATAAAGTTGACGGCGGCGTCCGTGAACAACTCCGTCGAGAAAGTAGTATCAATATATTCCTGTTCCTTCGGATAAGCCCCGGTCGGATCATAATCGTACACGGGAACCTGGGTATGCTCGCTCATTCCGTGAAAATATAGCTTATCCCCTCCTTCAAAACTTCGGGCGAAGCTTGCCTTGTCGTTATGCCATTTGCCGACCGCGTGAGTTTGATATCCGGCTTCGCGCATCGTTTGCGGCATGAGCCGAACATCCGAACGAATAACGCTCGAATGCTCTCGGTTCATCATGTCTTTGCCGATCATCGCCCGGAAAATTGGTATGCCCGTATTCACGCACGCTCTGCTCGGCGCGCAAAGGGCTCCGGTTAAGCCTCCGAATATATGCATGTTACGGCAAGATGTGCCGCTGGCGACGAGGGAATCCAATACTGGCGTCTGCACCGTTTCATTGCCGAACGCTTGAATGGCTTCACCACGATGATCGTCCGCTATAATAAATACGACATTCGTTCTTTTGGCTGAAAGCTTCTTTATGCTCTTCTCTTTCATCTTGTACCTCACTCTCACGTTGCAATTGACTCCATAGCAGGTTTGATGGTTCGTGGCAATTATCTCAATTACTTTTTCGATTTATACTGTGTATAGGCTTGTTGATAAATTTCCAGGTAGCGTTTGATGTTCATTTTGTCCAAGGTGGCCAAATAGTTGTTCCATTCCTTCTCGACGTCCAGCGAGCCTGTAACCGTTTTTGCAAAAAACTCGGTTCTGTAATCTGTGAGCGTCTTCTCAAGGTTAGCAAGCTCCTCCGCTTGTTCGTTGGTGAAGAACACTGGCGGCATAATTTTGCTCGGGTCGATTTCAAACGGCTCGTATTTTTTAGTTTCATTATACAAAATAAGTTCAAGTGAGTTTTTCGGATCGGCTGCCACGCTTAAACGCAACTCGTTTGTTCGCAGCGACGGCCCCGACTGCGCCCAGTGTATGTTCTGCAGCTTGCCAAACGTGGCAATCGGTTTCCATACCGCTTGCTTCCCGTTAACTCCAAGCTCTCCTTGCGCCGGACGCACCCACTCCTGATCAGGACGGCCCTGCGTGCTGCGCAGTGTCGCTTCTTCCGAAAGCAGCAGGTCGGCCATACGGAATGCGGCTGCAGGATTTTTGGCCCTATTGGTGATGACGAATTGACCTGTAGAGACGGCATACGGATTATATGCAGTTGAACGTATACCTGCCGGCCCTTTGAGTGGTGGTACGGAAATGTAGTCTTTGAATCTCGGGTTATCGACATCGACAAACACCGTTTGGTTTTGCGAAGCAATAACTCCGGTGATCGGAATTTCCGGATTCAAGCCCATTTGTTTCAGTTGGTTTCTATCCTGTGTAAACGTTTGCGGGGAAATCAAGCCTTCCGCATACAGCTTGCTCATATACTTCAATGCTTCCTTCCACTCCGGTTGATTGTAGGCAACTTGAACCTTTCCATCCTTTACATATTTCAAGTTGAAATCCTTTTCAATAAAAGCGCTGGTTAAGAAGAGATCTAACGTCGAGGATGGGCCGTTGGTAGCGCCGACAAGTGGGATCTCATCTGCCTTGCCGTTCCCGTTCGGATCTTTTTCTTTAAAAGCTTTGAGTACTTGATAAAACTCATCAGTCGTTTCTGGCATTTTTAATCCGAGCTTGTCTAGCCATGGTTGATAAATCCACATCTTTTGGCCAAGCGAGCAGTGGTAGCAGTCATTAACCTGAGGTACCGAATAAATATTGCCGTCAGGCATCGTAATCAAATCTTTTACATAGGAAACCTGCCCGAACATCTTTTTCATTTCCACGCCGTATTTATCAATAAACGGGTTCAGCGAAATAAACACGCCATCCTTACCGTAAATCGACTGCTGAATCGGCGATACGCTCATATTAAGCAGCACATCCGGATAATCGCCGCTTGCGAGTGAAACGTTAAGCTTCTCTGCGAATGTTTTTTCCGGAGCGACTTCCCAATCGATATGTATGTTCGTTTTCTCCTCCAGCCACTTGGTGAACTCGTTAGTTGCAAAGTTTTCCACAATGCTGGAGCCTTTGACCATGATCTTGAGCGTCGTCTTTTCTTTCGTGATCGGGAATACGCCCGCTGCCGTTACTTGATCGTCGCTGCTTGCTTCCTTCTTTTGGGCAGCTTCCTTTGGTATGCTGTCCGCGCATGCACTTAGAAGTGCTACAGATGTTGTAATCGCTACCAAAGCTGTTAAACCTTTTTTCATGTAAAGACCTCCCTTTATATGTTTGATGTTTTTCCTATTTAGAATACGAATTAAGGGAACGCCAAGCATTATGCTAATTTACACTGATATGACTTTATTTGCGCTGGACGACGGTAGGCGAATCGTAGCTTTTGTTGTAGACTCCTGAAAATTTATCCATAATATTCCATTATCTGCGGTATGGTTCACCATTCTGTGGCCGTAACTACCCACTAGCTAGCTTAGCGTTAACCGATGTGAAGTATAAAAAAATAGCTGCCGACACGATCCCGGCAGCTGAGCTCCAACGTAATAAATAACAAATTCACTTTTGAACATTTGGCCCTTTAATGTGACAGACAATATTCGATATACCACTTTCTAAGCTGATTAATTTGAGCCTGATGATAGCGGCTATGGTCAGCCATATGCCATAGGCCCCAGCGTAGGGTTGCTTGCTTTTCATTTTCATGTCCAAAATTTACAATTATATCCAACTCAGTATCTGTTAATTGTGTACATGAATCTTTCAACATTTTTATCACATCTTCATATTTAGACATAAGTGTGTTCAAAGACTGTCCTTTGACCATCGGAAGCCTATTATTTGCGTCTATCATGGGGCCATATTGCTCTTTTAAAGAAAGAGGTAGTGGCTGCCCTTTCATTCTATAAACCCAATTCAGATCAACATACATAATATGTTTTATTAACTGAGCGGTACTATTAAAGTTGTTATTTGGACCTTGGTAATCTACTTCTTCTTGCGACATACCTTCCGTGATTAATTGTAGTCGTTGGCTATTCTCTACCACAGCGGAATATAATATTCCCACAATAGGTGACATATTGGTTTCACCTTGTAAATCGTAAAGCATCCTGGCTCTTCCTCCTTGTTCATGATGTTAATTCCAATGATAATGCTTGTTCCAGTTAAACTGTCCGTTGAACGACGCCGATATACCCTTATTTTACCATATATGTTCCACGTTGGGTGTGTAAATAAAGCTCACTACAAGGTAATATCTACCGCGTTGTGAGCTTTATTTTATCTTTGAGGATGATTCGTGTCCTGCTCACTAATAAACGTATCAATATTTTTATTAGCGATACCTTCCTTGTCTAGTAATTCCTTTAAACGCTGCCTATGAAGCTCGCCGAGACCGTATAACAGGTACCCCTCATTTTTCGCTTTTTTAATATGCTGGAACATCGAGAAATCTCTCGCCTTCTCAGCCTTCATCATCGGTGATTCCCCGTCCTCACTGTAATCCTTACTCGCAAGATGCCATTTGTCTTCGAAGGAGGCTTTGTCTTTCTCAGGCGCAGACTCCTGCTCTTGTTGTATTTTCTCTTCAGCATAGGCAGTCAGATCTCGATAAAAGGTTTTGAACAAAGCACTACTGGCTTCTTTCCTCATCTCTTGCGTGACTGCGGCTTCTGAACTTTCCTGCGACGAAATAGCTGTAGCGGTTTGATCCCACATCTCTTTATGAAGCATATAAGTTTGAAAGAGATTGGATTCTTTGTCTGCACTTGAAGCAAAATGAATACCCATTACCAAATAAGCTAATTCCGCAGTCGATCCTTGAATCTGATAGTTTTTTTCATCCACACTAACTCCACTTAATGCCCTTAATATTTTCGGATAAAAGCTCTCGGCCCTGTGACTTCTTTCACCTTCAGCCCCTTTAAACTTTTGATTGATGACTGCGTCCCGTCCTCGCATATCATTCGTTAATTCGGGGTTACTTCCAGCCTCTGCTGGATATTCAGTGAAGCCTTCGTGCATATATTTATCGGTACCTACTGCTGTTGTGATATCTGAAAGATTAACTGCCGCATGCTCTTCACCAAGCACAAGCAGCTTATTAGGGAGACGAACCCAAGTACCCTTCTTTTTAACATAACCCACCTTTTCAGTCGATTTTCCTGCATACTGCTTCATCTCATCTTTACTATTAAAATATCGGGATGGAAAATCACTCAGCATGTTACTAACATTTCGCTCACCCTCACCCACACTACCGTGACTGGTTTTCGTTTTGTTTCTGAAACCACTGAAGACTCTATTTTTGATGTACACTTTTCTTTGTATAGGAGGAGTTGAAGCTGATTGATTTACTGGCTGCTGGATCAGTGTCTCGTTCGGTGTCTCCGATTTTTCAGCAGACCTGCTGGCATTTTGCTTGAAAAGCTCACAAACAGCACGATTACCAATCGTACGCTGCAGCTGTAACAATTGACGTGAATTCATCGAATTCACGTTCATCGGTCGTTGTACCATTGCATCAGCAGATAATTGAAGACCACTACGCGACTGCATCTCAAACGTTTCTGGTGAGTTCGCATCAGCAGTTTTATTGGAATCGTTAGGTATCCTGGCTTGATGATTAATCTGCATATGTACCTCTTTCAATTGAATTGATGATGTTCATAAGAACCAAACAGGGTACGCTTCGGAAACACCGAGCTGAATAGCTTCATTGTAAAACAGTTCATATGACTTAACAAGAACTTTCCGTGTCCACTTCTCTTAGTTTCTTCTCAATTGAACTCAACGGTTGTTGTTTGCTGCTACTAATTACAAAAGTTTGTCTTCATAGGATTCCTGAAACCATTCATAATTCTCAAGAATACGTTTCTTGTCAGCATTACTCAATTCTAAATATCTGTCTACAATTGAATTTAGAAGCCCTGATGAAAGTGTCTGTCCAAATGGTTGTAAACTATCCGTAGATAAATTGTCCATTATTGCCCCTAATAATGCCGCAGGAGCACTTGATACATTTTTGTTAATGATCTCCATAGCCTTTTCATGGTCACCTTCATAAAGCAAATTAAATGCAACCGCTTGGAGAAACTCATCCCCCAGGTTTTCTTCCAGTATCTTAGAGCAGAAAGGTGTTGCTTTTTCCTTATCCCTTATAGATAGTTCTGTTAAAGCAGAAGCGGCTTCTTCAAAATCCTCTAAACTGATAACAATCGCAATTAATTGGGCATTATTCATACTGGAAATATACGTCTCGTAATTAACTATTCTGTCCAATGCCGTTGCTTTTGCTATTTGCTCATTGTTTTCCATCATACACCTCCATAACTAAATAGTTGTTGGGATTAACTTTATTGTTGATAAGTATGGTTGTCCATCAACCATTTTCCATGTTGTTAATACCTTGAGTTTCCCATCGGGACCTTCGAGTATACTTGGGAAATCCAGTGTGTTTTCAGGGTTTACCTGTTTACCTACTTCTAATAAATGTTGTGCAATGGACTGATTATTCTCTATTGTATCACTAAGTCCTATCGACTCAAGTTTTTGTCTCATATCATCCGAACGGTCAAAATTATGTTTCATTTTTTCAAGTCTTTTAATACGTTCGGCGTTTTGAGGGTCTGCATCAAATACCTTTCTTTGGGTCTGTCTTAATTGCTTTAAATCTCGAAGTTCTTTTGTCAATTCTTGAATATTAACGTTGACCTTGCCTCTCAAATATTTCTCAATTTTATCAACTGGTATTATCGTATTTCCATCTGTATAAACCTTAATCGCTTTACCACTTTGTGGAGCAATAACTTCTTCGGTTTTAAGCTCCCCCGTCCCTTCATCGGCTTTATTCGGCGTATCGTCATCCGGCTTCTTGGGATCGTCCGGATGCTTGTCCGGGCTTATGCCGTCATTCTTCGGAGGTTTTGGTTTAACCGGGACGTCGACATCCGGCTTCCGGGAACCGAGCTTATCCAGAAGCTTGCGCACATAACGGCGTCCTTTCTCCCCCACCCATCGTAGCGCTTTGCCGAATGGGATTCGGCTTATCGCAATGCCTATAGCCACAGAAAGCATATTTTCGGGAGTCAGCAGCTTCTTTGGATCGCGGATATAACCGGCAATCTCATGTCCGCTTCCAGCGATTCCCACCGCCGACAGCCCGATGCCTAAAGCCGGCCAGAATCCAACGAACAGCAGCGACAAGGCAAGGGCCCCGAGCAAGAGCGCGCCCTGTTCATACCATTCCAGCCGATCCCACCAATCTTGCAGCGAATCGAACATGCAGGCGAAACATGCTGTTTCCCCTCCACCCGTATAAGCCCCGATGCCTGCGAACAGACTGGCCACGAGAAGAATCAACGTAAGTACGGTCAGCGTCTGGCAAAGAGCTTTCACCTGAGCCTGGACAACCTCCTTGCGGTCGGTAGCTTCCTCGTTCCCGTAGAGCAAATGAAATCCAAGCTCCCTGCGTTCCCGGTAAAAGCTGAGCCAATATATGAATTTTCCCCGGTCCAGACAAAAAGAGCGGGCCATATTACACAGCTCAATAAACGGATTAAGAAACGGCTCGTTCGGCAGCGACGGAAGGCGGTTTCGTATTTTGTTCAGCGACCAGTAATCGGCAAAAAGCGATGTGGCCAGCATTAACAAGAAGGTCGGCTGAGTTGTATAACCGCTGCCGATCCAATCATGAAGCCGGAACACCCAACCTGGCAGCTTATGTTGGCCGTTATAGGCCGCGTGATCCAGGATGGACCAAAGCAAAATGATTACCGGGAACAGAAAAACCCATTTCGTCAGTCTTGTCCGTAGCCGATACGCTATCCCGCAGGAAAGCGCTATCATGGCGGTATGTACAGGATGACCGACGGTCATTAGCGTCGGAAACAGACTTTCTTCGAAGCGCCCCGGGAACAGCGAGAAAAAGTCCCAATGGATAGTTTCGCCGCCCAGCATCGTAAAGCTGTAGCCGAACTTTTTCGCAAGAATGCCGGAACTTAGCCATCTTCGGGAAAGCTCCTCCATCAGTTGGAAGCCCACGCCGGTTGCCGCACCGATAAGCGTGTAATCGCTTAAACTCAAGGCGGAAGCTCGACGTGAAAACAACAGAAATATACCTAGAGGAAGGAGCTTCCACAATTCTTCGAAAATCGGCGTGATCACAGCAATAGACCAAAGGTCGGATGTTTTTCCGCTGAAAAGCACGTGGAGAGCATTCACCGTAAGCGTCGTGAACGGTACGACAAGAAAAACGCCTGCCAGAACGAACAGAACGATCGGCTTCCACGGCATCGTTTTGCTTCGGCACAGAAACCAAAATTGCAGCAGCACATAAAACGACCATAAATATTGAACCATCATGGTTCGCGATTCTTTAACGAAAACCAAGCTTAAAGCAAACATGATTAGCGACAACCAGGAAAAAACCATATATGCCGTTTTAATAAACGGATATTTCTCAATCCATGCTTGGCAAGTTCGATAGATGACCTCAAGGAAATCCCGGATTCCGGTTCGAATGGACCAGATCGTATTCACTACGGTCGCCTCCTTTGAAAGCCGGCCTCGTACGAATGGGACGTCTCCCTTGACGACGGTCCGGCCATGGATAAATAAATGAATTCATGAAAACCAGAGTCACCGATCGATCGGAGGTTTATAGAGTAACACTCGCAACATGACCTAACCTATTACCCACAGGATACTAGTATTATAGACATTCTTATAAAATGTGGCAAAAGGCGCTGGTCTCAAATTTTGGTGGGTTATGTCGATAAGAAACCCTGAAAACCAGGTTTAAGATGTAAAAATAGTACATGGAAACTATAAGCAAAAATGAATCCGAAAAAGGAAGCAACCCAAAAACGGAAAATCGGGATCGTCTCCGGCTAGTAAGACATATCCATAATGCGTTGCCGCAAATAGTCATTCCGGAGAATGACTTGTAGGATTTCTTTTTTATCTAAAGACATAAAAACAAGGATGATCATTATGCTCATCCTTCAGGTTTATATGGTTACTCATCGTACATACTGGTCAATGTGTGCTGCGAGTTTTTTATGGGATGGTGACGGATTATCCAATACGTTCATTGCTACATTAGTAGCATATCGGGGCCATTTAAGAAAGGAAGGAACCCATTATAGTTTAACACCTAACATGTTTGCGTTTGAAACCAAGTTGCCCTTTATCTACTGCCTTTTGAATATTTTCGGAAGCGAGTAGGAAACTGCTTTTTGTCTTTTCCCGTTTAACTTCTACTGGGCCTACTGCCTTTGCGGTCTCGACCGCCTTATCATGGAGTGGCAAATAGGATACCCCCACTGTGTAAATAAAATTATTCATAGCGTATTTAGTTCGTTCGGGAGAATCGTGAATCGTATTTTCCACAATTTCAAGCATATTGGCAATTTTGCTTTTAGAAAATTCACCGTCCGGGCGATTACCCAAGAGCCAGCAGTAACAACTCCAGCCCGCTGACATTCTCAGTTCTTCGCTGCTCGCGATCCATTTATCGGCAACTTCTTGTGCAATATCTGTTTCTGACAAGGTTACTGCAACCACATAATCGGACAGCATATAAAAATAAGCCATATCCATCCAACGCTCAAAATCCACTTCAGTCATGGCTTTTGGGTCTGCAATTATGCCGGCAAAGTACATTGCGTCGTAGTTCCCTGTGGTGTATAGCTGCTCAGCCAAAAGTTGATTTTTTTTAATTTTCTTGGCAATGGGCTTCATATCGCCTGTAGCCACGCCAAAAAGCGGTTCGTGCGCGCCATTCGATCCGTAAATTTTCTTAGTTCGTTCCTTGCCGAGAGCTTCAAGCTCCTGCATAACCATTTCTACATTCATTGTTTAACACTTCTTTCTTTTGGATTGTTTGCCCTTAAAGTTTTCCATCAAACACTAGACAATTATCCTCAAAATTGAACTTATTTCTAATATTATCAAGTGAAAAAAACTCCAAAATTATCATAGAAAAAAAAGCTCAATCTAGAAATTAGCGGTTGAACTTTTCATCTTGGTAACCGGGGTCGATTGCATTCATTTAAAAAGCCAGCGTCGTTGCTATTGATAAAGGTTAACGTCAGTCGTTCTTTATCCACTTCCTGCTCGGATTACTAAGCCATTTATCACATTATTGCTGTTGTGAGGGCTTGTAGTGGCGTTATAATTTTACTTTTATCTCTTCACATGCCCGGCAATCACGGAGAACGAGGGAGATAACTCTCGGCCTATACTAGCTTAACTGAATAATTAAATGAGTTCAACTTCGCTCGAGAATAGGGTAATGTTCTTGTCCTCTTATATAAATCAAACATTTTCTGCTACTTCCTCGAGACTCATCTACGAACCTTCACTGCCTTAAGTAACGAAGTCCCAGCCCCGATGCGGTTGGGCAGTGCAGGGCTGTCTGCCAGATTCCTCTTCCTCGAAATGCCACGGGCAGACCAAGGCCGTAGCGGTGATGGTGGGATCATGATAGGGCTATGGGTATCAAAGTAATCTCCGTACCGGTGCCTCGCGGGCCGATGAACATCCGTAGACTCTACTGCCCATAATAGTGATTGTGCTATAATGAACTATCATATGGGAAGGGGAGATTTCAAATGGAGACTGTGGAAATTATTGCCCTCAGCGCTTTAGCCTTGTCTCTCTTGCTTCTGCTGAAAGTGTTCAGCTTGCAGAGACAGCTTAATGAAATAAAATCGGATCTGCAAGGGCCTAACATCGGGCCGAAAGTATACGGATCCTCCAAGCCAAACCTTAATACACCGCCCTCTTCAAATCTTGATGAGAGATTGCGCTTGCTGCTTGCTTCAGGAAAAAGGATTCAGGCAATTAAAGAGTTCAAAAAAGCTAGTGGTCTTGGCCTCAAAGAAGCCAAGGATTATGTAGATAGCTTGGAGCGGGGGCAGTACTAAACGACTTCATTTTCCATATCCATATATCCGTGCCTTGGCTTACACGCTCGGAGTCGCCGGTTCTTGTTTGCAGGCTGTTTGTAGAAGAACCCAACGAGGGCTGATGCAGATTATTTTTTCTCAACCTGTCACAGCCCCAAAACCTCGTCCAACGAAGGCCACTTCACTATAATCCCTCATCAGTCGCAATCGGATTGTTCAAGCATCATCAAACCAATTCTTTAATCGATACCTGGTATAACAAATTATTTTTACTGAACAACACGCGATCTTCTCGAAAATCTTGCGTTAGCGGTGCAAGTGGCTCGGCTTTTTCATTCAGAAAATGTACCTTGTGCCCTTTGGTCAAGCTCGCCGCTTTTTCATTTTTCTTGATAATGTAGTCTCCACTTTTTCCGTAACCACCGTCGAACAAGAAGTGACAACCATCGGTACAGAACCCAGCCGATCCGGAAATCTCAGGATTCATAAAACTGACCTTGGCCTGACCGGGTCCTCCTGTGATGCAACCCAGCAAGAAGTCTGTATAATAATAAAACCAGACCTCCTCCTCATGGACAACATTCAATGCATAACAATCGGCAATATCCGCGACATTATCTTCGTATATTTTGTTGCCATGCTCATCCCAGGCTAGAAGGCCGTGCGCGCCGACAGGTTGATCCCAACCGTTATTTCCGAAGACGCCTTCGTCGAAATAGCTGGTCCAGATGGTACCTTTCTCCGTCACTTGAACACTCTGAATCCCGTCCCCAAGCAGGAACTCACGAATGGTACGTCCTTTATAATCACACACTTTGGCATTCAGATCATATTTGTCTGCACCATAATAAGAGCAGCGCGCTCCGACCAACAGCAGATGTCTACGAAGCGGTTGGACATAATGATAATTAAAATGCTGACCCCCAATCACTACTTCATCGATATATTGATCTTCTACGATCAGTACCTTGTAGGTATACGTTAGCTTCAGAGCCGATGGGACGAACATTCCACGTTCCCGTTCCGGGATCTGGTTAATCAGCAGGACATATACGCAGTTATCGCCGCCGAACTGAGCTGAGACCATCTCGAATCCCTCGGTATGCACCGAAATATCAACAAAAGGTTGCAGCGTCACCGTTTTATGAAACATGCCAATTCCTCCTATAAGAGTGGGAATAACACCACTCCCTGTTATGGTTAACCATATTATGTCAGAGTAGAAAGCTCCTGAACATGGCGGAAGTATGGCGAAGTTAATTGAAAGTTGAATTTTGCCATAGCGACAAGACGAATGAATATTCAGCAATAACCTGACACGACCTTATATACTGGCTGTTAGTTTAGATCAGTCCAGATTTTTGTAGAAGTCTCTGAACAAGAGCTGCAACCTCCGCTCTTGAGATAGACTCTTTGGGCTCAAGCTGATTACCGTTCCTGCCAGTAACAATTCCCGCATCCAAGCAATTTGCGATACTATCCCTCGCCCATTCCGCTGCAAGATTGCCGTCGTCAAATTTACTCAGCAATTGTCCAGCCTCTTGTGCTTGAAGATTAACCTGAAGACCGGTTATTTTCATCGCATTGGCAATCATCATCATGGCCTGTTCTCTGGTAATCTTATCTTCTGGAGCAAATGTACCATTATCAAATCCAGTAACAATACTGCCATTCAACGCTGTGTTCACATAACCGTTATACCATGCGCTTGATTGAACATCCTTAAACGGGCTCAAGCCGTTATCTGCTTTCAGTCCCAATGCGCGAACGATCATAGCTGCAAATTCAGCACGTGTTATGTTTTGATCTGGCGCAAAGGTGTCATTACTTACCCCGTTGATAACCATTCTGGATCCCATATCGTTGACAGCCTCTTTTGCCCAGTGGTTTTCGAGATCCTTAAAAGTAACTGGATGCCATACAATTGCGTATGTACTGTTGGTCAAGCTGTTTACCTTAGCAAATTGCTTATTTGCAACAACGACAATCCGGGTGGGAACATGACGGACGCTTCCGTCAGGATCAACAACAATACCAGTTGCTATATGTTTAGGATCAACGCCATCTGGAATGGCAATTGTCCTTTCCACATATACGTTGAACTGGGACACTTCAATGGTTGTACCCTCATAAGTAGCTTTTATTATAAAATTGAGTGGCGGTACAACTACAGTAAACCCGCCTTTTTGAGCTGCATCTTCAACGATTTTTAGTGTATCCGCTGTTGGTTTAGCAATCATGATCTGAATCTTAATGTCCTGGAGTGCTGAGTTCTTTCCAAATGTTCCAATGATCGAATTGATATCGATTTGCTGTGCTGGCAATGTGTAAGAAGCGCTGGCTGTTTGTATGACAACTACAGCTTGCTTTTGTTCCATACTTTTGACCATTTGTCCGTCAAACTCTCCGATAACAACATCGGAAGCTGTACTCACAGGTATCGTGATCACCGCTTTCTTATCCTCCGCAGCTAGCTTTTCTCCCAACTTCTTGGGGTCAAAAGTAATTGTCGTTACCGTTTGCCCATCCACTATTCTTGTTGTAGCAGTTCCTATCTGTTCTTGTTTACCATTGAATAGTACGTCAATCCCTGTTGTCGGCTGCGCCGCTGCGCCACTACTACCACTATTGTTGTTGTTTGAAAAGGATCTTGGTGTGACTTCGTTTGAAGCCACGGAAGCCTCACTGCTGCCCGCGCTATTAACTGCTTTTACCTTAAACGTATACGTTGTTCCATTTGATAAACCTGTAAATGTAATCGGACTTGAAATGCCACTAAGCGAGATATTACCTGGTAATGCAATGGCTTCGAATCCTGTTATTTCACTTCCACCGTTATCAGCAGGTGCTGTAAAGCTCACTATTGCCTGCGTATTGCCTCCTGATGCTATAACACCAGTTGGTGCTGCCGGTACCGTCTTTGGGGTGGCACTGATCTCATTGGAAGCTGCGCTATCTCCTCCTGGATTTGTTGCTTTTATTATAAAGTAGTAGCTTGTTCCATTGATCAAACCTCTAACTTCATAGCTATATACGGAGCCGCTAACAGTTATTGCTTCTGCATAGGTTCCACCAACTGTACTCTTGTATATTTTATATCCTGTAGAACCTGCAACTCCATTCCAAGTTAGCCTTACCTGTCCATTACCTGCTGCAGCTGACGATATAGATGGAACAGATGGTGATGCTACTTGGGGAACCGCACTTACTTCATTGGAAGCCACGCTATCTCCTCCTGGATTCGTTGCTTTCATTATAAAATAGTAGGTTGTTCCATTGATCAGACCTGAAACTTCATAGCTGTATACGGAGCTGCTAACAGTTGTTGTTTCTGCTGCATAGGTTCGAGCAACTGTACTTTTATATATCTTATACCCTGTTGAACCTGCAACTCCATTCCAAGTTAGCCTTACCTGTCCATTACCTGTTGCAGCTGAAGATATAGATGGAACGGATGGCGATGCAACTTGGGGAACAGCACTTCGTTCATTGGAAGCTGCGCTATCTCCTCCTGGATTCGATGCTTTTAGTACAAAATAATAAGTCATTCCGTTAATCAAACCCACAGCATCATAGGCATACACGGATCCATTGACCGTTGCTAACGGCGCTCCGTAAGAACCTGCCGTATTGCTGCTAAATATTTGATACTCTTTTGAACCGACTACAGAATTCCAATGCAAATTTACATGCCCGTCCCCTGCGATCGCAGATTGCAGTACCGGTACATCAGGAGCAGCCACCTGTGGTGTACGGTTAACTTCATTTGATACTTGACTTTCTATGCCTCCATGAATAGAACGGACTACAAAAAAATACGTTGTGCCGTTCACGAGTCCAGTGATCTTGGAACTGTAAACAGAACCACCGACCGTATCTACAGCGGATCCGTAGGAACCAGATACCGTTGACTGAAATACCTTGTATCCTTCCATACCAACAGATTTCCAAGTAAGGTTCACATAACCGTCTCCAGGTGATGCGGATACAATCATGGTAGGTTCAACTGCATACACAACCTGAGTGACGGTAAACTTCTCGTCGGTCATATGGTCCGCCGATACAGATACAGTTGCGTTGTACGTTCCTACTGCTAAGCCGTCCTGTGCCTTTATTGTAAAGGTGGTAGACGGTACTGCACTGCTCAAAGTTGTTTCATTCGGCTGGTCAATAATAAAATCGTTCGCATTCGTACCACTTAATGCTGCCCTCAAGCCCGTCAAATTTCCGGTTCCTGTTCGAGATACCCTGATCGTCTTGGTTTCTGGAGTACCCGCTGCATATCCAACCGTCAACGCCGCGACAGAATGGTTATCGATAGCGTTTATCGTAAACGTAGGCGCTGCGTCTGTGGTGACTTGTTTCGACGTGTAGGCGGTCTTATTACCCGATTCGTCCTTCACAATGACATTAAAGTGATAGGCCGTGCTGGCCGTAAGGCCCGTCACATTATACGCGTCGATGTCAACCGTATAGCTGCCTACTAACGTTCCGTTGGCTTCGATATTCGCTATCGTGTCTAGGTTATTACTGCTGGATTGGTATACTTGATACTGCAGCGCGCTTGGCGCACTCACTGTATCAGTGGCCATCGTCCAGCTCAGCGTTACTCCTGTATCTGTTAAGTCTGTAGTGTTGAGCGTCCCATCCGTTACTACTGGTGCTGTGATATCGGAAGTCACAACCCGCTTTGTTGTGTAAGCCGCCTTATTGCCTGCCTCATCCTTCACAATTACGTTGAAGTAATAGGTCGTGCTTTCTGTTAAGCCCGTCACATTATACGCGTCGATGTCAGCCGTATAGCTGCCTACTAACGTTCCGTTCGTTTCAATATTCGCTATCGTGTCTAGGTTATTACTGCTGGAGCGATACACTTGATACTGCAGCGCGCTTGGTGCACTCACCGTATCCGTCGCCTTCGTCCAGTTTAGCGTTAATCCTATTGCTGTTAAGTCTGTCGTGCTGAGCGTCTGATCCGACACTGTAGGTGCTGTGATATCGGTGGTCACAACCTGCTTTGTTGTGTAGGCCGCCTTATTGCCCGCTTCGTCCTTCACGATTACGTTGAAGTAATACGTCGTACTTTCCGTTAGGCCCGTCACACTATATGTACCAATGTCCGCTGTATAGCTGCCCACTGCTGTTCCGTTCGTTTCAATATTCGCCACCGTGTTGAGGTTATTGCTGCTGGAGCGATACACTTGATACTGCAGCGCGCTTGGCGCACTTACCGCATCCGTCGCCTTCGTCCAGCTCAGCGTTACTCCTGTTGCTGTTAAGTCTGTCGTGCTGAGCGTCCGATCCGACACTACTGGTGCTGTGATATCAGAAGTCACAACCTGTTTCATTGTGTAGGCGGTCTTATTGCCCGCTTCGTCCTTCACGATTACGTTAAAGTAATAAGTTGTACTTTCGATTAAGCCCGTTACACTATATGTACCAATATCCGCCGTATAACTGCCGACTGCTGTTCCGTTCGTTTCAATATTCGCTATCGTGTCTAGGTTATTACTGCTGGATTGGTACACTTGATACTGCAGCGCACTTGGTGCACTCACCGTATCCGTTGCCTTCGTCCAGTTCAGCGTTACTCCTGTTGCTGTTAAGTCTGTCGTGTTGAGCGTCCCATCCGACACCGCTGGTGCTGTGATATCTGAAGTTACAACCTGCTTCATTACGTAGGCCGTCTTATTGCCCGCCTCGTCCTTCACGATTACATTAAAGTAGTAAGTTGTACTTTCCGTTAGACCCGTCACACTATATGTACCAATATCCGTCGTATAGCTGCCTACTGCTGTTCCGTTGGCTTCAATATTTGCCACCGTATTCAGGTTATTGCTGCTGGAACGATACACTTGATACTGCAGCGCACCTTGTGCACTCACCGTATCCATGGCCTTCGTCCAGTTCAGCGTTACTCCTGTTGCTGTTAAGTCTGTCGTGTTGAGCGTCCCATCCGACACCGCTGGTGCTGTGATATCTGAAGTTACAACCTGCTTCATTGTGTAGGCCGTCTTATTGCCCGCCTCATCCTTCACGATTAAGTTGAAGTAATAGGTTGTGCTTTCCGTTAGGCCCGACACATTATATGTACCAATATCCGCCGTATAACTGCCGACTGCTGTTCCATTGGCTTCCATATTTGCCACCGTGTTGAGGTTGTTGCTGCTGGAGCGATACACCTGATACTGCAGCGCGCTTGGCGCACTTACTGCATCCGTCGCCTTTGTCCAGTTCAGCGTTATTCCGGTCCCGGTGAGGCCTGACGTGCTTATTGTCCCAACGGACACTGCCGGTGATGTGATGTCTGAAGTTACAACCTGCTTCGTTGTATAGGCCGTCTTATTGCCCGCCTCGTCCTTCACGATTACATTAAAGTAATAAGTTGTACTTTCCGTTAGGCCCATTACACTATATGTACCAATGTCCGCTGTATAGCTGCCCACTGCTGTTCCGTTCGTTTCAATATTCGCCACCGTGTTGAGGTTATTGCTGCTGGAGCGATACACTTGATACTGCAGCGCGCTTGGCGCACTTACCGCATCCGTCGCCTTCGTCCAGCTCAGCGTTACTCCTGTTGCTGTTAAGTCTGTCGTGCTGAGCGTCCGATCCGACACTACTGGTGCTGTGATATCAGAAGTCACAACCTGCTTCATTGTGTAGGCCGTCTTATTGCCCGCTTCGTCCTTCACAATTACATTAAAATAATAAGTTGTACTTTCCGTCAGGCCCGTTACACTATATGTACCAATGTCCGCTGTATAGCTGCCCACTGCTGTTCCGTTGGCTTCAATATTTGCCACCGTATTCAGGTTATTGCTGCTGGAGCGATACACTTGATACTGCAGTGCGCTTGGCGCACTTACCGCATCCGTCGCCTTCGTCCAGATCAACGTTGCTCCTGTTGCTGTAATACCTGATGTGCCTATTGTCCCAACGGATACAACTGGCGACGTCATGTCTGGCGTCACAACCTGCTTCATTGTGTAGGCCGTCTTATTGCCCGCCTCATCCTTCACGATTACGTTAAAATAATAAGTTGTGTTTTCCGTTAGGCCCGCCACATTATACGTGCCGATATTCGCCGTATAGCTGCCTACTGCCGTCCCATTGGCTTCCATATTCGCCACTGTGTTGAGGTTGTTGCTGCTGGAACGGTATAGTTGATACTGCAGCGCGCTTGCCGCACTTACCGCATCCGTGGCCTTCGTCCAGTTCAGCATTACTCCTATCCCAGTGAGGCCTGACGTGCTTATTGTCCCAACGGACACAACCGGTGACGTGATGTCTGGCGTCACAACCTGCTTCATTGTATAGGCCGTCTTATTGCCGCCCTCATCCTTCACAATGACATTAAAGTAATAGCTTGCGCCTTCCGCTAGTCCCGCCACACTATACGTGCCGACATCCGCCGTATAGCTGCCAAGTGCCGTGCCATTCGTTTCGATATTAGTGACCGTGTTGAGGTTATTGCTGCTGGAGCGATATACTTGATACTGCAGCGCGCTTGGCGCACTCACCGCATCCGTGGCCTTTGTCCAGCTCAGCGTAACACCAGTTGCCGTGATACCTGAAGCACTAAGAGTACCGTCAGACACCGTCGGTGGCATGACGTCCGCTCCGACCACATTGGCAATCGTAATATTATCAAAGTTTAAATTCGAGGGTGCCAAGTTATTTGCAAATTTCCACGTTATCGTAATAGAGGCAACATTGTCGTAACTATAAGGTGACCCTCCAAGCAAGCTGCTCAATTGAGCGGTATTACTTGTAAGGATGACACTCCCTGAGTTGGAGAGAGTAGCAATTGTAGCGCCCACCGTATCTTTTAAGACTACAGAAAGAGAGGTAAGATTCTGACCTGATGCTTCATAAGAACTAATACCCAAATCCTTAAAGGTAAATGTCCTGCACGTTGCCGTGCCTTCAGCCTTGATAACAAGGGTTCCAGCTGTGTTAGCAGTTTGCTGATTCTCAGACCATAATTGCGAACCTGCAATAGCAAAACCATTGCTCACAACGAACTTATCAGCAAAGATTGCATAACCGGCGCCTCCACTATTGTTCACCTTCAATGGACCGCTGAAATCATAGGTTCCGTTGGCTGTACCACTGGATGCTGCAAATACATTTGAAGGATTTACAACAAATACAGTTACAAAAAAGAACAAAATGAATAACAACAGGCTGAATTTCTTAAAATATTTTCGCATAATGCCTCTAACCTCCAAAACCTAATTTTGAACCCATAACGAAATCTATGTAATTCTAAATCGTAACTTCAAATATATATATATCTGTCATCTGATGTTAGATTTATGGTGTGAATTCATTATTTCATCCGAGATGGAAGAATGTCTGTATGGTATCTGATTGCTGTTGATCTATGCTTTCCTAACGTGATTCTTTATCCTATCCTCGCTTAGTACGGGGATGGTGACACTTCGATTTCTTCTGGAGACTTCAACTCGTGGACAGAATAATAACTTTCATAATGTAAGTCTACAACAACCAAATAAAAGAATAATGAAAGATTCGGCCATTTCATAGAAAAAAACGCATTACACCGCTGCTTTATCGAATTATTCCCTACGAAAAATTTATCCGTTTATTTGTGATACGTTTTTCTGCATTGATCTATACTCCCTCTATAGTGAAACGCTTTTCTCTTAAAAGCTCACTGAAAAATGAATAGAAAAATACTTATGGAATTCGTAAATATTGCCGTCACATCTGGTCTGCCATGATCCTGTAGGTCTGTATTAAATCTACCCGATATTACTACAAAGATGACTAAGTGATCATAGTAGCCAGTACGTTGAGTTAGATGACAAAAATTCCGAAATATTACAAAAGATCCAATTTATTGTCGATGGTAATGACAACAAATTGGATCTCATCCATTCAAATTATTTCAGCAGATTAATCTCATTGTAAGCCAGCAGCAGCGGTGCAACCCCGTGTCCGTTGTTCTCCACAACCTGCTCACCGGTAATATAGTATGTATAGCTGCCGTCGCGTACAATACCCGTGTCCGGATTTCTGCCAAGTCCTGCACTTTTACAAATACCGCCCAGCCGGATTTCACCGTCTACCTCATGAACGTATTCCTTTACGGTACCATCAAAAGCTTTTTTACCGTGCACTGCATATTCCTTGGGTAGATATCCAAGCCGCACCCCTTTTAAGATGGCATAAGCCAGCATCAACGTTCCACTAGACTCCAGGTAATTGCCTGCGCTGTCCTCATGATCTACGACCTGGAACCACATGCCACCTTCGTGCTGATGAGGCAGCATGTCATTGATCGTTTCCAGCAGCATCGCCTTTAATGGCTCCGTATCAGCAGGCTCGTTTTCAAGCAGTTCCAGCACATCGACCAGTGCCATGACCAGCCAGCCCACAGCACGCCCCCATACATGAGGAGAATGCCCCGTAACAGGGTCGCACCAGAAAATTTCACGGCTCTCATCATAGGCATGCGCGTATAGCTTTTTACTGTCATCATATATAAATTGGCGCGCATTCGCGAATTGGCGCAGGGTATCGGAATAATCCTTGGTTTCGCCGAACTCCTTCACATACTGCACATAAAACGGCTGCCCCATAAACAAACCGTCAAGCCAAACCTGATTCGGATAATTCTCCTTGTGCCAGAAGCTTCCCGATTTCGTACGCGGATACGAATCCAGCTGCCTATAAATCAGGTCCAGCACGCCTTTGTATCTCTTATCCTTCTCCTGTTTATAAAGCGCGAACAGGTTAGAGGCCATCCGGATCTGATCTATGCTGTAATAATTCACATCAATGAATTCAATAATACCCGCTTCATTAAATTGACGATCGATAAAGCTTTTGGCAAAATTGTACTCGGATTGGTCTCCTGTCTGCTCGTAGCTGTCCTGATAAGCCTTGAGAATGCAGCTTTCAATATAATGCCAGCGCAGCGAATACCACTTCTCTTCTGTTCGATACTGCTCCTTAAGTAAATCAATTTGTGCATAAGTCATTGTCAACTACCTCCTAAATTCATGAAAATGCGCGTTCCCCCAAGATTGCCCAAGGCTCTTGGTGAACACGCACTGCTTGCCGTTTGCTCTTAAATCTCAACCATCGCTTTAATGACACCGTTCGCCGGATCCAACCATCCTTCAAATTCTGCGATCATGCTATCAAAGCTTGTTTTATTTGTAATATAAGCATTCATATCCATCTTGCCACTGCTTAGAGCTTCAATGACAACCTCAAAATCCGCCTTGGTGGCATTGCGGCTGCCCATTAGGGTCAGCTCTTTTTTATGAAACTCCGGATCGTTGAAAGTGATATCCGCACTGACCAAGCCGACATATACCAGCTTGCCGCCATGGGCTGCCCATTGAAAAGCACCAGTCATCGAATGCCGGTTGCCCGTGGCATCCCACACAATCGTCGGATAGTCACCATCTGTGATAGCCTCCAGCTGCTCCTTCGGATTATCGGATGCGTTCACGATATAGTCGACACCGATCCATTCGCGACAAAACTGCAGACGCTGATCGTTCATATCCATCGCAATGACAACGGCACCGCGCTGCTTGGCAAAGGCCATAACCCCGAGTCCGATCGGACCCGCTCCAATGACAAGCACCTTCTCTCCCGACTGTGGATCGGCACGTCGTACAGCGTGGGCGCCGATGCTCAATGGCTCCAATACAGCTGCCTGATCCAGCGTAAGCTGATTGACTGTGATCAGGTGATCAGTAGGTACAGCAATAAATTCTCTCATACCGCCATCTGTATGAACGCCTAGCACACGCATCTTCGTGCAGCAGTTCGTCTTGCCATTCCTGCAAGCAATACATTCGCCGCATTCCAGATAAGGAATGAACGCCACTTGATCACCGACGGAAATCCCCTTTGCTTCGCCTTCAATCTGCTCAACGATACCTGACAGCTCATGACCCAGTATGCGGGGATAGCTGAAGAAAGGCTGATTGCCTTTATAAGCATGAAGATCCGTTCCACATATACCGATCCTTTTAATGCGGACAAGCGATTCGCCCTGCTGCGGCACGGGAATTTCCGCTTCAGTCATTTTGAATTCATTGATTTGTTGACAAACGATGCTTCTCATTCAGCTCGTCTCCCCTACTTGTTTTCACTTATTTGCCGACTGTTTCCTGCCATTTTTTCTTCAGCTCATCGAAGCCCTGCTCCGGTGTGATCTTGCCAAATCCGATTTGCTGAGAGATCTTGTTGTATTCGCCGACAAAGCTGCCGTAGCCTTTGGGTCTGCTCTTGAATTCATTTGCGATAGGAGCTGTCTTTTGGATCAGATCAATCTGCTGCTTCTCCACATCCGTATAAGTGAGAGCTTCCGAAACCTTTTTGGAAACCTGCGGTCCACGCGACAATCCTAAAATTTTGCCCGCTTCTACATCATTCACGAACCAGTCGATGAATTTCTTCGCCTGCTCTGGATATTTGGACTCCTTAGAAACCGCAAAAAATTGGGCAGGCAGCAGGAAGGAGCCTGATTTTACAGCTTGAGGTGTAACCATTAATCCGAATTGGCCCGGCTTTACGCCATCAATAGCACCGATGCTTGCCGCATAACCACGCTGGATCATGATGGTACCGTTCAATAAATTGTCTAGCTTTGGATCATTTTCCTTATTGGCTACCGTTACATCAATCGGAGGTACGATACCATCCTTGCGCAGCTCCGCAAACAGCTGATTGAATTTTACGAAGGTGTCTTTATCGATATTAAATTTACCGTCCGGCGTGTGCAGAAAGCCTTTGCCTTGGGCCAGCTGGTAAATCTCATATTTGTCCGTTTCATTCCCTGAGATGGAAACCGATAAATCCTGAAGCAAATACTTTCCTTTGTCCAGCTTCGGTTTCACCTCGCGCGCCAGCTTGATCAGTTCGTCCCATGTGAAGCCTTGAACGGGAACCTGAATGCCCAGCTTCTCCAGCATCACCTTATCGTAATGCAAAGCTATGGCGTTGGCACCGATCGGAATCGCGTACTGCTTGCCATCCACATTGCCGGCTTTAATCAGGGAAGGATCGATATCGGCTGTATTGATACCGCTTCCAATGTCTAATAATTGACCGCGCTGCGCGTAATCCGTCAAGATATTCGTATCGATTTGCAAAATATCGGGCAAATTTCTGGCTGCGGAGAGCGTACCCATCTTGGTCCAATACGTATCGAATCCCATATACTCAGGCTCGAATTTCACTTCAGGATGCAGCTTGGTATAAGCATCCAAAGCTTTAAGCGTAGCATCATGTCTAACTTGCGAACCGGCCCATGTAATCCGCAATTTTACTTCCGGATTTTTATCCCCGCCTTGGGCAGGCTGAGCTGTCGGACTGCCCGAACCGCACGCTGATAAGGTTAAGCTTAAGCCAAGTACCGACAGCATAGCAGCCGTCTTTTTACGTCCAAATCCCACTGTAATCACCCTTTTCTTTGTTTTCACCTTTGACACTTCATATTATAATTTAACGGCAGATTGAATCCTATAACACAAAGTTACAATTGTTTCTACAAAACAACAAAAAACGATTGTTATTTAATTAAATCCGTCGGATTATAGCCGGTATATTTTTTGAATTGCGTACTAAAATAGGAAATACTGTTATATCCAACCTTATCGGCCACCTCATAAATGTATAAATTCCCTTCAAGCAGCATACCTTTGGCCCGCTCCATACGGATTCGGGTGATGTAGTTATTAAAGGTCTCGTTCATTACATTTTTGAAAATTTGGCCCAAATAGTTTTTGGACACCTGAACCTTCTCCGCAATCATACCGAGTGTAATATCTTCCATGTAATGCTCATGGGTAAACTGGGTGATGAATTCAACTATTTTCTGATGGCGTACATTTTCATTCATATACGTGCTGTGAATGATGGTCCGCACCATCTCTTTGAGCCAGCGCTGCAGACTGTCTGTAGTATGCTCCCCGCCTGGCTCCGGCACGGGCTCAAAAGCCGGATACATGTTCTTCAGCTCGATTCCGATATCATACAGCGAATAGTTCATAATAACCCATAACTCACTCACAAACTGCTTCACATCCTGCTTATGAAACGGTTCGTCAGCCCTCAGCCCGGCTATATATTCAGCTATGAGCTGGTTGCCGTGCTCCTCTTGAACATTGCGAACGGCTTCAGCCAATTGATGGAAAAAGCGTACGGAGCTGATTTCCTGCCCCTGAATAGGCTTATCCTCTCCAAGCGTCTCGCCCTTAAGGCTGTGGCATGCCTGTTCGAACGATTCGCCCAGTTGTCTCCAGTCCTTCTGGAAGCTGCCGACCCCGGTTGCCATCGTCAGCTTGACATGATCCCGCAGAGCGAGCTCGATCTGACGACTGCTCTGGCGGGTGATCGTATGCAGCAGTTGCTCACTTTGTTCATTCGCATCCAGATGGATCAACAGCGCGTACAATCGGCTGTTCATTTCCATATATTCATACTCGATCCCGTAAGCATCGAGTATCTCACGGATCACATTCTGGATCGCAAATCGCATCAGACTGCGGTCGAAAGCATACCAATTCTTCAATCCATCCGACATTTCCAGCTCCATGCAAAGTACGACATGCACCTGCCTCTCCCATTGCTCTACCTTGACTTGAACCAGCTCCGATCGGATGATCTGCTTGCCGGCATCGCCGACCAGCAGTGATTTCAGCCATTCCTTCATTACATAAGGCTCAAAATCCTGCAGCCTCTGCTCAAGCTCCTGAGCTTCCTGTTCCTTCAGCCGCTCCTGCTCCAAATTCCCGATGACCCGCTCCAATACCTTTTTCAGGCTTTCAATCGAAATCGGCTTGCTTAAATAATCATCAACCGACAAGCGCAGCGCCTGCCTTGCATATTCAAAGTCGGAATATCCGCTCAAAATAATAAATTTTCCTTCGTACTGCTCACGACGCAGCGCTTCGAGCATTTCCAGCCCATTCATCATCGGCATGTCAATATCGCTGATCACAATATCGGGCTCTGACTGCAGAATCAGCTCCAAACCCTCCTTGCCGTCAATAGCCTCGCCTACCCACTCTGCATGCAGCTCCTTCCACGGAATTGCATATCGCATCCCCTCCAGTAAATTGGGGTCATCATCAATAATCACAACCTTCCACATGACTTAGCCTCCCTCCGGTTCTGGTCTACAGCTTCGTTTCCAGCTTTGGAATTTGAATGGTCACCCGGGTTCCCTCATGCTCCAGAGCGATTAATTCAATACTGTAATCCGAATCAAAAAACTCATTCAGCCTCGCTTGTACATTACCAATACCGTAGCCGCCAGCCGTTTTTTTCCCAATCTGCTTCGTGTTATGAAGCCCCTTCCCATCATCGGTGATCATGATTACAAGCTTCTTTTCCGTCGCGCTGACCTGGATATCCAGATTGCCGTGCTCCCTGCCGTGAAATCCATGCTTGATACTGTTTTCAACGAAAGGCTGTAGGGTCATCTTAGGAATAAACAAGGGCAGCAGCTCCTCACTGACATCGATCCGGTACTTAATTTTCTTCTCACCGAGGCGAATTTGTTGTATTTGCATATAATTTTTTACAAAGTCCAGCTCCTGCTCGACGGTTATCAAAGCTTCTCCGTCTGATAACCCTATCCGCAGCATCGCACCTGTCATCTCCAGCACGACGCTCATCCGTGTATTTCCGTCTTTAATAGCCATCCAATTCAGCTGGTCCAGCGTATTATATAGAAAATGCGGATTCATCATCGCCTGCAGCGCTTTGACCTCGGTTTCCTTTTTGCGTTTATACTGCTCTTCGAGCGACTGGTACAGCTCCTCAATCCGTGTCAGCAGCCGGTTGTAGCCCAGAAACAGCTGTCCGAACTCATTGCGGTAATCTGGAGGCAGATGACCCTTATTCAGATCAGGATATTGCTTCATGCTTCGGAGCAGCAGATAGATTGGCTTCGTAAACTGTCGGTTCAAATAGACACTGATCAGCATCACGGCAATAATCGATAGCAAACCGATCATTCCGAGCACCTTCAGCATAAACAGACTGTCCTCTGCAAGCAGCTCCCACGGCGTAATTTCCGCAACTACCCAGCCGGAGCCAGCCATCTTGGAGGAAACGACCAGAGCTGTCGAGGATGAAAACACAAGCTTTTCGACACTCGTCATTTCCTGAGCCGTCAACGGTGGTGCGCTGCCGAGCATTTTCTTGTATTCATCGTCGGTCAGCACAATGGACGAATTACCGATCTGGACAATCTTGCGTCCGGTGGAATCAACCAAAAGCCGCTGTGATAGCAAATAATGATCTCCGAGCACCGCCTGCAGCGTGGTCGCTTTCATATGAATCAGCACGACTCCGGCAAAATCACCCGATAACGAAGTCAGCTTACGCGCAAAGCTAACGACTGACTTTTTACCGTTTGGGGAATCGATCAAATGCTCGCCAACCCACAGAAAATCGTTTTTTTCCAATAACGGATACCAAGCTTCCTTGTCCAGTTCCTGAAGCGGAAGATAGGCCACCGGAGGCACAGGGGCTGGGGGCAGATTCATATAAACATGGATGCTGTCAATCATCGGTGATGAGAAGGTAAGCCCGAGCAGCGCCGAAGAAACCCGCTCCGTCAGAGCGTGTTGCTCATAAGCCTCGTTTTGATTGCCGAGCAGATTAATCACATCGGGATTTCTGGATACCGCTAAGGAAATGGACTCTGTAAAGTCCAGCTTTTCCTTAAGCCGCCCGTTTAATTCAACAAGCATTTTCTCCTGGTAACCCGAAGCGGTCTTCACGATAGCCTTAACCGAGTAGTGATAGCTGATCCAAAAAATCACGGTGAACAGGCAAAGGGCGAACACCGCAAAAGATCCGAAATATAGATAACGTATAGGAAGCTTTTTGAATAACGACTCCAAGCTCTTCGCCTCTATTCTATAGATTAGTGTCCGCCCAAAACACAAAGACCGAAATATGCCGTAAACCGGCACATTTCGGACTGGTATGCAACTGAACTTGAACTTAGCCTTTTAAACCGGAAGTTGCCATACCTTCCACGATATATCTCTGAGCCAGGAAGAAAATCAACGTTCCCGGCATGATCGACAAGAATGACATAGCGAATAGCTGGCCCCATGGCGTGCTCGATTGAGCGTCGACAAATACTTTAAGCGCCAAGCCGACAGTGTACTTGTCTATGGATTGAATATAAATCATATGTCCCAAAAAGTCATCCCAATTCCACAAGAAGCAGAAAATAGACATTGTAATTAAGGCAGGGACAAGCAGCGGTAATATAATACGCCAGTAAATTCCGAACGGCGAGCATCCGTCGATCTTGGCGGCCTCATCCAGCTCGTGAGGAATACCGCGAATAAACTGTACGAGCATAAAAATAAAGAACGAGCCGCCCACGCCGCCAGCAAGCGAATGCGGTACGATAAAAGGCAGGTACGTATCAATCCAGCCAAATTTGCTGAACATCACATACTGCGGCACAATAGTAACCTGATTTGGAAGCATCAGAGTGACCAGTACGATGGAAAACCAAAAACTTTTTAAAGGAAAATTCAATCGTGCGAACCCAAAAGCAACCAGGCTGCAAGAAAAGAGCGATGTGAACAGCACACTCAAGATCAACCGGAACGAATTCAGGTAGAAATGACCGAATGTGTAGCCTGTAATCGCGGTCCAGCCCTTCACGAAATTATCCAGGGTCGGATGCTGCGGCCAGAAGCCCGGTGAAGCCAGCTCCGCATTTGTTTTGAAAACAGCTCCCAGCCACCAAAATATTGGATAGAAGAGAATTAAACATAACACAATCAGGAACAGATGTGAAAGAATTCGACTGCGGCCCCAAGTCATCCTATTTCCCTCCTTCAGTTTCGTAATGAACCCAGCGCTTGGATGAAAAGAAGATCAAAGCCGTCACTACGCCAATAATTAACAACAAAATCCAGGCTAAAGCAGAAGCGTAACCCATTTGGTAGCGGGTAAACGCCTTTTCGAATAAATAAAGTGCGTACATATACGTAGATTCCAACGGTCCACCGCGTGTAATAATAAAAGCCTGAGTGAACATTTGAAAAGCTCCAATCGTCTGGAGGACCAGATTAAACAAAATAATCGGGGACAGCATCGGCAGTGTGACGGCGAAGAAGCTTCTAACCTTGCCTGCGCCATCCACAGCAGCCGCTTCATAAAGCTCATGAGGAATTTGCTTTAAGCCGGCCAGGAAAATAACCATCGAGGAACCGAACTGCCAAACCGCCAGAATGATCAGCGTCAACAGCGCCGTTTGGGGAATCCCGATCCAATTCATGCCTTCAATTCCAACTGTCAGCAGCAGCTGGTTGATCAAGCCATCACGACCAAATAAGTTGCTCCACAGAATCGCAACCGCGACACTTGACCCGATCAAGGAAGGAAAATAAATAACTGTACGGTAAATGAACATGCCTTTGAGCTTCATATTGAGAACAACGGCAATGAGTAGAGCTCCTGCCAGCTTAATCGGCACGGCCAGCAGAACGAAAATAAATGTAGCTTTAATCGAGTTGATAAACGACGAGTCATCAAACAGGATTTTGTGGTAGTTGTCCGTACCAATCCATTTCTCCGCTTCCAACAAGGAATAATCGGTAAACGAAAAGTAGAGGGATTGCAGCATGGGCCAAAACGTAAGTAAAAAGAATCCCAGCAACCATGGTGAAATAAACAAATACCCTTGTAAATAAGACTGCCATTGCTTTTGTTTGTTCGCTGCTGCAAGTTTTGTCATGTGCTAATTCACCTCGTTTAATTTGGTCTTTTGCAGGTTTTCGAAATATACATTATCCGGTAAAGCCATTTTTCCTACACCCCTTCTGTTGCCTTTCAGCTATCAAGTATAGGATTAATTATAAAGCATAAAGAAGCCGTCCAGAGGCATGATCTTTTTAAGATAGTAACGAAACTTCTCAATAACTAACGTTTCCGGACAGCCATTTGAATTGAGTCCCATTCTATATACACATTGCCCGGTACACGTCCCTCTTTATCTCCGACCAACTTGGACTAAGAGAAATCCCCCTGGATCTTTGCATGAATCCCGTAAAACCTTACTTTCACTGTGCAACTTTATCGATAGTTAGTCGAACTGATCCTTGTCCAGCATTGGCTCCTTTGCCTATTGAGATCAACATAACAGTTATGAAACGATCAGCTTCTAGACCAAAAGCTTCGGCAATCCGGCCCTGGATTGTCTCGTATCCATGTGCACGGGCAGACAGCACCAGTTGCATGGAGACGAGACCACTGTCGATAAAAACAGATTCCTTCTTCGCTTCGAGATGACGGGGCAAGCGCAGCTTCCGTAAGAATTTCCTTCAGAAAACTTTCATTAAATTAAGGTATGTCAATTGGATCAAAGGTGCAAAATTAGTTTTCTTTCATATGATGAGATAAAACCTGCAATGAAAGGAATTCATACTCATGGAATATTTTGATATGCTGGCTAAATTAGGAATTGGCAATGCTCATCCAGGAGGGTTTGCAGCAACTTTAAAGCAACTTGAACAATATCCTCTACCAACTAATTCTCGAATCCTTGAAGTTGGTTGTGGCACAGGCAGAACATCTTGTTATGTAGCTGCTCAGGGTCATGATGTAATAGGTATAGATATTCGCCCAGATATGATCGCAAAAGCAAAAATACGGGCTGAAAAAGAGAATCTCTCCATTCAATTTATGGAAGGAGACGCAAGCTCACTTCCTTTTCCTAATGAATCATTTGATGTGATTCTTGTTGAATCTGTATCCATATTCACGGATACTGATAAGGCATTATCGGAATATTATAGGGTTTTGCGTTCTGGAGGCAAACTTTTTGACAGAGAAATGATGTTACGCAATCCAATGCCTATGGAAGTCAACGAAGAAATTACAACCTTTTATCACATTGAGAAGCTATGGGACATTAATGATTGGTCAGCATTAGTAAAAACAATAGGATTTAATCGATCACAGATAGAGGGACCATTCTTGTTTCCTGAAACCAGTGAGGATCTTTTTGAGCACCCAGACCCATATCAACAGATTGATGTTAGTTCGTTTCTTGACATCCAAATTTGGGAAGTAACAAGTAAGTACAACGATATAATGGACAGATTTCGAGAATACATCGGATTTATTCTTATTATTGGAACTAAATAAATTAAAAGAAAGAACAATAGCCTAGAAGAATTAGGCTATTGTTCTTTCTTTATTCTCACTTTTCAATTAAATAAAGAAACCAACCGACAACACGATCACCAACAAAATGTAAAGAACCAAAATTTCTGCAGTGGAAGTTCTGTTTCCAATACCAACACAGCTCATCGATTATCCCTCCTTTTTGCTTACAATGTAATGATATGCATTGTCCGTCCAGAATGTATGGATTGTAACCTAAATAATATGGAGGAATCAAAATTATATGGTGAAAACCCCCGATCGGCATTTGCCAACCAGGGGTTTTCCTTGAACGCCTAGCTTGTTTATAGCGAAGTGATAGCTGCTTACTTCACATCAACATCAAAGGATGCTTGTTCGCCACTTGGTGCAATGACGTTGACTTTGAAGCTCGTCACATCGTCAGCCGCGCCTGTATATTGGATGAAGCCAGTGTTTTCATCCACGCTTACTACATCTGGGTTCGCGCCGCTAATATCGGATACGTAGAAGCTAAGTTTAAGCAATTCGTTGCCGTTGTAGCCGACCCCTTTTGATCGTACAAGCATATTGTCGTTCGCTTGGCCTTCTTCATTCATCGTTCCCGGCGCGTTCTCGCCGACGATTTCGTCACCGTATTGATCAAGTGCCGTCAGTTTCTCACCGAGCTTCGCGTCCCATAGATACAAGCCGGCTTGCAGATCGGCCATGGACACGGATTTGCCTGTTTTCTTCAGCGTCAAGCTGCTTACGGCTGGCGCTTCTTTCTTCGTACTTACTTTCAATGATGAAGTTTGCATATTTTTCTTGCCATCATAGAACATAACCGTTACGGCTGCTTGGCCTTCCTTGCCGCCTGCAATGTAGTGAGTGCTGTCTCTATCCTTCGATTTGCTTGCAACGTCCGCTACTTGCGGATCACTCGATGTCAGTGACACGATATTGGATGAGACTTTGACTTCGTCACCTTTGTCTTTGGTCGCACGAATTTTCACTTCTTTGGTAAATGGCTTGTACGTATCGTACATAGTGCTTGCCCCTTGCGCACCGGTTCCGACCGACATGAAGTCGTCCGCGGCCAGCATGGTGTTATCTATCGATTTATCCAGGTACGCTTCGTACGTCAGGTTCGTGTTCACATTCGAAGGATCGAGCACTTCCATCGTCGTGGACAAGTTGTTCACTTCAACATAAGAATTGCCATTAATCGTCACCGTACCCGTGCTATCCAGCTTGTACAGCGTCGCTTTGTACGTGTAGTTGGCCGCTTTCGCATCTGCTGCCGTGTAAAATTTGAACGATTTGTTGTAGATGGAGTCATTCGATGTGTCTGAGCTGTCAGCTGCCAAATGGAAATCCCTCGTAACTGCTTGTCCGATCTTCGTCGGCTGCAGCACATACTTACGCGCGGAAGTCGCGTCGCTTTCGTCCACACGCTGCGCACTAGACAAGCTGGTTGCAGCCAGGCTGGCTTCATCTCCACCACTCGCCGTCAGCGAGTAACGCACAAGATATTGACCGTTCGCATCGTATTTCAGCTCACTGCCGTATTGGTCGTACAACTTTATTTTCATTTCATTGTCAGTGCCGGCAGTCATATATTTTGCCGGTGCTTGGGAGAACATAATTGTATCGGCTTTGCGCTCGTCATTCACATTCACCTTCAATTGCGTTTGAACCTGCGGGTTGTCCTTCAACTGCACCGTAATGATCGAGCTGCCTTTTGTGTTGACATCGGCGATCGCAATCTTACCCTTATTGCTGCCGGAGTTCGAGATCGGCTGATCAGCAAGTGTTACGCCACCGCTGGAATATATCGTAAATTTATCACGGTTGTCATAAATGTCCTGCGCCGATAGCGTGTTGCCTTGGTCGTCCTTCACGATCAATGGCAAGTATAACTTGGCATCAAGGCTCTCATCGCCACTTGGCGCGTCACCTTTAGCCAGTGTGTAAGAGTATGTCCCAAATTGAACGGAGCCAGGTACGTTCGTCGCTATGATGGGAACGGTTTTTGTGACGGATTCGCCGGACCCATTCGCGAATACGGTCACAACTACGTCCTTCACTTTGTCGCTAATCGCACGCAGCTTCAGGTCAGCCGCATCATCACCCACAGCGTTGTCGACGAACGCACCGGATTCTCCCTCGTTACCTTTGTCCAAATCGGAGTCGGAGAAGGTAACGGTGACACCCTTGTTCAACTCGTCCAACGTATCCACGCGCAGACCGTATTGATCGTAGACTTTCAGGTCAAGATAAGCGTAGCTGTTCGATTCGATGGAGCTTACTACACTACCGGACGTGCCAAGAAGGTCACCCAGCTCAACCTTGGACACGATACGCGCATCGCCAATGGTGAACACTTTGTTCGCTTGAGTGCCGCTGTCCTGGTGAATGACGGTCAGTGACAAGCGGTCATCGCGGTTCAGCGTAGACGGCAGGGTCAGGTAGAACGCCTGCTCGCCTCCAATTGGCGTTACTGATCCGAGGCTGGCATGCAGGTCAAATTCGCTAGCTGATACCGACGATTGCTTACCGTATTGGTTTGTTGCCTTGAAGTCAATACGCAGCTTCGCCGATGGGTTATTAGGCAAGGTATCAGATGTGGTCACCAGTTCGATCTTCGCTATTTTCTCTTTCACTGTTGTCGCCTTCGCCGTTTGGCCAGCTTCGTCGATACTGCTCAATCCGCCGAGTGTCGCGGTCCAGGAAGCATCATCAAATTTAGTATAAAAGGTTAGCATTGCGGTAGACTTATCCGCGCTCCAGGATGTCGTGTAGCCATCGGCTACCGGCAATCCGTTTTTCGTCAGCGCAAAGGTAACGGCAGAGGTATCAGCGACTACGCCGTTAAGCCGAATGGACAGTACGTTCGCATCGGTAGCTTTCATCGAAGCAATCGCGTATTTACCACTAAATACCGATTTAATCTGGTATTTCGATTCATAGGAAGCCATCGCGAGCAGTTCGCGGCTTGCTGCTGTCGTGCCGCCGAACGTGCCGTTGGTGCTATTGCTCATCAATCCGCGGTCTAGCGCAAGTGCCACGTAACCGTTCGCCCAGTCGGAGACGGAAGCATCCTGTATGGCTGTTATATTCTGCGCATTTTCCTCAAGACCAAGACCACGAAGCAGGAAAGCTGCCAGCTGTTCTTTTGTTACTTGCCCGGTTGGATCGTATTTGCCTTCAGCGACTCCGTCGGTAATGCCCGCTTTGACGATCGCTTCGATATAAGGCATTGCGTAGCCATTGGCCGGGTCATCGCCGCTCACATCGGAGAAGCTTGAGGTCGTCAATGTCATATCGACCGGCAAGCCGAAGATGAGCGCAGCCACCTTCGCGAATTGAGCGCGGTTCATGTTTTCTTTCAAGCCAAATGTGCCTTCTGCAATACCGTCAAACACGCCAGTGGCGATCAATTCATCATATTTCTCTTTCGTTACGTTGTCCAGGTTCATGAGGTCCGTAAAATCTTTGGATGATTTCGCCTTTGTTGTCGTTGTCGCTGCTAATGCAGAGGAGGAGAACATCGAGAACGCTATAGCCAAAGATAGAATCGTTGACAAAGTTTTTTTCATATGTTGAATGACCTCCTAGGTTTTTGGTCCCCTGTGGGGCGGTTGAGTAAACTGGGTCGTCTTCGAAAAGTGTTTGTGTTGTTGTGTGTATGAGCCCGTTTCTTCCTGTCGTATAAAACCGCCGGTGCATGCAAAATAGCGATACACCAGTCGGTTTATCCAAAACACACAATATCATTCTTTCAGAACGAATCGTCTGCTTGCTAGGCGCTCATTCGCGCCGCCGTCTGTTGTGTCGCTTGTCACGAGACTTAGTATACTAGATTATCGTCGTCCGCGTCATTGCTAACTATTTGGCAAAACTCCCAACGATGCGAGCGGTCCGCATCTGTTCATGTAAAAATATTCCATTACCTTGTCATCGCTGGGATCGCACCGCACATCGGTTGGTGTATGAAATATGTATACCCCCTGGTCCATGTTCAGCATCAGAACCCGATAAAATCATGAATCAGATTACTTTTTTCTTTTTTCGTTGCTCAGAAAGAGAAAAGAAGGTACAATGGCAAGTAAGTTCTGTCTTTATATTGTTTTATATTTGGTTAAGCGCTTTTCTTCATTCATGATTCACCATGAAACAAACATAAACAAAAAGGAGCAACTGCCATGCAGGATACCATCCAACACGAATTAAAAAAAGTCATCAATCAGCTGTTACATTTAAAAAGACCCGACAACGAAAGCCATTTAAAGGAATTGGCTGCCGATGGTAAAGCCTTGGGGTACTTTCCCCGCGATTTTGGAATGGACGAATGGGACTGGCCGCAGGGCATCGGCTTGTACGGCTTAAATAAACTCACGAATCAAGAGGGCTTTGACGGGTATCAGGACTTCTTTGTGAAGTGGTCCAACGAACAGATCGAGCGTGGGCTGCCCCTCAAAAATGTTAATACAACAGCACCTTTACTTACCCTGATGGACCTGCCCAGCGTGGAGAAGCTTGCTTTGGAATGGATGCAATGGGTTGAAAATGAGTGTCCGCGGACGAAGGAGAATGGGATTCAGCATGTAACCTCCGGCAATACTTCGAAGTTCGAGCTAAATCTGCACGATCAAGAAATTTGGATCGACACTTTGTTTATGGTTGTGTTGTTCACCGCCAAAATGGGCAAAAAATATAATAATCCGGGTTGGATGAACGAGGCGACCTACCAATTTGCAACTCATATCAAACATATCTTTAATCCCGGGAATTCTTTGTTCTTCCATGGCTACGATTTCAATCATCAAAACAATTTCAGCGCAGCGCATTGGTGCCGGGGAAATAGTTGGTTTACATTGGCCGCCCCTGAGTTTTTGGAAATTATGCAGGAGTCCATAACTGAGGAGTCCCGTGACCTTATATTCGACACGTATAAGGCCCAAGTAGATAAATTGGTTGAATTGCAGCATGCGAACGGACTTTGGCACACTCTGCTTGACGATAAGGACAGCTATACAGAGGTATCAGGCTCTGCTGCGATTACTGCAGGCATCCTCAAGGGGATCCGCCTTGGCTTATTGGATTCCAGCTACCTAGCAACATGCCGTAAAGCGATTGCCGCGGTGCTGGAGAACATCTCCGAAGACGGTACGGTGTTAAACGTCTCAGGGGGAACTCCGGTCTGTCAGCATAAGGAAGACTATAAAAAGATCGTCTTCGCGCCGACTGCCTACGGGCAAGCTTTAGTGATCGTGCTGTTGGCCGAAGCTCTGTATCATACTGAACTGTAAGAGTGAATTTTCAATAAAGCTTGAGTATTCAAGCTTTATTTTTTGTCACCGGAAGAGTTTATGGTACAACGGCGTTGCTATGAGCCTGCCTCTGAATTCTATTTTTTTGAATATTATCGGTACCCAGAAGCATTCGCTGGTTTGCCTGCATCCTGCACTTCTACTAGATACCGCCAGCAGTCAGGCTGTGAGCCGTCAAGATCACAAAAACCATAACAGGTACGTTCCAATGTGCCAAATATTCAACCCTCCACACATCGTTGACCAGGATGTCCAGTCTTCCCTGTTCATTCTCAATGCGAGAAATTAGAGCCTGAACCTGACGCACGCAAAAAAAGGAGCCCGGGCTCCCTTTTGGAAAATTAATGCATAGGACTCATCGCCGCACGGTTGACAACGACGCGGCGGATAAAGAACGCTATGGTTAGACCGATAATCGTCACGATCATCGCGAAAAAGAATACATTCTGCGAGCCGAATGTCATCGCATTCGCCATTTCGGTCAGCTCTTTCGGCGCGGGGGAGTTGTGCAAGTACTTTTCCATACCTTTTGTAAGGATGCTTATTGCTACCGCCGTGCCGATCGCGCCTGCGACCTGCTGCAGCGTGTTCATGACCGCTGTGCCGTGCGGATACAGCTCTGGTGGCAACTGGTTCAGGCCATTGGTCTGCGCTGGCATCCAAACCATGGAAATACCGACCATTAGACCGATATGCAAGGCGACGATCAAGGTGATCGAAGAAGCCAATGTAATGCTGGAGAAAAACCACAACATAGCTGCGACGATGAAAAGTCCAGGAATGACGAGCCACTTTGGTCCATACTTATCGAACAAGCGTCCCATTTGTGGTGACAGGATTCCATTCAGCGCACTGCCAGGCAGCAGCATGAGCCCAGCAGTGAACGCGGACAGTTTCATGCCATTCTGCAGATACATCGGCAGAATAATCATGGTAGACAAAATGATCATCATACATGACAATACCATAAGTAGCCCCACGATGAACATCGGGTACTTGAAAACACGCAAGTTCATCATCGGCTCGCGCATGAAGATTTGCCGCAGAACGAACAACGCGAGCGCGACTAACCCGATGACAATCGATGCGACCACAACTGCGCTGGTCCAGCCTTGCTCACCTTCACCTGCCTTACTGAAGCCGAACACGACGCCACCAAAGCCGATCGTGGACAATACGATCGATAATAGATCGATGCGGGGCTTCGTAAGTTCTGTAACATTTTCCAAATACTTTAACCCTACCAACAGACCTATGACCAAAAACGGCAGTGAGAGCCAGAAAATGTAGTGCCATGTTAAATATTCGATCAGGATACCCGCCACAGTGGGGCCGGTCGCTGGAGCGAACATGATGACGAGACCGACGAAGCCCATAGCAGCCCCACGCTTCTCCGGCGGATAGACGATAAGGATCGTATTGAACATGAGCGGAATTAACAAGCCCATACCAACCGCTTGCAGAACGCGAGCTACCATTAACATTTCGAAATTGAAGGCTATCGCCGCAATCAACGTGCCTATGATTGAACTCGCGAGTGAGGCGATGAACAATTGTCTTGTTGTAAACCATTGCAGCAGCAGCCCCGTCATCGGCATCAAAATACCTAGCGTCAGCAGGAACCCCGTCGTTAACCACTGAGCGGTCGCGGCTGAAATTTGGAACACGTCCATTAAATTACTGATCGCGATGTTGAGTGCCGTCTCGCTGAACATGCCGACGAAGCCACAGATGAGCAGCGACGCCATGATGGCTCGCGTATTGTATTGCTTCATTATCGATTCCACTTTCCTCTCCAGAAAAATCTCTAATTTGAAAGCGATTCTGTTCGCTCACTAACTGTTAGAATAATAGTAACAGTTACTCATGTCAATACCAGGAGCATATTTTAATTGTAAATAAAAGAAATTAGTCTTATTGTTCTGAAAAAAAACCAAATGAATTATGAAATCAACCAACCGGATAAAATATTAACATTAAATCATTCCGTATGGCAAATCCATCCCGCAAAAAGTCCAGTAGAGTAAAAACGGGTTATTTTCATAAAGCCGGATTCTGCCAACAATTCTTCGATTTGTTTTTCAGGAAGTAAAGAAAGCCTCGTAATTGCGCTTCTCACCATCTCGTCAACTTCGGATGATTCGCGGCCGGCATCTATCCAGAAGCTTTTCCATACATTTAATCTCGCTTGAAGTTCAGATTCGTCATGGTTTCCATACGCGCTTACGAGTATGAAAGGGGCTCCCGACTTTAGTTTATCCTTTATGGATCCAAGCAGCTTCAACTTTTCTTGAACATCGTCAATGAAGTGAAGAACCAAAATACAGCTTGCCGCGTCGAACTTCAAGTGTGTCTTAGGAAGGTCATCAGTCGTTCCTTGGATGAGACTGACGCGGCTTTCTAAGCCTAGTTCAACCACTTTATGCTTAGCAATCTTAAGCATCTCTTCCGAAGGATCGACTCCAGTAAAGGTCCATCCCGGGTTAGATGGTCCCCACGCAGAAAGTTCATTGCCACCACCCGCGCCGATCAGGAGCAAAGATGCCGCTTTTTCGCCCAATTGTACTCGATAATAAGATTGAATCATCGCGAATAACGAGTTATATGTGGGAATCGAGATTCGAGTATTTTTCTCGTATACAGCCGCCATTTTTGAATTGAATGTAAGATCTTCAGTCATTGTTATGCCCCCCATCGTCTTAAATCAATCTTCCGTTTTTCAACGTTTCCATTAAAGATATAACAGACTTGTTATATCCTTAATACTTTAAAAAAGAACGGATCTTTACTCCGTCATCATTAATTTTGCCATATCGGCTATTTTTTTGTTCTCCAGATACTGCTCCATCTGACGTTCGGCGTCGATAACAACCTGCTGGATCAGACATTCGCTTCCGTGATTCAGGCTACATTCGAATAAGGAAGCGGTCCCTTCGATCGCATGGATGATATCGAGAAAAGAAATATCTTCCTGCTTCCGTCTGAGGCGGTATCCACCGTTTGCGCCGGGCGCGGACTGAATCAATCCTGCCTTAACTAGCTTGGTCATCATCTTCGACAGATAGGTTTGCGAAACACCCAGCTTCTCAGCGAGCAATTGCACGCCAACAGGCTTATCGTGCGCCGCCGTTACCATATAGAGCATCGCATGAAGCGCATAATCGGTCGCCTGAGAATATTTCATTAAGCACCTCCATTAAAGACTTTACGAACCCATAATAACTCCAATGTTTCTAAAAGGCAAGCATTTATTCCGAACATCGCTCATTGCCCCAGTATCCAAGCAGCTTTGTCATTGCGTGATCCTGCCCGTTCATAATAGGAGATCAACCAGAACCTGCTGGTTGATCCTTTTTTTGAAAATATCGTATAAATTAGTATGTTTCAGTTTCAACTTGATTCTAAAGGAAGAGAATCGGCATTCAGAGACTGTTTGTTTTTCAACAAACGTTTTACAAAAAAAATGAAAAATATTAAGGAAAACGCAACGGACACGGCACTGACCGCGAACAATATTTGGTAGCTTGTGTACTGTGAGACCCAGCCCAGGATGATCGCACCTAGCCCGATGCCAAGATCATTAGCAGTCGCTATAGAGGCGTTGGCAACGCCTTTACGGTCCGAACGGGCCAGACGTATCGTTGCCGCTTGAAGAGCAGGCTGCGCGGAACCAAATCCGATGCCATATATAATCGCCGATACTAGCACGCCAATCAAACCGGTCGAGAGGCTCAAGACAATCAAAGCACAAATCGTAATCACAAGTGCCGGTACAATGACAAACATCTCTCCATATCGATCAGAAAGTTTTCCCGAAATGGGACGGCTGAGCGCAAGTGATGCAGCGAAGGCCAGAAAGAACGCGCCGGAATTGACATGGATGGAGTCAGCGAACAGCGGAACAAAGGTGGTAATGCCGCCGTAAGCGATAAACAGAAAAAAGACCGATGCGGCAACGGGCAAGACCGATTTTTCGAACAATTCGATTCTTCTTGCGCCAGTTTGCGGCCGGAAAGGCATTTTGGCACCAAGCGTCAGGAGCAGCGCTGCAGCAGAGAGTACGACAGCGAACACAAACAATGCGCTATACGATAGGTTCTGTGTAACCCAGATGCCGAACAACGGGCCGATTGCCATGGCCAGGGTCATGGACGTGCTAAACCAACCCATTCCCTCGCCTCGGCGGGTGGATGGGATCATATCCGTAATCGCCGTGATCGTGGCGGTTGTGGAAACGGCCCAGCTCATCCCGTGCAAAATTCGGAGCCCCATCAGAACGACAATTCCCCCCACCCAGTTATACATATACATCACCAAGGTGAAAAGAAGCAATCCCCAAACAATAAACGGACGCCTGCCGAACCGATCTAGCAGCCCGCCGACGAGTGGCCGGAAAATCACGGCGGACAACATAAACGCGCCCATCGCCAGACCAACCTGCGATTCGTTGCCTCCCATCTGTTTAATAAACAGCGGCAATGTCGGGTACAGCATATAAAAAGCGTTAAATAGAAATAGATTTCCTATAGTCATTAGAATAAATGGTTTCGTCCATAGTCGTTCCACTGTTCTTTCCTCCTCAAGATCAGACATTATCGAAAACCAATTATTCGGTGAGATACCCCCTTCTCATTTGTTTTCGTTCAAATTAAACATCGAATTTATAATAGCTCTTGATACATTAATGAACTTACGTCTATAATTATAAACAGATACAGAACATCTGCAATTGTTAAATGAGCGTGATTTGTAAAGTAATGAACAACTGCTTACTAATTGTTAATTATTTATGAAAGCTTGGTGACCGCCAATTGGCTAAAGTGGATCGAAGAATACTCAAAACGCAGGTAGCGTTAAAAAAAGCTGTTATTGATCTGATGTCAGAAAAGAATTTTGATGACATTACGATACAGGATCTTTCCGACAGGGCGAATGTGAGCCGCGGGACCATCTATCTTCATTATTTAGATAAATTTGATCTGCTGGATAAACTCGTTGAAGAACATATAGACGTTTTGAGGGAAACGTGCAGAGAAGCATCTGAATTGAGTTTTACCGAATCGACTCTGATCTGGACCGAATACTTTGAACGTAATTATTCATTCTTTTCGATGATGTTAGCGAGTAAAGGCGCTCCTTATTTTCGTGGACGGTTTCTTGACTTACTTATCGAAGAATTGGTCAACGAGGCCAATGTAACCACTGGAAAGAACAAGGGGTTAAATGAAGATCTTCTCGTTAGGTTTGCTGCATCTGCTTTCGTAGGGGTAGTAGAATGGTGGTTTACTAATGAAAAACCTGTCCCCCACCATGTCTTGGCAGAACAACTGGGGACATTGCTAGAGAGAAATCTGTAATCGGTACCTAACCTTATTATGCAATAAAAGAAAAACACTCTGGTATCTTAATTGTCTTAAATGATTGCCTAATTCTCTCACTACCACTTACGTTACATACGTATATGCCTTATAATTGAAAAATGGATAAACACTAAGGAGGCGCCTATGTCTGAAGAAATACTACAACGGCAGAATGAAATCGCCAAACTGATTGAGCGTCATTCGGATCAGGACGGAGTTTACAAGACCGCTATCCCATCTTTGTTTATTATTCACCGCTCTAATGTGACCGAGCCCGTCTATAGAGTTTACAAGCCTTGCTTATGCTTCATAGCTCAAGGTTCGAAAGAGATATTGCTCGCACAGGAGCGTTATGAGTATGGTCCTGCCGACTACCTTATTTCGTCCATGAACTTGCCAGTAATTGGCCGGGTCATCAAGGCTTCATCCGATGCACCATACGTGAGTTTCAAACTTGAATTTACAGAGAGGCAAATTTTAGAGGTTTTAAATGAATCTGAAATTCAAATCACCCCGAAAGAAAATGCTAAGCGAGCTATGTTTGTCGGGCAGATAGAGTTACCTATACTGGATGCGATACTCAGGTTAGCTCGTCTGCTGGATAATCCCCAAGACATTCCTTTCCTTGCTCCTGTCTACACAAGGGAAATTCTATACAGGCTTCTGCAAGGGCAGTACGGAGTTGCGCTGGCACAAATCGCTATGGAAGGAAGCAGCACCTATCGAATTAGCGATGCTATTGAACAGATTATCAATGACTGTGATAAGCCCTTGCGAATTGAAGAGCTTGCAGAACTAGCCAGTATGAGTATTTCTTCGTTTCACAGACACTTTAAAGAAGTAACTGCAATGAGCCCTATTCAGTTTCAAAAACAGCTCCGATTGCAGGAAGCTCGGCGCCTGTTATTATCTGAGTCAGCGGATGCTGCTGATGTCGCATTCCGGGTAGGCTATGAAAGTGCATCCCAATTCAGCCGCGAATATTCTCGTATGTTTGGTTCTCCTCCCAGAGCAGACATAAAGCGTCTGAAGGAAAAATATGACCAAAGACTACACGTAAGATGATTGTTCCCAGATTGTGAAATCATGTCCATATTGGTAGCAGCGTTACTCCACGATCCGTTGCAGGTGCAGGAGTCACAGAGAGTGAAGATATTTCATTACGCAACTCTGGAGTCATGTTCACATCAATAGCGGCGAGCGAATACTCAAGCTGTTTTCAACTTCAAACGCCAGTCCGGACGCAAAAAACTGGAGCTTGTAAGCTCCAGTCGCAGTGCAGCACTATTATTTGTTCTTATAAAAGAGCAGTCATTGGTGACTACCTGCTCCACAATTAGAAACTCTTTGCCGCCTCTTTCGCTTTTGCGATGGCTTTATCTTTAATGGATTCCGCTTGGTCCGGCGTAGCCGCCATGCCTTCAACAAAGATGCCTTCTAAGGAAGAAACACCATGGAATTGCATAATTTTTTTCAGGTAGCTGTGACCACTTTCAAAACTGGCAGCAGGTCCCTCGGAGTAAACTCCGCCGCTGGCTTGAATATGAATAGCCTTTTTATCCGTAAGTAAACCGACGGGCCCGCTTTCCGTATATTTGAACGTTTTACCGGCAATGCAGATCGCGTCAATGTAGGCTTTTAGAATCGGTGGAAACGAAAAATTCCACATGGGAGAAACGTAAACATATTTATCTGCTGCCACGTATTGTTCCACAATCTCATTGAGTCTTCCGGTTTTGGATTTCTCCGACGCCGAAAGCTGATCAAACGAAGAACCCGATCTCAGTTTCCCCCATCCGCTAAAAACGTCAGCATCAATATGCGGAATATCCTGCTTGTACAAATCCAGCGTAATGACTTCATCCCGTGGATGGGCATCACGATAAGATTCAATGAATTGTTTTCCTACTGCCATACTAAACGAGGTTTGATGATCATGAGGATGTGCCGTGATATAAAGTACAGTAGCCATTCGGCGGTAACTTCCCTTCTGTATTCATGATGTTTATTCTATTTATCAGGTTTTTCGAAATGAACAAACAACCCTACGCTTCAGGCATTACGATGATCCCCGAAAGGATTCGCGCTGATGAAACCGCGCCATTCTTCCTGATTAACCGTTTTTTCTTGGAGGCCAGCCTGCACACCCTCTGCGATTTCGTCCGCAAACTCGGCAAGGTCGGAGCCGTCGAAATAATGGGGAACATCATTTTCACGCTTCTGCATATATCTTCACCTCCTTGTATTACTCAAGTGCGCTAAGCTATATCATTTACAGAAATATTTGTGACCATTCCAACAACCATATAGACACAAAAAAATAAAGAGCCTTCTCGTGTTGAGACGGCTCTTTTCAGCTTCTAGACAAAATTCAACTTAACTGTTCACGGATTCGCACCGTGATCTGGTGAAACAAATAACAATCCCGTTTCTACAAATATGTCTTTCTGAACTTTTGCGGTGGCAGTCCGTACAGGTGCTTGAACAGCGTGCAGAAATACCTTTCATTATGAATACCGACCAGCTTGCTCAACTGCAGATTGGAATAGTCCTTTTCCTTCAGGAGTGCCAACGCCTTCTCAATCTTGCGACGATTGACATAATCGACGAAGTTTTCGTTCTCCAGCTTTTTGAATAAGGTGCTGAAGTAGGAGGGAACCAGATTGACGTATTCTGCTACCTCGTCCAGCGTCAATCTCTCTGCAATATTGTCCTCGATATACTGCTTAGCTTTGGAAATCTCCGAGCGAACCGGAGCATGCCTCTGGGACAGGCAGTCATTAATGTAAGCCAGCACCCGGCTCCACTGCTGCTCGAACTTCATCCCCTCTTCCAGCACATAAGGAGCAGGATCGACAACCAGCTTCCAGACGACGATCTTTTGTCTGACATCGTCCATGAACTTCCGGAGCAGCACACTCATACGGGGCTCGGGTATATGGTGCTCACGGGCATAATGGGCAATGCGGCTGAGCTTCCCTTTCAAATCATCAAACTTGGTTTCCGGGGCGAGCTTGCGGCTGATTTCCTGAAACCACATCCGGATCGTGTCCTCGTCACCTGGCTGTGCAGAATGTGAGGGCTGCTTGGCATATACCTGCCCTGTTCCTACAGAGTAGTATACATCCCGAAGCAGCTCGGATGCCTGCCCGAACGAATCGGCAGCCGTCGCCCAGCCGTTGCGCCTCGAGCTGAAGCCGACATGAACCACCTGTTTCATATATCTCTGAATATTTTCAATCAGCTCACTGCCGAATTCCCTGCAGCGCTTATAGACGTCGGTCGCATTATCCATCGAGTCCCATGTAACGAAACCGATGATCCGATGGTCCCGAACCTCGCTTACGAAGCCTTGAGCCTTGGCCTGCAGCGTTTCTTCCGCCACATTGAGCATCCCGTACCGAATGATCATCTGATCCGCTTGACCGTATTGCTTCTTGAAGAGAGCCTCGTCGTCAAACTGGATAACGAGGAAGCAATAATCGTTCAATACCGGATTCACTTTCAGCTCGTCGCAATAACGTGGAAAATGGTTCGGATGAATATCTCCCTGCAGCAGCTCGGATACAATCTGTCTGCGGAGCCGGTACAGATTGTCCAGACGGGAGGTGTTAAGCTTGCGCAGCTCCGCTTCCTTCGCCTGCATCTCATGAATCGTCTGCGCCGCACGGTCCAATGCCTGAAAAATATCCGTCTCGGACAACGGTACCTTAACGATATAGTCCTTCACATTCATCCGGATCGCCTGCTTGGCATATTCAAAATCGGAATAAGCGGTCAAAATAATGAAAATGGTTCGTGGCAGCCGTTCCTTAAGAACATCAATCAGCTCAATCCCATTCATACCGGGCATCACAATGTCCGTCAATACGATGTCAGGCTTCAACTCCATCGCCAGATCGATGGCTTCCTGACCTGAATAGGCTTTGCCGATCAGCTCATACTTCCCCTTGTGACCTTCGAAAAACTGCTCCAGGCTGCGAATGATCAAATCCTCGTCATCAACAATCAGGCAGCGGTATTTGTTCATAGCAGATTCTCCTCTCCGTTCCAGGGAAATGTGGCTTTCACGCAGGTTCCCCCGCCCGGCTCGCTTCTGATTTCCAGACCGTAAGCTTCTCCATAATTTAGTTGAATGCGTTGGTGAATATTGATCAGTCCGATTCGTTTACGTTTGTCTGGCTTCACCTGATGGCCCGGAATAAGCAGCAGCTCGCGCTGGCGCTCATTCATCCCGATGCCGTAGTCCTGCACTTCGACCTCTACGTGCCCGTCTGCATAAGCTGCTCTGATTCTTATTTGTCCGGGCACCCTGCCCCCGCTGTAGCCGTGGAACATGCTGTTCTCGACAATCGGCTGCAGCAGCATGCGAAACACAGGGAAATCGTACAGCTCCTCGGTTATGTCCTCAATTACCGTAAATTCGCTGCTGTAACGAATATTTTGAATGAAAATATAGTCCCGGACATTCATCAGCTCATCACGCAGCGTTACTTTCTCGGCCACGTCACCGATGCCGTACTCCAATATTTTAATTAACGATTTAATGATCGGATCGACATGCTGAACCTCACCCAATCTGACCACATTACCGATGGAGCCGAGCGTATTGTACAGAAAATGAGGATTGATCTGCGATTGCAGCACTTGAATTTCGAGCTCCCGCTTCAGTTCCTTGTTGCTGCGCAGATTCTCCACCAATTCATTGATTTGTTTGATCATCTGGTCGAACGTCCGTGAAAGCTCACCGAACTCATCCTTGCGGTTAATCACGAGCGGGATATCCAGAAAGCCCTGTTTGACCAGCTTCATTTTGGTCATCAGATTGCCAAGCGGCTTGCGGATAAACCGCGCCAGTATGCCTGCCGCTATCGCACTGAGCACAAGCCCCATCGCAAGCAGCACGAAATAATAGGGCTCGATGTGCTTGAGGGAGCGTTTATTTAAAGAATCGTTGTATAAGGATAATATCGTCCAGTTGAAGTGTGATGCCGGATATTTGCGCACCGTCCAGTTCTGATTCTGACTTGACCGGAACTGCATCACATTGCCGCTGTGGCTGAGCAGTGCTTTGGAGGACAGACCTCCCAATTGAAACGTGTTGTCCTCTTCGTTCATTTGCCCGGCATCTCCCAGATTGCCCGCGATCATCGTACCATGCTCATCCATAATGACGATGCTGACCAAGTCGTCGCGGTTAATTTGTAGCAGCGTCTTTTCCATGGCCTTCAGATCCATATCGAGTGCAGCCGCCGCCATCGGCTGGGAGCCGTGTAGATAACGCGTAAACGTAACCGTCAATCCCGATTGCTTGGAGACATAGGGCTGGCTGACCATAATGCCGTACCGGTCGGCGGCTGTTTTTTGCAGAAAAACGCTTCGCTCCACGCTCGGACTGTCAAAAGCGGCTGACAGCGGACTTCCTCCAATAATGCTCGTATCATCTTTAATGACATAAACATTCGTTACCAGATTCCAATTCAACTCATACAACTGCTGCAGCTGCGGCTTCATCATTTCCAGGCTCTGCATTCCCGGCGTGTACGATGAATCAACGGCAGACAAAATCGTCTGCAAGGAGGAAAAGCTGAGTGTTATATACTGATCGACCTTGGACAAAATCTGGCTGATGAAAAAATCGTTGTTGGTTCTTATTTCATTTTGAATAAAGCTGTAAGAGAGCTGGCTGACAAAAGTTACCGTCCCGAACATGAACAGGAAACAAAGGAGGAACATTTTGAACGGCATACTGCTGAAACGAAAGCTCATGATGAGGCCCCTCCTGTTCTTGGTTCGTTCAGCCATGCTGAACATGTATGTACTCTTCTATTATATTAAATTAGCGTAGGAGCTTTCGCCAGCTTTTCTTGCATAGACGCAAAACCGCGGAGGAACGGCAAGCTCCCCCGCGGTCGCCCGCTCTAACTAGCGCTTCCTGCGTTTATACTCTGATGATTCGTGCGTGTGAGGTCAGCAAGCTATGGCTTGATACCTGCGTCGCTTAACTGCTTCATTACATCTTCCTTGTATTTTTTATAGTTGAATTTGGCGTCCAGCGTACTGACGTAAGTATCCCAGTTTGCAATCGGCTCTTTGCCAAGAATAAATTTTAGCAGCGTCTCGTTCACATATTTAATGCGGTCGTTATACTGCGTGTCGTTGGCATCGATTAGAACAAACGGATTTACTTTGTTCGGTTTGATATATTTCAAATTCGTCTGATGGAAGCTGTCCGTTTTATCATAGGTGAAATTGAAGTAAAGAGCATCGTTGCCTCGGCGGGGTAGGAAGTAGTTGCTTTGCCACTGCCATTTTTGCACCATATCCTTATTGGCCATATTGTCCTTCAGGCGTACCGGTTTGCCGTCCACCATATCCCACATGATGCCTTTTTGTCCATATGAGAAGTACGGTTGAGCCTCTTTATCTGTATACCAGTACTGCAGCAGGGACATGATGCGCTTGAGCTTCTCCGGGTCCTTGGCCGCTTTTTTGGAAATCGTCCAGGAATTACTCTGGAACTGGGCAAACCCGGCCCATTGATCACCATGAGGTCCCTTCGGCGGAGCAATCGTAATCCAGTCGGGAACTTCCCCAGATACGTCCTTCATCTTTTGCTGGCCAGAAAGCTCCATCGCTCTCCAGTCTCTGTACACGATACCGTACTTGCCGGTCTGCATTTTCTTTTCCAGAGCGGTACCGTCGTTCGTCGTTACCCAATCCGGATCGACCACATTGGAGGTCGCCACTTTATTCATAAACGTCAAAGCTTCCTTCATTCGCGGATCGGTATTGTCGAAGGTGATTTTGCCGTCGATGCTGTCAACCATATTAGGCACCACGCCAAACATCATCATGATGGCATCCCAACCGAAGCCGCTGTTTCCCGGATTGCTGAAATTGCCGTCCTTGAGAATGCCCGAGGCAAATCCGTACGTATCGTTCTTGCCGTTGCCGTCAGGATCTTTTTCTGTAAAGGCTTTCATAACCGTCAGCAGCTCATCGGGTGTTGTCGGAACCTGCAGGTTCAGCTTTTTTAACCAATCATTGCGAATCCACCAACCATTAATGCCATTAACCAGCTCGTACCCGGGCGTTCCGATCGTTTTGCCTTTATATAACATGGAATTCCAGGAGTCCTTGTCAAAACGGTTGTACAGCTCCGGATAACTTTTGAGGATATCATCCAGGTCGGCGACAATCCCTTGATCATAGTATTGAACGGCTGTCAAACGGTCCGTCATAAAAATCATATCGGGAATATCGCCCGATGCGACCATCGTGTTCAGCTTCGGTTTGATCTGATCGGCCGGAGGCACGGTCATCTGCAAATCGATATTGATGGCTTTCTCCAGCATTTGACGAAGTGGATCATCCTCGCGATTGGTAGGCGGCTGGTTGTTAGGCGAAAATCCGCCAGCGTTATACATCGTAATCGTCATTTTTTTATCAAAATTAGTAGCCCCACCCTTGTCCCCAGACGGTGCCGCAGGTGTGCTGGTACCCGTGGCAGCCGGAGTGTTCCCCCCGCATGCCGACAGCATCATAGCAGAGGCGAGCACTAACGAAACGGTTGTGCCGATTTTGTTTTTCTTGTTCATTTTGACCTCTCCTTTATGTTCATACTTATTATTCCTGTTTTTTATTAAACCGGCAAGCCGGATGATACCATATTTATTGTTTTCACTCTTGCTCTTATCTCTGCCTCTTTGTTCTTGCTCTTTGGTTCTTACTCTTTGGTTCTTTGCTTTTGCCCTTCGCCTTTGCTCTTCTCCCTCTAACCCTAGCTAAAGGGTTAGAGGGAGAAGAGCAAGGCATGGCGCGCATGCACGGAGCGGAGTGGCCGTGGTGTTCCGTAGATAGCGGAGCGGTGCCTTTGTTCCCGGATTTCAACCGATAACGCTCTTATATAATAGAAGAAATCCGGGAACAACAGCAATCGCAGGAACACTTCGGCCACGCAGCGATCCCCCTCTCAAGAGCCATCGCCAATCAAACTCTCACCCTTTAACCGCCCCAATCATCACACCCTTGGCAAAATGATTTTGAATAAACGGATACACACACAGGATCGGCACCGTCGATACGATCACAGACGCCATTTGAATCGCCAGCGAGCTGACGGTTGCATCGTTGACCTGTTCCATATTTTGATTTTGCGAGCTGAGGAGAATGTTCCGCAGAATCACCTGCAAAGGCATCAGGTTTGCTTTATTTAAATAAATAACGGCGTCAAAGTAGCTATTCCAATGGCCGACCGCATAAAACAGTCCTATCGTCGCAATCGATGGCAGGGACAAAGGCAGTATGATCGAAAACAGCACCTTCAGTTCCCCGGCCCCATCGACCTTGGCCGATTCCTCGAGTTCAACGGGAAGCTGCTCGAAAAACCCTTTGACGACAACCAGATTGAACACACTGATCAGACCAGGAACAATTAAGGCCCACACCGTATTTGTCAGCTCCAGAGAACGGACGACAATGTAAGTAGGAATCAAACCGCCGCTGAACAGCATCGTGAAAATGACGAACAGCAGCAAGCCGCTTCGACCGGGCAGCGCTTTCTTCGAAAGCACATAAGCGCCCAGTAGTGTAAACAATAGGTTCAGCGCCGTACCGACTATGGTACGAAACAGCGTAATCTGATAGGCGGGCAATATGCCTGAACCGCTGCCAAAAACCGTTTTATACGCGTTAAACGTAACACTCTCGGGAATGAGCACAAGCCCCCGACGGATAACCTCGGACTCAGGTGTAATCGAGATCACCACGACATACAGAAAGGGAAACAGAGTCAAAAGCGCAATCACGGTCAAAATCGAGTAAATGGCAGTGCGGCCCACTTTTTCAGATAAAGTCAATTTAGTCATTGGCGAGCCTCCTTAAAGCGTTCTATAGAACGCTTACTCCGTAAGCATAATCTCTAAGCGTTCCTTAGAACGCTTTCTTCGTAAGCATAATCTTCGAGCGATCCTTGGAACGCTTTCTTGCTAAGCAACTTCTTCAAGCGTTCCAAGGAACGTTGGCTTTACAAATCTATTTTTCACCATATTTGTCCGTCGAATTTTTTGGCCAGCTTGTTCGCTCCAACGACCAGAATAAAGGCAATGACCGATTTGAACACCCCGACAGCTGTCGCCAGACTAATCTGCATTTGTTCGATTCCCTGTCTGTACACCCATGTGTCGATAATGTCAGATTTGTCGGCATTAAACGTGTTCGACATCATAAAAATTTGATCGAAGCCCGCATCGAGAATACTGCTCAACCGAATAATCAACAAAATAATGATTACATTGCGGATACCCGGCAGCGTTATATGCCACAGCTGTCTCCATTTCGAAGCTCCATCTATACGAGCCGCTTCATACAGACTGGGATCAATACCCGCCAATGCCGCCAAATACAGAATCGCGCCCCAACCAACTTCCTTCCAAATATCGGAGCCAATGATCAGTGAGCGAATCCATGAAGACTCGGTGAGAAAAGAGATAGGCTGCAGTCCGTACTGCTTCATAATCAGATTCACAAAGCCGTCCCCCGGAGACAAGAGCGCCACCATCAATCCATAAGCGATAACCCATGAGATAAAATGCGGCAGGTACGTCACGGTTTGCACCGTTTTCTTGAACCACCCGACCGTCACCTCATTAATCAGCAGTGCCAATACAATCGGTGCAACAAATCCGAACAGCAATTTGTAAATGGAAATCGCGATTGTATTGCTCATAATATCCCAAAAGTAAACGCCATTAATAAAATTTCGAAAGTTGTTCAGGCCTACCCACGGGCTGTCCCAAAAGCCAAGCCCGATATTGTAGTTTTTGAAGGCGATTATAATGCCAAACATCGGAACATACTTGAAGATGACAAAATAGATCAGCTCCGGCAGCAGCAGCAAATATAAAATTTTGAATCGCATGATACGTTTCCAGCTGCTTTGCCATTTAGTCTGGACATGGGTCTTGTTGCTTGCGGAAGCCGCAGCAGTTGAGTTCATCGTCATCACCTATGCATCTATATTTTCTTGATGTTCTTATCATAAACGGTAATGGCTCCGGCAACCTCCAATATTTTGACCAATTACTCCAATATTTCTAGAAGTGCGGTGAATAATTCCCACTTCACGATGGAAAAATTCTTCCAATTTATTGAGTTGCCTGGATGACCGCATAGTCCGCAACAAATTTGCGCAGCTCCTGCTCGTCAATCGTAACGCCGAGGCCAGGGTCCGTCGGAACCTGGATGGTTCCTTTGTTCATTGTGAAGGATGCCGTGGAATACTGCTCGGAAGCTTTGAGTGCGTTCGGCTGATATTCGAAAATAAGAAAGTTGGAGATCGCCGCCGAAATATGGACCGTTGCGGCAACCCCAACAGCCTGATGCACACTCAAATGCGGTGCAAAGGCCAGATGGTGGGCCTCCGCCAAATGCGCGATACGCATCATTTCCGTGATCCCGTTGCGCCCCAGATCCGGCTGTGCAACCTCAAGCGCCCCTGCGGTTATCCAATCGCGGAACGTATAGATCGTGCGCAGCGGCTCGCCGACAGCGACAGCCGTATCGATTGCATCAGCCAGCTTGCGGTGACCCTGTATATCCTCAAAGGTGAGCGGTGTCTCAAAAAACAGCAGGTCCAGATCGCCAAGCGCCCGCCCCAGAGAGAACGCCTCCGAATGGGTATATTTGCCGTGCCCGTCCAGCATCAGATCGAGCTTATCAGCAGTATATCGCTTACGGATCGCGCTCAGCATATCCAAATCAGCTGTTTTCCCTTTACCGAACGTATGAATCTTGATCGCATCATAGCCCTGCTCGACGATTCGGTCCACACTCTCCAGCCGTTCCTCCAGCGTCCTGCCCGGTACACTGGAGCAGTAGCAGCGTAGCTGGTCACGGTATTGTCCGCCCAGCAGCATATAAACCGGCAGATTAAACGCCTTGCCCTTAATATCCCAGAAGGCAACATCAAGCCCAGCCATCGCATCAACCAGGTAGCCACCGGTGTAACCGCGCTCGCGGAGCGTATCGAGCATTTTATCCCACAGAAATTGAGTCTCCAGCGGGTTTTCACCGATTACAAGCGGAGCCAGATGACCTTTAATAACAGCCGCAGCAACCTCCGGGTTGGTCGGAGCCAGCAGCTCGCCCCAGCCTTCAATGCCTTCGTCGGTACATACCTTGACGAAGATCGTTTCCAGTTTATCCGAGTAAATGCAGGAGCGTCTTCCTTCATTAATGAAATAATCATCCGTGATGTAGCGCTTCGTATTCGGCGATGCGGTTGGAATCGACGGGATTTTGACGACAAAGACTTCAATCTTCGTAATTTTCATTAGCTGCCTCCATAAGTGTCCGAATTCGGTAGTAGCTTGTACGTTCCTGATTTCCAGCCTGCGCGTAAGTCGTCCCTGAGAACAGCCGATACGGACTGGGCTGTCATGCCTCCATCGATCAGTAAATCCTGCCCTGTAATAAAGGCCGCTTCACCCGAGGCCAGGAATAATACCGCGTTGGCTACGTCCCGCGCCGTGCTGAACCGCCCCAGCGGGTAGCAGTCGAGCGATATTTCCGAGGTTGAGGCAAGCGGCTTCTCCACGCCCTCCTTGAAAGTGATGCTCGGTGATACGCTGTTAACGCGGATTCCCACCGGAGCCAGCTCAACGGCAAGCTGCTTGGTGATGGCCAGAACCGCACCTTTGGACGCACTGTAAGCCGCCAAGGCTGGAACCATCGTATAGGCGTTGACGGACGACAGATTCACAATACTCGCCGGGCTCGACTGCTTCAGCAGCGGCACTGCGTGCTTGCACATCAGGAACAGCGATGTCAGATTAATATCCATCACACGTCGCCAATCGTCCAGCTCCATCTGATCGACTGGCGTTCTTTTCCCCGTCCAGCCTACGTTATTGACGAGGATATCGAGCCTGCTTATTGACCCCAGCCAGCTGGCGATTTGGACTTCATTGCATACATCAAGCTCCGTAAAGCTCGCGCTGCCGCCATTTCGCCCAATTTCCCGAACAGTTTCCAAACCGTTTGATTTATCGAGATCCACGATCAGTACTTCGGCCCCCTCTTCGGCGAACCGCATAGCAATCCCTTTTCCAATTCCTTTGGCCCCGCCAGTAATTACCACTGTTTCCCCTTGCAATCGCATATAATCGCCTCATTGGTATGCGGGAGCTGTCTCCCTTAATCATGCTCCTGCCTGGAATGGCTTCAGTATACCTTAAACAAAATCGCAAAAAGTTCAATATTTATTGAAGTTGTTTCAATATTTATTGAGTTGTTTAGTGGCGTCGACTGCAGCTTAGCAGCGAATAAAAAGGAACTGCGCAAATTCGCAGTTCCTTTGTCGTATACATCGTTATGAGTGAGGCAACTCCATTCCAACTCAAATACCTGTTTAATAATTAGCTGTAATATATCCCATCTTCATGGAAATTTTATCTGTGGCCTCGATCAGAATGGCCGACAGCTCAGCCTCACGTTTGGAGAGATTGATTTCGGATAACGGTCCGGATAAGCTGATTCCGCCTATTACCTTACCGCTGCGGCCTCTGACCGGAGCGGCGATGCAAGCTCTGCCCAGCGCCAGCTCTTCATTCTCTATCGCATAACCTTTCTTTCGGGTTGATTCCAACTGCGACTCCAGCGCTGAAAATTCCGTGATCGTTTTATCGGTATAGGCAGTCATCCCTTCCTCCTTCAATAATGACTCCGCCTCTTCCTTATCCAGAAAAGCGAGCAGAACCTTGCCAATGCCTGTACAATGCAGCGGATTTTTCCGTCCGATCAGCGTGTACATGCGAGGTGACTTGTGGCTGTCCACATGAGCCAGATAAAACATATGAGGCCCGTTCAATATTGCCAGGTTAGCTCCCAGCCCAAGCCGAGTCTCCAAGTCATGAAGCTCGGGTAGCGCCTGCTTGCGGATTTCATAATGATTCAAAGCGATCCCGCCAAGCGAAATAATCGATGTTCCCAAGCGGTAAAAGCCTGTAAGTTCATCCTTCTCCGTATACCCGAGCGATACCATCGTTGTCAGCAGTCTGGAAACGTTACTTTGCGTCAGATTCAGCTTTTTGGCAAAATCGATTACCCGCAGCTCCGGCTGTTCATCGGAAAAACACGATAAAATCGCCAAAGCCCTTGTGACGCTTTGCGTTAACGCTGCTGCGGTTTGCTCCTGCTTCAATACAACCACCCTTTCATTTGAATTCATTGTATAATCTTTGATTCACAACATCAATAAATTGACTATTGAAATATATAATTTCGTATTATACAATCTATTTGCATATTATGATATTAAAAATCAAATTAAGTAGGTGTTTCATGAAAATTACGAGTGTCGACGTATTCCCTTTAAAAATCAGGAATGGTCCGGTGTATTTGGGAACCTCCATCGGCCAATCCGATGAAAGCGATTACTATATTCGTCCTGAATACCGCTCCATCTATTCACGCAATCTGGAAACGCTGCTGGTCAAGATTACAACAGACAGCGGCATATATGGCTGGGGAGAAGCACTGGCCCCCGTTGGGCCGGAGATTGCCGGGGAAATTATCGAACGGCTGTTTAAGAATTTCCTGATCGGGCAGGACCCGCGGGACATCGATGTGATCTGGAGCAGGCTCTACGATTCCATGCGGGAGAGGGGCTACTTCACCGGGTTCATGGTCGATGCCCTGACCGCCGTCGATGTGGCGCTGTGGGATATTCTCGGCAAGTCCGTACAGCTGCCCGTGTATCAGCTGCTGGGCGGCGCTTACCGTCGGGAAATACCAGCTTATGTGTCCGGCATTCCGAAGCAGACGCGGGAAGAACGCATTGAACTGGCACTCGAATGGAAGTCGAAGGGGTTTACGGCAATCAAGCTGCATCTTGGGTTCGGGGTGTATGAGGATGCCGAAATTGCCGCTTACATGCGTGAAGCGCTCGGTCCTCGATTTCGTCTGATGGTTGATGCACACTGGCAATATTCTGTTCCCGAAGCGATCCGGTTAGGTCGGGCGCTGGAGCGATTAAACATTGAATTTTTGGAGGCGCCGACCGCACCAGAGGATATCGAAGGAACGGCTGAAATTACAAGAGCTTTGGACATAGCTATTGCCATCGGGGAGGCCAAACGTACACGCTATCAGTTCAAGGACCGCTTGCTGAAGCGGGCAGCTGACATCTATCAGCCCGACATCGGGCGCACGGGCATTACCGAAGCGCGGAAAATCGCCAACTTGGCCGATGCGTTCAATATTCCTATCGCTCCTCATCTGAGTGTCGGCCAAGGTATCTGTATCGCTGCGACTTTGCATCTCAGTGCCGCGATCTCCAATCTGCTCATTGTGGAGTATCAACCTACGGTGATGACAGCGGCCAACTCGCTGCTTGTCCGACCGCTCGTATGTGAGCAGGGACGTTACCTGCTGCCGGAAGGCCCAGGGCTTGGCGTCGATATTGACGAGGAACAGCTGAGAAAGCATATGAGCGCATAAAAGCCTGCAAGCAGAATTTTCTGACTAAATGAAACATATGGAGGTTATGACTATGAGTCAACAAGTGAAATTAGAAGGCGTTTATCCAATTCTGGCAACACCCTTTACTGAACAAGGGGAGGTGGACGAGAACAGTCTGCGTGAGCTTGTACGCTTTCAGCTTCATGCCAAAGTCGACGGTATTGCTCTGTTCGGCATGGCCAGCGAAATGTATACGCTGCTCGATGAAGAAAAGGCGAGAATCGCTGAAATTGTCGTCGATGAAGTCAAAGGCCAAGTTCCACTCGTCTTCGGCAGCGGTCATACGGGGCTAGAAGTTGCTGTTCAACTAAGCAAACGTGCGGAGAAACAGGGGGCCGATGCGCTCATGGTACTCCCCCCTTACATGGCCAAGCCGGACGGCAAGCGGCTGTACGATTATTTTGCCGCCATTGCCAAAGCCGTGACGATCCCGATCATGATCCAGGACGCACCGCTCGCAAGCGGTGTGAATATGCCTGCTCCCCTGCTCGCCCGTTTGTCCAAGGAATTCGAGAACATCGCTTACGTGAAGGTTGAGGCCCCGCCAACAACTTTGAAGGTAACCGAGGTGCTGGAGCAGTCCGAAGGCCGGCTGACGGTATTCGGAGGAATGAACGGACTTTATTTTTATGAGGAGCTGGGTCGTGGCGCTGTAGGTACGATGCCTGCTTGCGAATTTCCGGAAGTTTGCGTGCGGATTTATCAGGCTTTCAGATCCGGTGATCTGGACATCGCACGCCAAACCTTTTATCAGTATTTGCCGTTCATGCGAATCGGTACGCTCCCTGGTTTTGCGATGGCTGTCCATAAGGAAATACTCCGGACAGGTGGCGTGATCGAGTCTGCCTATGTTCGCAATCCTAATGCACCTATCGACGAACGTATCCGTCAGGAAGCCTTGGATACACTGAAAGATCTCGACCTGCTGGCGCTGCGCTGGCATGAGGTGAAGGCGGCGCGATAAAGCGCATGTAAGACTTATCACCTTTCATAAGCCATAAGGCGTTCTCTGAGGAAGCTTTACTCCGTAACCATCGGCTTGTCGCATGTACCGTTTCCGCTAAACCAGATCCTCGGGTCAGGTTTAGCGGCATATTGAAATGCGCTTCACATTGTTTTAAGTTTTGGCACACTTATTGAAATATCCTTTATAGGGTCAAAATCAAAAACAGTTCTACGAATTGATAAGTTTGATTTCCATTCAACTACACTGGAATAAAGAATTTTTATTTTGTTGGAATATAAATATCAATTTCACCATTTTGATTTTCTAGTGTATGAATATCATTCCAATATTCAATATCAATGGGTCTAACACCATACGTTTTGTTTATAAAATCATAAGTAGTACCGATCTGTGATTCTGCACCTTTATGTATAATTTTGATAAACTGCCCAGGAGACACAGTATGAGTAATCATACCGGTAGGAATCTCGCCATAAGAGGTCACTTCGAAGGCGACCACATGTTGAAATGGCACATGGGGAGTCCATTGACCGTCATGAGGATAAATTTGAATTAAAAAAACTCCTGGACCTTTTCTGTTTTCTATTTCAATCATTCGATTCGTCAAGTCCTCGCGTAATGTTCTCACAATCTTCGTTTCTAAAACATTGTTTAGACTTTCAGTTATTGAAAAACCAACCAACTTGATCTCTTCTTTTTCCACAGTATCGACTTGATAAGTTCTCATTTTAATCTCCTCTCCTGCATATGTAAAATATACCCATTTAAATATTAACGAATATACGTTCGTTTGTAAAGGTTGTAGTTTCGTTATCATCCATCCACATTATAAATCTAATCTAGCGTATCACACTGCACCAATTACCGGATGAGGAACATACGGCTCTTCCAGCGATGCAATTTCTTCAGGTGTTAACATAATCGAAACAGCGGCTACTGCATCTTCGAGATTAGATATTTGGGTAGCTCCGATAATGGGAGCTGTTATTGGTTCTTTCTGCAACAACCAGGCAAGTGCGATTTGAGCGCGAGGAACGCCACGTTTTTCTGCGATTGCTGCCACACGCTCCACAATCAATCGGTCCGTATTTGCCGTCGCATCGTATTTAGATTTCTGAACTTGATCGGTTTCGGAACGATAGGTTGTTTCCGACCAATCACGAGTCAATCTTCCTGATGCGAGCGGGCTATATGGAATCACACCGATTTTTTCTTCCTTACAAAGAGGCAGCATCTCCCTCTCCTCTTCACGGTATATGAGGTTTAAATGATTCTGCATCGACACAAACCGGGTCCACCCATTTTTTTCAGCTACATGTAATGCCTTCAGGAACTGCCATGCGTACATGGCAGAAGCACCAATGTATCTTGCCTTACCAGCCTTCACAACATCATGCAAGGCTTCCATCGTTTCTTCAATAGGAGTATTGTAATCCCAGCGATGGATTTGATACAGGTCTACATAATCTGTTCCCAATCTCTTAAGACTCTTATCTATTTCACTCATGATTGCCTTTCGGGAAAGACCAGCACCATTTGGACCTTGATGCATACGGAAATGTACCTTTGTCGCGAGGACAATTTCATCACGATTGGCATAATCCTTTAGAACCCGGCCAACAATTTCCTCGCTTGTTCCGTCTGCATACACATTCGCTGTATCAAAAAAATTGATACCAAGCTCCAAAGCTTTTTTTATAATAGGACGACTGTTCTCCTCATCTAGTACCCAAGGATGAACCCACCGATCTGCTACGCCAAAGCTCATACAGCCAAGACAAATCCGAGATACATCCAAGCCAGTATTTCCAAGTTTCACATATTCCATTTGATTGTTCCTCACTTTCTACTAGATATTGTTTCCTTCATAAGGTTACAGTTCTCCCTACTCTCCATCATCCTCTTGGCTTAATTCAAAGTCAAAAATATTGTAGTTTTTTTTCGAGGAGGGCTTACAGGTGTAAAACATCTGAAACAATGTGGTATGTCCGTGAAAGACATCAAAACCTATATAGACCTGTGTTTGGTGGGGTATTCTACCATTCAGGAACAATGGACCCCCTACAGCAAATGATCGACAGTTGCAAAGCCATCTAATTTAAAAATTCCATCCTGACAACTTACTTTTGTTATTGAACATTCGGAGATCAAATAACTTTGTTCTGCAAGAAAATTAGGGTGTCTCTTTCGCAATTCCTCCTCGGTGATTACATTTACCAAGAAATCTGTTATCAGACCACCGTGTGTAACAACGATGATGCTATCCTGTGAATGTTCAACTGACAATTCCAATAAGCACAAAGCTAAACGCTCACCTGCTTTCCTTGCAGAATCGCCTGCTGGTGGTGAAAAGTCTCTATCCTGTACGCATCGTTCCCACATCTCAACAAACTCCTCAAATGTTTGTCCAGGTATATCTCCCCAGTTGGCACGCTCTCGCAAACGAATATCCTCTGCAATTGTTGTCTTTGTTTCTTTTGCGATGAACATGGCTGTCTGTTTAGCCCTTTTAAGGGGACTACTCACGATTTTATTAATCGCTATTTCACGAAAATGGTGTGCAGTCGCTTGAGCTTCCAATATGCCTTCGGACGATATAGCGACATCTCCAATCCCCTTTTCTTTTTTAGCATGTCTGACAAGGTAGAAATCAGTGGTCATTTCACGGCCTCCTACGATTTATTTTAATCATATGTATTCGATGTAAGTGTGTTTTAATATTTGTCTAATTAGTCGGTCATTTAATTATACTTGTTTCTCCACTGTCAGCGCCATGTGATGTTTAATTAAAAAGAATTTTTCATCCAAAAATAACTGGCCGTTACGTCTGGCATACAAACTTAGGAGGATGATTATGAAGGCTGTAACTTATCAAGGTGCAAGGAACGCATTGCGAACTATCGAGCCAGCGGTCTTACGTTGGCTGCGTGGTCCAAACCGGGAAACCGGAAACGTCGAAGAGAGATAGGGCTAAATTGGGAACAAATGAAAAAGGAGACCCGTAACCACCGGATCTCCTTTTTTCATTTTCTCAAAACATCCTAAATCATTTAATTGATATGATGACCGAAACTGCCAGAAAAGCAGGTAAGCTGATTCTTCTTCAGTTTAACTCGCTGAATTATACTAAAGTCGTGGAACGGCTGAGCCAATCCCTGAACCGCGTCGTAGTGATGCGCGCATTGTCGCTCGGGACGAGAGATTGATCGTCTAGCTCTGCGCCGAAGTAGCGCGCGTTGATATCTGCAACCACCTGACGTGTATCCTGAATTGCGCTCAAGTATTGTCGGACGAGTTCGTCGAGATGTAGCCTTTCAGGACCAGCTAGCTCGACAATACCATTCACTGGTGCCTCGAGTGTGAAGTCGACCATCGCCGCAGCAACATCATCCGAAACGATAGGCTGCACAAAAGCAGACGGTAATCGAACGGTTTGTCCTTCGGTGGCCGTATAGGCAATGCCGTTGACGAACTCGAAGAACTGCGTTGCACGAACGATGGTATAGGGAATCTTGGAAGCTCTGATCAGGTCTTCTTGGGCCATCTTCGCACGGAAATAACCACTCTGGAGAAGGCGGTCAGTGCCAACAACCGACAGCGCAACGTGACGTTTCACTCCAGCAGCCGCTTCAGCGGCAAGAAGATTTCGACCCGATGTCTCGAAGAACTCCAATACTGCTTTGTCCTCAAACGAAGGCGAGTTCGCCACGTCGACGACAACCTGAGCACCACTAAGCGCTTCAGTCAGCCCCTCAGTAGTGATGGTATTGACGCCTAAGGATGGTGATGCTGCCACTACCTCGTGGCCAAGATTACGAAGGTTGTTAGCGAGTTTTGTTCCAATGAGCCCACTACCACCAATAACTACTATTTTCATGTTGATCCTCCCAGTTTTTAGCCCGTAGTATACTGGCTAGAGATGTCTAAAGCCTTGTACTGTTTTCCTGTGACATTGTCATAGGATGTGCCGCCAAAACTCTGACCACTTAGCAAAGATTCGCCGAAGATCCGGCTCATAAGCCATGTAGTAAGTCGCGCGAAGTGTAATTTGCTTTGGTAATTGGTCAGCTCAGACCTGCTTTAGACAATCCAAAAGCTGCATCAGCCGAGCCCGGTACAGTTTTGAAGCCGACGTTTATACGGTTCCAAGCATTGATCGCCATAATCGAGAATGTCAGATCCGAGATTTCTTTTTCAGACAATTGCCCGCGAACGCGATCATAAACGTCGTCGGGCACACCTTGTTCAGGTAGTTTGGTCAGGACCTCGGTCCATGCCAGTGCAGCCCGCTCGCGTGGAATAAACAGCGTCGATTCCCGCCAAATTGAGATGTGGTAAAGGCGAAGCTCGCTCTCGCCGTGGATCTTGGCCTGCTTGACGTGCATATCCAGGCAGAAACCGCACCCATTGATTTGCGAGGCCCTGATGTGAACAAGATCGAGGATCTTCTCTTCAATTGCGCTGTCTTTCTCGGCGTTGCTGAATTCCATTAATTTTTTAAAAAGTTCTGGTGATTGCTGCATATAATTTACACGTTGTGTCATAACAGTACCTCCTGTGAATTTTTTTGACACTAATAAGACAACTGACGAGTTCAATGTGTGACATCCAACAGGTTTCTATTTTATGGATAAATGCCTCCTCCCCATCAAACATCAAAGTAACCTATCTGGCGCACAAATTTCCCTTTGAAGAAAAGAGCTCAAAGAGATGTATTTTGAATTCAGTTTAAGTGTTGTAATTTATCTGGATTCACTATAATGTAAATCCGCTGAATCGTCATTGATTCAGCGTCCCATTCAAAACATATAACCCCCGTTGGTAGGCCATCTTTCGTTAACAATATCCCTTGTTGTTCATTGACCTCGACTAGCTGGGCCTGTGATTCTGGAAATCGATTTAACGAAAGTACATTCAATAAGTCAAGCACACGTTCTTTACTATATATTGGATTGGTAGCGGCGGACACCTTTCCTCCACCGTCGGCAATCAATATTACATCCTCTGTTAACAAGTCCACAAGTGATTGAACGTTACCATTCGCCAGTGCAGAGATGAAGCGATTCACCAGTTCCTTTTCTTCAATGGGATGTGTTAATAACCATTCATTTTTTTCGGAGGACAAATCCACTTTTTTCTTGACTCGACTGAATATTTTACGGCAATTGACTTCTGTTTTGTTAAACATTTCGCCAATTTCACTATGCTCATATGCAAAGACTTCTCTTAAAATAAACACAGCTCTTTCCATAGGCGTAAGTTTTTCCATAAGAATAAGAAAGGCATAAGAAATCGTATCCTGACGCTCGACGCTCTCAAAGGGACTATGTTCGATGAATTGCACGGTTGGTTCTGGAAGCCAATTACCAACGTAGCTTATTCTTTTTTTTCGCACAGATTTTAATTCGTTCAGACATCGATTGATCATCATTTTGCTTAAGTACGATTTGATATTAATAATATTATCATTTAGATATCCATGAACGCTTATAAACAAATCTTGAACCATATCCTCTGCATCTGATCTAGAACCAAGCATACGGTAAGCAATAGAAAATAAATGAGGCTTGTAGGTTTTATACAAATCTTCGATGTTATCAATTGGTGGATTGTTTGTATGACTTTGCATAGTATACCCCCTTATTGTGACACTGATAAGACAATTGGCGATGTCATTGTGTGACATAAATCAAAGTATTTTTTACAAGAACTCTGGATTCCTAGGGATATTATTATTATACCTCCAGCTATCTATAAAATTTTTATCACTATTTTAGTAATGATAAATAAACCTCTATAGATGTGGAGGTTTGGAGTGGAAACAATCGCTCAATTGGGCTTTTATAGTTTAGACTGGGGAATTTTTAAGGTAAATTTAAAAAGTCCTTCCGCCGTAGGAGTAGCGAAAGGACTTCTGATAGTCAAACACGTGGTGAGTTCTTGCGGTATTGCCAGGCTTGCAGCCAGACAGCTAAGTATTCATTGTTGGCATACGATTATTATTAACCTACCTTGGCACCATGAGAAAGCGAAAACAATACAGATTGCTCTCTATCCATTCTCATACCTGTAATGGTGAATGTTTTAAAATCCACGCCTTCCATTTTAGCCCCTCTTACATCAGTACCTTGTAACTTGGCTTTTGCCAGTATCGCCATAGTCAGATCACAATCTCTTAAATCGGCTTTTTCTAAATTTGCTGCTGACAAGTCTGCTTCATGAAATTTAACCCCACGCAAGTCCTGTTTAACTAATCGGGTATTTCTCAAATTGGTATATGACCAATCGCCTTGAAAAATAGTGATCCCATCCATATTAGAGCCAGAAAAATCCGAACCTGTCATTTTACATATTTCAAATTTAGAAACAAACAGATTTGCTCCGTTAAAATTGCAATTCTCAAACGCGGATTCTTTATGAATAGAGCCATTTAACGATGCTCCACGAAAATCACACTCGATGAAACGGCAGTTACTGGATGTAATCTCCTCTAGTGATCCATTAGAAAAGAAGCAACGATTAAATGTACAACTTAGTAGCTCGCCGTACCTTAAATCTTGTGTGCCAAAGTTTACTCCTTCATATTTTTGATTACTATGCTGAAACATTAGATGCCCCCTATGTATGGTTATTAAGCTGCTTCGTCAATGTCAGATATACTTTTTTTAGTATAGCACACGGCTGTCAAGTACCTGTATGATCTCAACTAAAAGTCAAGCGCTTTATTTTTTCGTATTTATGGTGGGAATGGGTCTTAGTAACGCCTGCAAACAAACGCCGATTTATGCACCATTTAATGCTAACATAGTTTTTTACTTCCGACATCTTTTATCAACATATCGGTTGACAAGAACATTAGGGAATTCCCCCATAGGTTTTACAACAACAAAAATAAGGATGAAACATGCTCACCCTTAATTTTGTTGTTGTAGTATTCGTTATTATCTCCGTATAACACGTTGAGAGCACTTTCCTTCATTAGAATAGAATTATTATCTGGGCAAAAAAATCATGATATCATCAGATGTTTATTGATGCAAGATTATAGCTTACTTTTATCTGCCCGACAGTTTTATTCAAATTTTTCAATGGAATTCCTCTGTTTTATAGAGCAAGCGAAAAAGAGTGCATTTTTTCTATGATAATCTAATTTTTAACTCGGTAGGTGCAGCTTCTTTGAATAATTCTTCACGATTTCCTGATAAGGGTGGATAAATTAGTTTTTGGTTAATGTACTGTTTGATTTTTTTGCCGTCTTCTCCTTGAGACTGGGGAACTCGATCCCAACCATTAGTAACAAGTGCTCCCCAAGGACCTAAATCAAGGCAGGTATTATAAATTTCTTGTTTGTATGGAATTCCTTCCGATCCAAGTAAATCGCATACAACGTTATGTCCGGCAAATTTCCCCTGAGGTATTGCATGCTGACAAGTCATTAGTGCTACATGATTATCATCTGTTTTTGCTCGTGCGGTATCTCCAGCCGCAAAAACAGACGGCAGACCCTCTACTTTCAAATAAGAATCGACGGGTAAACGCCCCAATACATCTTTTTCCACTAGTAAATCTGCCGCTAAAGGACTCGCCTTTACTCCTCCTGTCCAAATTGTTGTAAGTGCAGCAAGACGTTCCCCAGAATCTAAAATTACTACTTTTGAATCAATAGAAGTAACTGTTTCATTAGTATGAATTTCAATATCCATATCAATTAAAGCCTGTTCAATAATGGGTCCTGGGTGTACTCCCAAATCTTTGCCTATGGTAGGATTTCTATCAATTAAGATAACTTTTACTTCTGATTCTTTATTTTCCTTCTTAGCAATCTCTTTTAAGCGAGAAGTCATTTCAGTTGCTATTTCAAGCCCGGTAAAACCAGCCCCAACTACAATCGTAGTATATTTACCCTCAACTTCAGGTAAATCAGGTAGACCATTAATATGCTTGTCAAGATGAATTGCATCTTTTATGGTATCAACAGTAAATGCATGCTCCTTTAGTCCAGTGATCTCGGGAAGTAACAATTGACTACCGGCAGCAATGACTAGCCGATCATAGTTTAATTCAATCTGCTTTTCTTTTTGATTAATAATTATTTTTTGAGATTCGGTATCTATTCGTCCTACTTCTCCTTCAATCAAGCGAACCCCAACCGGTTCAAGTACTTGAATAAGAGGGATACGATAATTGTGTGGATCTTTTTCATAAAAGCGAGGACGCACACTAAAAAAAGAATCACGGTTAATTAAAACAACCTCAACTTCGTTTCCTTCGACTCCTAATTCATGTAATTTTCGTGCTGCACCTATAGCGCTCCACAATCCAGCAAAACCTCCACCAATAATAACAATTCGTTTCATTTGAATCCTCCTTGTATTGTGCTCCAAATTAAACCTCTCTGCTATAATCACTACCATCCTATAGCAAGATTTACTGCCTTTGTCATCGCCTCACTGATAATTTCTTCCGCTTTCTCCGGGTTAATCTCGTGGCCTTCCACATAAAGCGCTTCTAAGTCACTTATACCTACGATACTTAGAACCATCTTCAAATAAGGATGACTGTGATCCATTATCGCTGCGGGACCATGTGAGTAAATTCCACCACTTATTTGAATATGAATGGCTTTTTTATTATTCAAGTATCCAACTGGACCTTTCTCCGTATAATAAAAGGTTTTTCCAACCACTACAAAACTATCAATAAACGCTTTTAAACGTGGGGGAACTCCCCAGTTCCACATTGGGGAAACAAACACATATTTATCAGCGCGAACCACCCTATCTGCGAATTTGTTGAGAGCATTTATTTTTTCTTGTTCGATAAGGTTCAATTCAGCAAAATTCATATTATGCTTACGCATTTTTCTCCAAGCATTGAGTACATCTTCATCAACTGTTTGAAAATCTTCTTTGTATAAATCTATTTCGATAATTTCATCGTCTTTATGTGTTTCACGATAGGACTTAAGAAAACCCTGTCCAATTCTATGTCCTACAGAGTATTCGAATGAGTTGGGATTAGCTGTAATGTAAAGTATTTGTGCCATGATATCCTCCTGAACTTCTTTGATGACTAAATACCATTTCTGTGCTTATTTCGCTAATACAGTCGGATTCGCACGATTTTTGTGCATTCGATCAAGGACAAATCAGTCTGACGAAGCTGGGCATCGCCAGCCTTCGTCGCTCATAGGTTAAGGTGCCGAAGCTTGTCGGGGTTTCGCAAGATGTACATGTTGCGGATGCCGTCGGCTTCGATCTGGAAGCTGATAACCGCGTTATAACGATCGCCGATACTGCCTATGATCAGGCCGATAGTACCATTGATCCGCGCAGAACGAATTCGGGTTTGTCCGTCCATCTTTGAAGAAAGACCTAGCACGAACGCTGCGACGCGCGGTATCGTTCTGATTGGATGGGTCGCAGCGTGCACTTTACCTCCCCCATCGGTGTAAACAGTGATATCTTCGGTCAGCGTCGCGACAAGCGCCTGCATATTTCCGGTCGAGGCGGCATGAAGAAACCGATGAACGAGTTCCTCGGACTTCGCTTCGTCAGTCTGCGAAATATCTGGCTCAGCTTGGATTTTCCGCTTCAGGCGGCTGTAAATTTTGCGGCAACCCAGCTCTGTCTTGCCAATCATATCCGCTATATCGCGGTAATCGTAATCGAAAGCTTCTCGGAGAATGAAGACCGCGCGTTCGACTGGTGTGAGCTGATCAAGCAGAATAAGAAATGCATACGAGATTGTATCCTCCAGAATGATCGTCTGCAGAGGATCTTGTCCCGATTCGTTCGTATCATACTGAACGAGCGGTTCCGGCAACCACGGACCGACGTATACCTCTCTTTGCTTGCGAGCGGATTTCAGGAAGTCAAGGCAGCGGTTCGTGACGATTTTGCACAAATATGCTTTCAGATTGCGAACGCGATCGCCTTCTTCGTTCTCTTCCCACTTCCGGGCAATGAAAAATACATCCTGTACCAAATCTTCTGCGTCGGACACGGAACCCAGCATCCGATATGCAATGGACAGAAGCAGCGGTCGATGGCACAAGTACGCTGAATCAAGCTCCAAGTGAATCCCCTACCTTATTGTGATCTTTGTCTTTTAATATACATTGCGCGGCACTCTTGGCGCTAGCCAGCGATGCGCCCAGCAGCATGCCCTCTGCGCCCACCCAGTCTCCTGCAACGAACAGTCCTTTCCGTCCTTTGACGACAGGGCCCGGTCTTCCGGAGTATCCTCCACTTGCCGCGGCAACAACAGCATGCGATACGAGCAAGTGCGGCAAAAAACGACGCTGAATGACATGTAAGCGCCAGCCAGGCTGGATCAGGTCGAGAAACTGTTCCAGTTCCTGTTCGTCTTGCTTGGCGTTCGAATCAGCTCCCGGTCGCAAATATTTCATAACATGCACGACCATTTGTTTCGGGTTATCACTAAATTTAGCGATGGCCGAATGATTAGAGAAATACCAGGGATAATCGGCACCCATAGCGAAGGTTGTTTTAGGCTTTGGCATTTCAGCCATAACCAAATCCAGGCAAGCCGCTCGAACATCGCTGCTTCCTCCGGCTGCAGGGCAGGATCAAGGAGTGCCAACGATTCTTTCGGTCCTAAGGTAGACAAGACATAGTGAGTCTTCAATAGTGTTCCATCTTTCAGGGAGACTATCATTTCCGGTTCGCTTCCCGCGATGGTCCGTGCCGAACAACCGCATTGGATCGTCACTCCCGCAGCCAGAGCTTGTTCCTTTAATGCTTCCACAAGGGTACGCCAGCCTCCGTCTACGTACAGCACTTGCCCGTTTTGCAGCTGTGCGATCACCGCTCCGGCGCTGAGTAAATCCGGGGCACTACAATACGTGGATGTGCGCACGAGCGCAAGTACGGCATTGCGAACGCGCGGACTCGGGAGGCGGGTTTCCAAATATTTCTGCAGACTGATGTTCTGGAGGATGGAAGTGTCCTCCTTCTGCATCTGGGCGTAGAATCGTATCAACTGGGTTTTCTCGGACCATTTAAGGAACGATCCCAACAGAAATTGAAACAAAGGCAGGGCGACATCTCCGCCTTTCGTTTTTTTGTACACTAGCAAACTGTTCGGCTTCGGCGTCGCGCCCGTCGGTGTAACGCCAACTTCCTGTAAAATCCCGCACGCACTCTTATAGAGCGCATGCGGGCCAAGATTAACCCAGGCATCCGCTATATTCTTCGATGCGGCTCTGCCGCCAGGCTCTTCCGCTCTCTCTAGCAGTAGCACTTTACGTCCAGCCCTTGCCAAATAAACGGAAGCTGTCAATCCTGCAATTCCAGCTCCAATGATGATGACGTCCCATTTCATTTCGCTGATGTTCGACATCTTCTGCACCTTCCTTTTCCGGTTGGATGTTAATAAGACGATTTAGGAATCGGAAACGTGACAGAGCATACTACTTCGTAGCAAAAGTATGAACTTCCTCCATCGGGGCGCCGCAGGTTCTGTGCCGAGATATGCTTCTGTCTTGTTTCAAACTATCCGATATCCGTCCATGTAAAAGCAAAACCAGTCGTAACTTTGAATTCATCACCAGTGAAAGCTACGAGCGCAAGAATGAATAACGCGGAGACAAGCACAAATACAATCATACAAATATAAGAGGAGATTTTTTGCGCACGCGGGGAAATCGTAATACCCCAGCTAATAAGGAAAGCCCAGATACCATTACTAAAATGGAATACCGCCGACAATACACCAATGACATAAACGACGAAATACGCAGGATTCGTGGCAATTTGATGCATCGTCGAACCAAGTTCCTCATGCGTAATATTGCCCATATAAACTTGAAAACGAGTATTATATAAATGCCAGAAAACAAAGATGAACGTCAGAACGCCGGTAATACGTTGCATAGTGAACGCCCGGTTGCGGCTGTACGTGTATTGCCCCGGGTTTATATTGGACTGATAGGCCATGTACAAGCCATACATGCCGTGAAACAAAATCGGAAGATATATCCCAAAAATCTCAAGCACCGGCAACAGCGGCAGGCTATTGATGAAATGCACACCGTTCGCGAACCCTTCTGGTCCGCGCTCAAACGCTTGATAGTTGGTCAATACGTGCACAATAATAAAACCCCCGAGCGGAATCACCCCGAGGAGCGAGTGCAGTTTACGCCAGTAATACGAGTTTCTTCTCATTTTATATTTCTCCTTTCTAGATGAATTACTTCCAGCTCGCATGAGTATTTCATTAAAACATTGGAAAAAAAGTTTTGTGGTTTGCTCATAAGACGAATTGCCTGTTTGTTTTGTGACAAACGACAGGTCGACTGCCACAAGGAATACTTTCTCAATGCCAGTCAAGTGACATAAACCGCTTTAACTAAAATAAAAGAAGCAGCGGCAGTCTTGGACGAAAAAAGTCCGAGACTGCCGCTGCCATATTGAACTTGCGTTATCCTTAAGATTCATGTAGATGGATTATTTGTTGTGATGAATCCAACTGCCGACAAATCCAGGGCCTTTACTAGATGGACTGCCATGCTGTACAGGGACGACCGGCTTAGCTGTTGAACCTGGCTCTAAACTCGTTTAATGCCTCACCTTGCGACGGATGAACCCCGCGTATAAATGCGAGATACAGCGTGACATGATCGATCAGATAAACCAGCGAGCACATCCGCGCCAATCGGCTCTCACCCACGGAAGTGATGACGCGCACAGCACCCGCCCGTGAGGCCAGCACCTCCCGGGTCGCCCGCAGCCTTCTTCCCATAGGCTCTGTATCCTCCCGGTCATGGATCAGGGTAAAATGGAACTGCCTCAGCATCGCGCTGTCCGCATCCCAACCGTTAGCTTCATCGTGATGAAGCCCCGACATCGCGTTGCTGAAAGCCATCACCTTGCTGACCTCAGCCAGTTGGTTCTTGAAGCGCACCGTAGAAGCATCCGTAAACGGCAGCGTGCCATATACCACAGGAATCAGCCCATCCATTTCAGTAGCAATCTGTTTGGCTTCATTGTCGGCCAGTGCGGCCTGCGGCGCATAGGCCGGCGTCAATTGCTCGATCAAACGGATCGTTTCGGCAATCCCCTGATCGGGATCGGAGATCAGCCCCAGCCGATGCAGAATAACGAGCATCGGAACAAGAACATGGCTGGTCGAGATCATTCGCGGCTGCCTGCCCGCTGGCAGCTGGAACAGCAAATGTCCATTCTGCTCGGCAAGCTCCCTCGCCTTCCCACCTGCAGTCAGTACAATAATCGTCGCCCCGGTTGTGATCGCATGTCGGTAGGCGCTGATAACCTCCTCCGAACCACCGGAATAGTTGACGATGAAGACAATCGAATCGGCATCGACATAAGCAGGCATTGAATACGCTTGCGAAAGAATAATCGGAACCTTGATTTCATCGAACAGCAGCGACTTCAACTGAACGAGACTGGCTACAGGCCCGCCGCCGACACTGCACATCACGATTTCATCTACCTTGCCGGACAGCGCCTTGACTTCAAGCGCCTTGGCCTGGGCATACCCATCTGCTATCCAGCTGGAATAATGGGCTGTTGCCTCGAACAATTGGGTTTTATCGAGCTGAAGCAGCGTATCGGATTGATCCAAATTGATTTTCATACCACGATCTCCTTTGGCGTTTCTTCAATCTTCACAACGATGGCGGCAAACTCCTGCAGCTCCGGCAGTTGAATCACTATCTTTCCGTTGGACATGGCATAGGTGGCTTCAACCTGCTCCGTTAAGCTTGTCAATTGGCTGCAATGCCCTATATCATGTAGCGTGATCTCCAGCCTATAGACTGGAAGCGGCTCGGAATACGTCATCCCATTAAAGCCGGATAGGTTTAGCACATGCAGGATATAGGTTTGATCATCAAGCTTATTGAAGAACACCTCCACATTGGACGGAGCGTTGGTCGTCAGCCTCCAGCGCTGGTCCAGCATATTGTCCAATATATCGAGCACAATGTGCTTATGATCGGCAAAGCCATACCTGTAGTACAGCTCCCCGGCCTGCCATGGCAGGTAAACGGCTCTGCGGAAGCAGTTCTTGCCTCCGCTGACCGGATTATCCGTACGGATCGAGGCTCCAAAGCTTTTGTCAGAAATCAGATGTCCCGATGCACGCTCCGGCGGGCCGAAGGTTGAGGGGATGACAAAAGGCAGCTGCGGCAGCGTATGCGGTCCGAATTCAAGCTCCTGAAACGTCCCTTTCAAAAAGATCCAGTCCCGCTCCGAAAAGCTTTTAAACAGTCCTTTATCGGCAGTTTTCAAATAGGCGGCGTCCCGTTCGTACACCTGTACCTGCCCGGGCTTTAGATCGAATACACGCTGCATAAAAGATAGGTTGGCCGCTCCCTCGGTAAAGGAGCATCCCGTACTGATGAGCTGTACTCCTTCCTGATAAAGCGTCTCCAGCAGCTGCAGTCCCTCCTCGGAAAATTCGGCAATGTCGGGGATGATCAGAGCCTTGTAGCCCTGCAGGCTGTCTCGTTGATTCAGCAAATTATTTTGATGAATCACATCAAACACGATATGCTGCTCCTTGAGCATCTTGAACAGGCCTGAGTATTCCTTCATGCTTTTGGGTGCTGGTCCGCCCGGCTTGATCAGCGCAACATCCGCAGCGGACAGAAAGCTGCCATAATAAGCTTCATGGTCCTTATGGTATTTGAAAATTTCGGCAACGATCGGCAGATTCTCACGGTCCGGGTAATCCTCAAACACCCCGATAATGCAAAAGTCCAGGCCCGAGCCGCTGGCGAGGCTTTCCCTTAAACGGATGCTCATCTCATGCTTGGAAACCGCTGTGAATCTATGTACCAGATCAATCGCATTGATACAGCAGTTGCTGATCAGCTTATCCTCCCACGAATCCTCCAGCGATTTTACATTTTCCGATGCTGAATACAGCCATAACGGGTGCGGACGCCTGTTATCCGTATTCGATTCCTTTCGGACAATATCGACCTTATGCTCGTTATAGGTCGAGATCGCAATATCTTTGCCTGTGCTTGTTACCAACTCATGAATCCGCTCCAGCATTTCCTTCGTTGTCACATCCTGGAACACTTTGTACCTGCGGAACACGGGATCATCCAGGCTTTGCGTTTCGGGAAGCTCCAGACCGCTCCACTCGCGGAAGCGGGTTCTGCAGCTGTCGCAGAAGCAGATGCCGTAATCATAACCGCTGTAATCGCGGGTCTGATAGCCGAACATATTGAAGAAGATACCGTCCACTTCGTATTGGGAAATAACCTCGTTGATCAACTGCAGCGAGTATTCACGCTGGTAGTATCCGTTGATGCACGTATGGACGATACCGTGGTAGTTGACTTCCTTGCCTGCCTTGGTACGGTAAAACCACTCCGGCCGTTTATTGAACAGGCTTTCGTGCGCTTTGCTGAAATCAAACCGGGCAATGAACCTCATGTCTGCCGCATGCGCCTTATCAATCGCTTCCTTGAGCAAATCCTTCTGCTGATTGGCGGCTCTGTAATGATATTCAAGCCGGGTCGGGTAAAAGGCGACAATACCGCCTGCATTCATCATCAGCACATTGGTAGATAGCTTCTTCAGGTCGCTGATCAGCAGATCCACATCAAGATTCGCATCGGTTTCACGAAGATTATTCTGGATAAGCCGCAGCTGATTGCCGGACCACCATGATGCCATGGGTATAGCCTCCTTAGTAGCCTTTTCCGAATTGACGGATATTGATCATCTCGTCTGTCCTGCCAGTAAGGAACAAGTCGAGATTATGCATGAATCCCTGGCTGAATCGGGCGTGGAATTGATCCCCGCCGCCTGCGCAGTGCGGAGTGATGATGACGTTGTCCAGCTCCCAGAACGGACTTTTGGCCGGCAGCTTCCCGAGCTTGAATTCTTCAACGAACACATCCAGTCCGGCTCCGGCAATCTTGTTGTTTTTCAAATAATCGAATAAAATTTCTTCGTTGATCAGCGCCCCACGCGAAATATTAATAATAAATGCACTCGGCTTCATCAGCCTGAACTGCTCCTCATCCAACAAATTAAGCGATGCGTCTGTTAGCGGCAGCGTCAGTATAATAAAGTCGCTCTGCACAATCACCTCATTCAGCTGCGCTTGCTTGTACATCCGGTCGAATTCAGGCAGTGGATTGCCGGCCGTATTGACGCCGATTACCTTCATACCGAAGGCGCGGGCGCGAATCGCCGTTTCCGTTCCGACATCCCCGGCTCCGATAATACCGGCCGTTTTCCCGGACAGATTTATAAAGGGGCCAATACGTCCCCATGTATGCTCGAGCTGGTTTTTGACGCCTTTGACGCTGTTTCTAGCCAGCATCAGCATCTTGGTCATAATATCCTCGGCAATCGGCAATCCCATCGAACCACGGGCATTGATTACGATAACACCACGTTCCTTTAAATAATCCATCGGCAGACGCTCGATACCGATATGGGCTACCTGCACCCACTTCACCCTGTCGCATTTCTCCAGAAAGTCCTGCTGCAGCGTTCGGTGATTGGCAATGATGATATCCGCGTCCGTATAGGCATCGGAGTCGATAAGCTCCTGTTCTCCTTTAAACAGTGTGACTTCGATTCCCTTACTGTTCATTTCGGTAACCTGTCCAGAGTCGAACGGGTAGGTGGATACTAATTTCATAGGGCTTCCTCCTTAAAAATGGCTAAGCTTACTTGTTCAGTTTAAAGCGTTTGCAATGAGATACCTATACAAAAGATTTAAGATGATACCACTTTATTTGTGCGGCCTTCCTATTGGCTCAGCTTGAACTCCTGCGGTGTGACTCCATAATATTTCTTGAACACCCGGATAAAATAATGCGGTGTCTGATAGCCCAATTGGCTCGCGATGTTGTAAATTTTCTCATGCTTGTTGCGCAGCAGCTCGACGGCCTTCTCCATCTTGACCTTCATCACGTAATCGCTAATCCCGATACCGGTCTCGACCTTGTACATCTTGGACAAATACGCCGGATGCAAGGCGACATGATCGGCAATCGCCTGCAGCGAGGCGTCACCATCCATATGCTGCTCAATATAGGCCTGAATCCGTTCAACAACGGTCAATTTGGGGTCCTTCTGCTGCTTTTTCAGGTCATTTTGAAGCAACGCGAACACATCGAATACCCACTCGCGTAACTGTGCAAGCGAATGAAAAGGACGAAAGGTGCGGTTCTGCTGCAGCTTCTGCCCGTAATGACCTATCATGTTTTGCAGCTGCCGCCCGTTCTTATGTGAGATGTGCATAAAAGTGCCGGCGATGAAGAAAAAGGCCTCGCTCAAATACTCCGGTGATTCCCTCCACTTTGCATCCAGCTCCTTAAAAACCAGCTCCAGCCGCTCCTCCGCCATATCCCAGCGTCCTATCTCCAATACATGCAGCAGCATGGGCGGCTCATACAGGGAATGCAGCGAGCCTATACGGATCGTCTCGGCATCATCAGTAACAACAGCAAAAAACTGCTGCTCACTGCCGATATGCTTACGGATTCCCGCAATGGCGCAATGATATAGGGGGACAATCTGCTCGGACAGACGCACCCAGCGGTTGACTAACAGGACCGATATTTTACGCTTCAGATAGGTTCTCGTTTTCTTCTGCAGCTCCCCGATATCCGCTGCCAGCTGCAGCCGGTACTGCTCATACGTCTGCTCATGAAGTGGTTTTTCCAGCTGCTCCTGATTGAGGCTGACCAGAAAAACCAGATGTCCATTGATGTCCTTGCAGTGCCAGAGATGGAAGGTTTCACGAAACACCTCCTCGGCCATATTCGTAATCGCATATTCCAAAAGGGACAGCTTGACTTCATCCTCCACAGCGCTCTCCTCATCCATCCGGATGACCATCATGCACACATAATCCTCGCAATCAAAAGGCAGCTCCAGCGCTCTCATTTTCTTGCATAACACGGGACGCGCGATTTCCCTGCCCTGCAGCAGGTCCATTAATAATTGGGAACGCAGAAAAGGAATGTTCTCACGCAAGGTATACATCGCATTGTGGTATACCTCCTTCACATTCCACTCCTCCCGCAGCTCGCCGCAGATTTGCTCGATTAGAGCTGTCAATTCCCCGGTATCAACCGGCTTCATCAAATAACCTGCGGTCTTAAATTGAATAGCCTGCTTGGCATATTCAAAGTCACTGTATCCGGACATCAGTACACAGCGGATTTTCTCAGATATAGACCTTACGCTTTGGATAAGCTCCAGACCGTTCATATCGGGCATGCGAATATCGGTAATCAGGATATCAATGGATTGGGCTCGGATCGTTTCCAGCGCTTCCTTAGCCGAATAAGCCTTATAGACCGCTTTGACTCCGTAATCACACCAAGGAATCGTCTGAGCCATACTATCGACCTGGGCCGGATGATCGTCAACAATCAGCAACTGCATATGCAACCCTCCGCTGCGAGTATGTTCTAAACAAGGAAACGAATCAGCTTATCCGTACTTTCATCGTAAGCGCAACCTTCCAGCCACCCAGCTTTGAAGCGGAAATGTGCAGGCCTGAGCCTCCCCCGAATTGATGCCTCAGCCGCTGATGCACGTTCCACATGCCATGTCCAAGCTCTTCATCCAGCCCTCTTTCAAACCTTTCATTCATCTGTGCAATCTCTTCCGGACTGCTGCCGATTCCGCTATCTTCGATGATCAGAGTGTGCTCTGTTTCGGTAGCATAACCGGAAATTCGGATCGTTCCGATTCCCGACTTGCATTCAATACCGTGAACGATGGCATTCTCTACAATTGGCTGGACAAGCAGCCGCGGAATGATACTCGCCTTCATCTCCTCCGGAACATCCAGCACATACTCCAATCTGCGGGTTTGCAGCTTGTGAATTTCCAAATAATTGACAATTAGATTCAATTCATTCTCCAGTGTAACCTCCTGATGCTCAATATGGGTTGCATAACGGTAATATTTACTCAAATGCTGTGTCATGGCAATGATCGCCTGCTTGTTTTCCAACTGAGCCATGCTCTGGATAAAAGCCAGGCTGTTATACAAAAAATGCGGATTAATCTGTGATTGCAGCTGCTTCAGCGTCGCGTCCCGCACCCTGATTTTCTCCCGCAGCACCTTTTCCACCAAATCCTGAATTTGCTCGGCCATGCTGTTGAAATGATTGAATAAAATCATGAATTCGCGGCTTGCCTTCAGCGTTATCCGTGTCGAGAAGTTTCCCCGTTTCAGATTGTTTACGCTTCCAATCAAGCGGGTTATCGGAACCTGAACATTTTTAAATAACAGGTAGGAAGCCATAATACTCGTCAGCAGCAGCATCGAGATCGTGATGTAGAACAAATTGCGGCTCGTCGTAATCGGTGCCAGTACGCTCTCCAGCGGCACCACGTCAACCAGGTACCAATCCAGGGAGCTGGATTTGGCATAACTCAGCATATATTTGATTCCATTCATCTCCACAGTCCTGCTGCCCGACCGCTGCAGCTTATCACCTTTGAGTAGTGCGGCCAGCTCCGAGACAGTTTGCCGGTTTGCCGTGGAATTCATGATCGGATCATAGCCCTCATGAAAGAAAAACGGTTCCCCGACGCTGCCCGCTTTGAATTGGTCCAGCATCAGCTCGATATTGCGGGCTGCAAAAGCCACCTCAATGATGACATTCACCTGACTGAGGTCGCCAAACAGCAGTGACGGATCGGTCGAATATCGGTAAAAATAGTTCGGCTGCTCGCTGCCACCCGTGTGAGGACGATAAACCCAGTCGGGTGACATATTTTTCTGAAAATAGCTTAAATCATAATTTTCCAGGGCATTCGTCGAAACCAGCTGCTTCAAAGCCGGTGAGTAGATCGACAGCTTATTCGTCCAGCTGTAGGAGGCGCTTTGCAGATTGATTTTTTCCAGCAGCGTTTGGCGAATCTGAATCGAATCGAACAACTCGTAGGACAAATGAATCGACTGGAACTTGACCGCCTCCGGTTCTCTACCCAATGTAAAAGCTACCTTGGCCAGCTGATCCGCGTTCGTATCCATCTGATTCAAAAAAAAGGAAAGACGGTTCACATTCGATTTCTCAATTTCCGATTTCACGACATTCGTGCTCACCTGATTCGAATAAGCGAACAACAGCAGCAGCGGAATCAGCAGCAAACATACAATGATCATGATTTTGCTGAAAATACTCAAGTTTTTCACCATGACATGAAGCACCCCATCACCTATTATCCAATGATACCCATATTGTACAGAGCTGTCCCCGCAATGCACAACCCTTTTTTCAGCAGGTCAGGATACAGGCACACAGGGATTTAGAAACGGAATGAGGTGTCAGGTCAGGTATCTATGCACGCTATTGTTTTATTCCTTGACGGACCCGAGAATAACTCCCTTAACAAAGTAACGCTGTAGAAACGGATATACCAGTAAAATAGGCAGCGCGCCGATAAACACCTGGGAGGCCTTCACGGTCCGTGGCGATATGTTTTTGATCTCATCCTCGGTAAGACCGAGTACCGAGAAATTCTCGGAAACAATAATCGATCGTAAAAAGGTCGATATCGGATAATCACTGGCATTGGACAAATAAATCATCCCGTCAAACCAGGCATTCCAATGGGTCACCATCGCAAATAAAGAGAGCGTCGCCACCGCCGGCATCGAGATCGGCAAATAAATCAAGAACAGAATCCGCAAATGGCTGGCGCCGTCCATCAATGCCGCCTCCTCCAGCTCCTTGGGAATCGCACGGAAGAAGTTCAGCATCAGAATCAGATTCCAGATGCTCACGGCTCCGGGCAGTACCAGCGCCCAGATCGTATTCATCAGGCCGGTTCCCTTGACTACCAGATAAGTCGGAATCAAGCCTGCATGGAACAGCATCGTAAAGACGAACAGCCAGGCATAGAACGTGCGCCCTTGAAACCGCGATTCTTCCTTGGACAGTGGATAGGCCGCCAGCACAACCAGCAGCATGGACAGCGACGTGCCCAGTACGACCCGCTTGATGCCTATCCATAAAGCATGGAGGAAGTTGCTGTTGCCAAGCGTCTCCGTATACGCTTCGAACGTAAAATGAACCGGCCAAAAGGTGACAATATTACCGGTCGCAGCAGCGCTGGAGCTTAACGAAATCGCCAAAACATGAATCAACGGAAGAACGCAAAGCGCGCTCAGGATGAACAAGCAGGCGTAGTTGCAATAAGAAAACACTGTATACGGCATCGATCGATACATAGCAGCTCACCCGCTTCAGAATATTCGATAGTTGGCAAATTTGTAGGCCAACCGGTATGAAACGACAACAAGTATAAAACCGATCAGCGATTTGAACAAACCGACAGCCGAGGCAAAGCTGAATTGTCCACCGACAAGCCCGACACGATAGACGAAGGTGTCAATAATATCGCCTTTGTTATATACCAGCGGATTATAGAGATTAAATATTTGATCAAAGCCGCCGTCGAGAATTTTGCCGAGCGCCAATGTCGTGACAACGGCGACAATCGGCAGCACGGAAGGTACGGTAATATGAATCGTTTGCTCCCAGCGGTTGGCTCCATCCACCTCAGCAGCCTCGTACAAGGCTGGATTGATTCCGCTTAATGCGGCCAAATACACGATCGCCGAGAACCCAAAATCCTTCCATACATCGCTGACGATAACCGTAACCCGGAACCAATCCCCGTCTCCCAGAAAGAAAATCGGCTGAAACCCAAGCAGCTGCACCACATGGTTCACAATTCCGTCCTTTACCGAGAGCACATCAATCAATATCCCTCCAAGAATAACCCATGATAAAAAATGCGGCAGATACACGAGCGTTTGTACCGCTCGCTTGAAATACGTCTTGCGGACCTCATTCAGCAGGAGAGCAAATATAAAGGGAATCAAGATATTGGTACTGATCTTCAGCGTCGAAATCACGATTGTATTGATAATGACCTGTACGCTGTCGGGATAGGTGAATAAATATTTGAAATGATCCAGCCCCACCCATTCGGAATTTATGATGCCCAGCCAAGGCTTGTATTCTTTAAAAGCTATGACGATGCCGAGCATCGGGATATATTGATATATGATGACCACGATTAGTGCAGGCAGCAGCAGCAGGTGAAAGCTCCAGGTTCTTTTAAAATAGGAGATGAATTTGGAGTTTTTTCTGGCAGCCGCAGTCTGTGTATCCGTGATCGGACGGATCAGCTCGCTCATATGCCTGCCCTCCTATTTTTTCAGCGATTTGTACCACTCGTTGACTTCTTTGGTAATCTCATCGCCTCCGCTTGCTTTCCAGTCCGATACAAATTTATCGAAGGCTTCGACCGGCAGCTTGCCATATATAATTTGGGTAAAGGTTTCCTTTTCCATTTTTTCGAGAAGCTCCAGCTTGGTCCGCATCGTTTTGGTTGGTGCGCCTTTAAACTCATTCGCCAGATCGAATTTGTTCTGCTCCACCCTGATTTTCCCTGCTAATTGATGCACAGGCACGCGGTCCTTGATGCTGTCCTCGATAGGATTGGCAGGTGTCGCCTTGGGATCGTTGGCAAATTTGAGGATACCCTCATCGTATGAATAGGGCCGATTTAAATTCGTTCCACCGATTAGCGAAGCATAGGCTTTGGCTTCAATCGGTGTTTTGCCATCGGGCAGCGGCCATTTGTCCTTAGGAATACCTGCCTGCTCGAACTGCTGGTAAACCGGCTTGCCATCCTTCATCACATAATCATAGCCTTCGTGATTGCCAAGATAGAACTCCGAATCCTTGACGAAAAACTGGTATTCGAACATCTTCTGGTAATAAGCAAACCACGCATCGATATGCTTGAAGTCCTTATTGAATAGAATTCCTCGCTTCACCATCGGTGTCTCGACTCTTCCTATATTGCCCGTTGGACCTGCAGGAAGATAAAGCGGCTTGAATTCTGCCTGTGGATTGTTTTTCGTCGTATCCAGCAGCGGATTCGGATACATATGATACTCACCGGCAACCAAGCCGGCAGAGCCGTTGACGAAGCTTTCGGTTGCTTTGTTCTTGTCTTTAATGCCCGCTTCCGGATCGATATAGCCCTTGGCCATCCAGTCACGAATCTTTGAAAGCGCTTGCTTAACAGACGGCTGAATAGAGCCATACATCAAATTACCGTCCTTATCCTTGGTCCATTGAAAGGGCATGTTGTTACCATAAGCGCCGAATACCCAATCGACTGTTGCTCTCGTTCCATTGACCCGATCCAGCATGGAAAGCGCGAGACCGAATGTATCCTTCTTGCCGTTTCCATCCGGGTCCTGATTCGTAAAGGCGTCAAACACTTTGTCCATATCATCGATCGTTTTGGGATCAGGCAGATTTAATTTTTTCAACCAATCCTGCCGTACCCAAAATATGGTGCCGCCGGTCAGGCTCTCATACATCGGGATTCCGTACGTCTTGCCACTGCTTTTAAACATATTAAATCCATCTGGATATTTGGCATACAAATCCTTGATATTTTGCGGAGCATATTTGGCAATTGCCTCATCTACAGCCATCACCTTGCCGGACTGGATTAATTCGCTTATCAGCGTCGGATCGCTCACTTGAAAAACATCAGGCAGCGGATCGCTTCCGGCCAGCAGCAGACGCAGCTTGGTATTGAAATCCTTATCATTGTTCACGACAAATGTATGTTTGACTTGAATCCCCATTTTATCCGCCATCCATCGGGTGTGCACATTATCCTCAATCGTTTCGCCCGGTTTAAACTTCACATTCGGATCCAGCACACGTGCTGTTGAAATTGTAATTGCAGGATCATATTTTCCATTAACTACCTTGGCAGCTGCTCCTGTCGTTTCGCTTTTACCATCCGCACAACCTGCGACCGCCAACGCCATGCTTAATACCGTACCCGTGAGCACATAATTTTTATGTGACATGAACATGTTATTCTTCCCCCTACTGTACAAATATTTGGCTTACTTTTATTGTAAATCAGAGGGTCGGGTGAATATATACAAAAATTTTAAGGTGATACCACAATTGCTTAAATTCGAGCAAATCCAAGGAAACTGAAACATGCCCCAGTAGTGGACTGAGGCATGTTAATGGGACTTTTAAGCATGAAAAAGCCCCCGATACACGGGAGCTCTCTAGGATTCGCTTATGTTGCTGCTTACTTCTTAACTACTTCCTTGCCTGACCTTCTCAAAGAAATGCTCACCACCGACCTGGCCTCCTTTAAGCACCAGCTCCAATCCGTCAAACTGCGGATCATGGGAATAAGCTATACATAATGGAGCTCCCGGATCAAGCACTGCCTTGCATTCCAATGCATAGATACCAAGCTCACGAGTAATATAACCGGAGGTATCGCCACCTGCAATCAGGATTCGGGAAAGCCCAAGCTCGGCAGCTAACTTGCGGGTTAGCACACCAAGTGCACTTCCTAATATACGGCCACTGTCCTCAGCTTTTAACCCCTGCTTCATAAGCGCTTCACGGATCATAGCGATGCTGTCATCAGTCGGACCTGCAGCGGTATACAAGATTACGCTTTTCCTATCTGTTATCGCCTTATGAGCTTCATGTTCCAGCTTTGCGAGTGCTGCTGCTGTCCGATCTGGCTGGATCAGATCATGAACCGGAACCTGTATGCCGACAAAGCCCGTTTCCATAGCCAAACGGATCTGTTTCTCAGTTACAGGTGAACAACTGCCTGATACAACCAGTAATTGTTCAACTTCTCCAGTCGCTACATGTTTTCCAATCGATGCAGCAATGAGCCCATCTGCCTGCCAGCAGGCGCCAAGTGCGTATTCGACACCTGAGGAACCGATTACGAATAATCCGTCATCTGCTTTGGCTGCTTCAGCCCAGATTAATCGGCCTGTTGTCTCCAGCCTTGACTCATCCAGCACATCAAAGAGAACAAGATCCGGCTGTTCATCGTGAACCAGGTTATGCAGCCTTTGTTCCACCTTTTCATAGATTCCGTCCAAGGCCATTAGATCAAACAGCGAGGTTTTTAGCAGGGTCTGCTTTGATAAATGCTTCCTTAGATCAGCCTCTGCCATCGGTGTCACAGGATGCTGTGACATCGTAGGATGACGGTCCAGTCTGTGTACGGTATCTCCAGCTGCTGCAAAATGATTGCCAAATATCGTGTACCTTCGCAAATAAGGAACACCCGCGAGTAGAGGTATATAACGACTGCGGAACACATCCTTACCTATTTCTGCTGCCTTACCGATACTTCCTGTATCGGGTGATGAATCGAAGGTGGAACAGATTTTATAGTGAGTGACAGCAGCTCCCGCGCTTTTAAGCGTCTCCAGCAGCGGACGCAGCTCGCGGTCCATCGCTTCAGGCGATAGCGATCTCCCTACACCGGCTACTCCAAAGCATTGTACGTTCCGAAACTGTTCACTCAGCATAGTTTCTGTAGGGGGTTCCAGGAACAATACCGTTCTGAGACCCGTCTGAAACAAAGACTCAAGAACATCTGTTGATCCTGTAAAATCGTCTCCATAGTAGCAGAGCAAACGCTTGACCTGTGAGCGAGATAGGATTGGTTCCACATCCATTGTTGATTGTACATTCAAGCACTCAGATTGAGCTTGACCCACTTTACGTTCATTAGGATTTGTCTGCATCTCAGGTCAACCTTTCCCATACTTATCGATTGCATGCTGCAGGGCTGGATGCTGCTGGGCATACAATTCAAGTGGAATCCCCTGTACAGCCGCCTCCCAGCCCAGCTTCATACTTTCAAAACCGGCTGCTGGACCGTCGGGGTGGGCCAGCATTCCCCCACCAGCCAGATGCATCACATCAACTGAACCCACAGCACTGTAGGTTACAGGAGCCGTTCCCGCCCATTGCATGGATGAGACTACTGGCATCGTTGTGTACCCGCCAAGAATTGGGGTTGTACAAGCATGAATGGAACGAGTAACCGATTCGTTGCTTTCATAAAACTTACTGTTTAAACCATTAACATGCAGGTGATCCGCACCGGCAAGTCGGCACAGCTTTTGGTAGGCCGTGAATTCAATACCCAATAACGGGCAGCGCGTCAGCATCCCCCACTGGTTACGGTGACCATGTATGGGAACCTCGCTATAGCTGTTCAGAGCAGCAAGACCAGAGAGCCCTACACTAAGTATGCTGACCATCACACAGTTGCCTCCTGCCTTCACGACCAGATCATGATTGCGACGCAGCTCATCATAATCACCCGTAATATTGAAGGCATACATCAGCTTCTTTCCCGTGACATCCGCTGCACGCTCCACTGCTTCCATGACTGCCTTTACCTTATGCTCTATGGGAGCGAAAGGGGGATTGGCATTTAATTCATCATCCTTGATAAAATCCATTCCCGCTTCTGCCATCTTGCCGACCAAGATGGACAGCTGTTCGGTGGTTAAACCTATGCTTGGTTTTACAATCGTCCCAAGAATAGGTCGGTCATAGACACCTGTCAGCCTTCGTGTCCCTGCAATACCGAATTTAGGACCTGGATAACGTGACGTGAATGCCTCCGGCAGCTCAAGATCCATCAGTCGAAGACCCGACAGCTCTTGAAGCTCATATAAATTCCCTGCTACAGCGGACAGCAGATTCGGAATGGATGGGCCAAAATTATGGAGCGGAAACGATACGGTAATGATGCCGCGGCGAAATCGCCCGTCATGCTGAACAGGAATTTTCGCACCAGGCAAGGAAGGCGTATCCATCTCCCCCAAAGCTTCGATCCGCTCTACCGTTGCCCCATATCGCGCCTTCAACTCATCTGTTTCTCCTGGTACCGCTGTAAAGGTACCAGTGGATTGCTCTCCCGCAATAGTCGCCGCAGCGCGCTCCAACGAATAAGGGGTTTCTACCAAATATGTGGCTATCACTCGTTCCTGATTCAATGGTGCACCTCCAATACTCAAATCTCTATGCAGTAGGTTCGGCTGCCTCAGCTGCTGCCAGTATAGCTTTTACTGCTTCAACACCCATTCGCGGCGAAGACAAAACGGGCTTACCGGTCACTTCGGCAAGTGTCCTCTCCATTCTAGCCATTGAGCCCTGTGCCAGCACAAGAACGTCCGCTTCAGCCGCGATCCGCTTGGCCGTTTCCAGCAAAATCCTGTCATGCTCCTCGGGACGTCCACCTACCAGCGCATCGAATGCACCGTCGGCTAGTCCATTAACCAATGTAACCTGTTTACCTGCCAGGTCCGCTTGCTTGCGAATCAACCGCATTGTCGGCTCCAAGGTCGACGGCAGTGTAGCCAATACCCCAATACGCTCGTAACTGAGAGCTGCTTTGGCCGCCATCGACTCATCAATCTTCACAATTGGCACACCAATCAAACGTCGAGCATCATCGGCTACTTCACCTACAGAGGAGCAAGTATTCAGAATAACATCCGCTCCCATCTCTTCCCCATGATGAAAATATTGCACCAATCTTCGCGCTACGCCTGGTGGCACATGGCCTGCCTTCACGACATCACCAATCAGACTGTCGTCGATGATATTAACTAGCCGAACGTCCGGCAGAAGCTCTTTAAATACCGCCTTCAGCGGATCGGCCAGCCCTTGACCGGTATATACAGCTACTACGGTTTTCATATCGATATGCCTCCACAACAGGTTATTTTTTACATTAAGGGTTACCACACAAATTCGTTATCCAGCCGACGGTAGTCACCCTCGCGCATAGGCGCTTCATTATATACTTTACGCCCGCTGTACAATGGCTTCTTCGTTCCTTGCGGTGTAATACCGACGACATCATCGCCGCGCCACTGCGTCTCGAACGTTTGTCCGACTGCATTTTCCAGCGTACGGCGATAGCTGAGCGGGAACGTCACCGTGATGGTCTCTCCAGCCGCAGCGGGTCCGAGAACCAGGAAATGCTTGTTCACCCATCTGCTCTCCTCATTGCCTTTACCTTCCGTTTCAACACCATCAAGGCTGCGGGTAAACCGAATTTTCGTAAAACCGGCCCATTCTGGAATCCGAATCAATAGCCGTGGGATATCCATATGAACATCAATAACGACTTTACCCTCATGCGGCAGGTAACTGCTGACATCGAGCCATTTGGAACCCCGGTTCAACAGGAAATTGATGCTGACCGTCCCATTCTTCTCCGTCACGCTGTTGCTCCAGCCCATGAATAGCCCCCGTGTACCCGATCCGAGGCAGCATATTTGCAAATCACTTGTATGTCCCCGGCCCTCATTCACATCACAGACAAAATCATTCGGTGCTGAATAACCGGCGAACGCTCCTCTGGTACGTTTACCTACTTGGAAATAAGTGGTATGAGCATGAATATCGTTGGATTGATCATCAGAATCCTCTACCCAATCCAGATCCAATAACTGCGATTCCGCCAAATGGTTGCGCAGGAATCTCTCGACCACACCCCAATACTCCACATAACCGCTCTTCGCCAGCGTAATTCCGGTAGCGATCAAATCGACCAATGAGCAGGTTTCGTGCTCGTAGGCTTGCTCATGCAAATCTCCTGGCGTCCAGCCGAAGGCTGTGGATTTGGTCAGCGCCCAATCGTAGCACTTTTTCACCCAGCTGATCATTGCCGCATCTCCGGTAAAAGCGCCAAACCGCGCTATCGCATCCAAAGTACCGATACGTGTGTGAAAATGACCGCTGCGATAAGCGAGCGAATCATTAAAGCTGCCATCCTGATTGAAGACACCGCTACGCTCGATAATAAGAGCTGTAAAAAATTGACATAAATCAAATGCATCCTGGTTGCCCGTCAGCTCGTGATATTTTAAGAGCGGCATCACCAGCCGTCCGCAAAAGGCAGCAGGATCCGGCGCCAGCCGCAGCTGGATACCGTTGGCAGAAGGCCAACCGGTTTCTTTATACTCTGAAGCGGGGTAGTACCAGACATCACGCTCCTTGATCGCAATCCGCTTTAATGCAGCTACGTGTCGATCCGCCGCCTCCTTAACCGCCACATCGCCTGTTTCCATAAACCAGGTCGTCAACGATAAAATAACTGCGCGTTGATCGATCAGATTGGCGTTCGGCTCCCAATTTCGGGTCGGATTGATTTGGCGATAGCTCATCCCGTCTTCCTTGAAGAAAGATAGCAGATTGTCCCGATAACGTGCCTCCACCTCTGCACCGAAGGTTTCACCTGACATATGGCGGGCAAGGATCAGTCCGTCAATCATTCTGCCATGTGAGGAACCGTAATCCCAATCTCCGTGCGACATTTTTGACGGTTTATTCATCAAATCCGCTCCGAAAAAGGGAATGTAATTATGATCGCTATCGGCCATGCCTACCATCGCATTAATGGCAGCTCGCGCACGTTCCTCCAGCATAAGCGTATCCGGGATCCATCGTTTATGATCATCCCTGTTCAGATTATCGTTTTTAACAGTGTCCACAGTTGTTCTCTCCCTGTCTTTAAGTAATTTCGGCTAATATTCGGTAGTCACCAATCGTCATCCCGGTTTTTTTCTTGAAAATTTGACTGAAATAGCGATAATCCTCGTAGCCAACCATTTGAGCGATCTCATAATTTTTATATTTCGATAGCTTCATAAGCTCCTTGGATTTGTTAATCCGGATATCCATCAAATAATCAACAAAGTTGTGACCGGTCGTTTTTTTGAACAAACGGCTTAAGTAATCGGTATTCATGTAGTGACTAGTGGCTATCTGATGCAGTGAAAGTGGCTGGTCATAATGGGCCTCAATTAATTTTTGCACCTCCCGAACCACCTTCTCCCCCTGCTTCTCACCCGAGCGTGAATAATAAGTCAGCACATGAGGAAGGATTTCATTGTCAAAAATCGACTTGACCGAAGCTGCATCATTGCGGTGCTGAATGATTTCCGTGTACATCAGCGGATTTTTGCCACATACCTCCTGCAGTCTTGTATCTGTGGCTCTCAGCTGTTTTTCAATAGAGTGGATAAGTAAAATAGCACTCCGCTGCATATGATCCACGGTCATCGTATCTTTACTAAATGCAGTAAACAGCTGTTCGAACTCCTGTCCGGCTGCTTCTTTATTGCCCAGATGGAGCGATAGTAAAAAAGCGTTTTCTTTTTCTTGCGGGTACAGGTCTGTTGAAGACACGGAATCATGCCCTGTAAAGAGAATGGTTCCAGCCGCGCTCAAGCTTTTGTTCTTTAAAGTAAGTTTGGCTTCCAAATAGGCTTCCCTCAGGTGCTGAAGATTTGTTCTTTTTTCACTAATACCAAAGCTGTAGCCATGGTGATCCGCCTGCTTCAATACCGTCTGAAGCGACAGATTGAGCTTCACGATCTCCTCTTGCTGTAAGCGCGCTCCTGCGATGATCATCACCAATTCCCTGGAACCATCAGGAGCCGTCGTTACGACATAGTTCCAGCGTCCTCCAAACAGGAACGGCCGAATTCGATTCAACTGCTCCCGAAGTGGCTGCAAAAGCTTCGCTTGCTCCGAGCACTCCCGGTATATATCCGGCTGCCCTACAAGCACAAAGGATTCACCTGTTGTCCACTCTTTAGGAAGCTGTGAGTGCTCCTGATCATCAGGCATTCCGCCTTCGGCATCCGCTTGAAACAAAATTCGCTGCAGCCAATCCTCCCTATGATCCAGAGAAGATTGTCGCTTCTCGTTCTCACGTTTGGCTAATTCAGAAGTTGCTTTTTCCAGCAGCGCAGCGAGTTCCTCCTTCTTGACCGGTTTTAATAAATAATCGAAAGCCTTATGACGAATGGCCTCCTTCGTATATTCAAAGTCCGAATATCCGCTGACCACAACGGTCAGGAGCTCAGGCATATCGCGATTCAGCATAGCAATCAGCTCTTTACCATCCAAGCCTGGCATCCTCATATCCAGGAACAGAAGGTCCGGCTTCTGTTCAAGCGCGATCGTATACGCCTCCTGACCATCTCCCGCCTCTCCCACAAGTTCGAGTCCAAATTGATCCCATGGAATCGATTGAATCAGCCCTCTACGGATCCAACGCTCATCGTCGACAATCACGACTTTCCACATGGCTGGACCTCCTTTCTAAGTAAAAGTAATTTGAATCCGATTACCCTTTCATAGACCCCGCCGTTAATCCGTCGATAATATATCTTTGCAGCAGCAGGTATATGACCAATATGGGAGCTACAACAATAACCATAAAGGCGAACACAACACCCCAATTCGTACTGAACATCGTAACAAAATTAAAGATCGAAAGCACCAAGGTCCACTTCGTACTGTCCGTCATTAAGTAAAAGGGTCCAAAAAAATCGTTCCATACCGAGACCATCACCACAATCGTAACCGTGACCAGCACGGTCATCAGCAGCGGCAGAATGATTTGGGCATACAGTCGGAAATAGCCACAGCCCTCCAGCAGCGCCGCTTCATCAAGCTCCCGCGGAATGGATTTCATAAATCCGACCAAGAGAAATACCGAGAAGGGCAGCAATACAGCCGTGTAATACATAATCAAACTAAAATAAGTTCCTTTGATATGCAGATCGCCCATCAGCTTGATGGTCGGTATGATCGACACTGGCACAATTAAGCCCATAATGAACATATAGAAGGAGCCGCGCAAAAACTTGGAGTCTCTCCGCTGAATAATAAACGCCGCCATGGAGGCAAATATATTGACACACACCACGGTAAGACCAGAAATCAACAAGCTGTTGGAAAATCCACGCATGATATGGCCTTGATTAAACACTTCCTTATAATTATCGAACTGCCAAACCGTAGGAAGCGATAGTGCGAACAAGGCGGATTCACGTATACCCTTGAACGAATTGACCAGAATCATCAGAAAAGGGATCAGAATAAGCAGCGCCAAAGCAATCGCCACCAATTCAAGCACAATCAGTCCCAGACGCCGCTTAGGCTTATAGCTTTTGACCATTTGCCTCTGTACAGCTTGTTCTGTGATCACATCTCCACCTCCCTTTTCTTCATCACAGCGAGCACAGGTATTCCCACAGCACTTACCAGCAGGAACAGCATAATGTTGATCGCCGTAGCATAACCGAACTCACCAGTACTGAACATCCCTCGTATATAAGTGAAGAACACTTCCGTCGTATAACCGGGGCCACCCTCGGTCAGCACCATGACCATTTCGAATACCTTCATCGAGCCGATCATCGAAAGCAGCACATTGACGGTAAAGGCAGGAGCCAGCAGCGGAAATACGATATTGCGGAAACGTCTCCAATAATTAGCACCGTCAATGGACGAGCTTTCAATCAGATCTTTCGGAATAAACTGCAGCCCTGCCAAGTAAACAACCATCGAGAATCCAGCAACACGCCAAAGATCGGTCACGATAATGGAAAACAAAGCGTAGCTTGGATCATTCAGCCAATCGTGCGAGAGGAACCCAAGCCCCGTACTCTTCAACACCACGTTCACAATACCATGTTCAGGATGATAAATGGCACGAAAAATATAGCCGATAACAAGAGGCGCGATCACGTAAGGCAGGAAAAATATCATCCTCAGCAAATTGCGCAGCTTCAGTGCCTCATTCAAAATCAAAGCCAGACCTAAACCGATAACGTTCTGCATCACCGTGACTACCGCCGCAAAAATCAACGTATTGGAGAAAGCCGTTGCCAATCTCGGCTCCTTCATCAGCTCTTTATAATTATCCAAGCCGATAAATTTGATGTTCGGCGCATTGATATTCCAATCGGTAAAGCTGTAATAAAACCCGATTATAGTTGGTGTAATAAAAAATAACAGGAAAACAGCGAGCGCAGGAAATGAAAAATAGAGTGGATACTTATTTTTCCCCATGTCTTCACCTCCTCAAAATTTTTGAAGAAAATTTACTTTGTCAACATTTGCTTAAGACCTTTTGAACTTCCCTCTACCCCTAACTAAATCTCTGGTGAATAAGAAGCGGAGCGGCCGTAGTGTTCTGGAGAAGCGGCAGCGTTCGCCTTTGTTCAAGGAATTCCACCCCATCATCATTTAACTAATAGGGAAATCCTTGAACAACAGCGATCGTAGGAACACTATGGTCGCGCAGCAGATCGCATTCACCTACTCACCCTCTCTTACTCAAATCCAGGAAGGCGCTTGGCTTTGCCATCCTTCTTATAATTAGCATCAAATTCCTTGATAGCCCCATCGACACTGCCATTAATAAAGAAGGTTTGAAGCGTTTTTTGGAAATCAGCAAAGGTAGGCGTCAGACGGTTCTGAACATTCACCTTCGATTTGCCAGCAGCAATCAGATCGTTAACCGTTTGCTGAACCGGATACAGCTCGCTTTTGGCGCCTTTGAAAATAGGAATACCAGGTGCCGCTTGGTAATACAGGTTAACCATATCGGGTGAAATCATGAATTTAATCAGCTCGGCTGCTTCCTTGGCATTTTTGGCTTTGGTCGGAATCATCAGCTGGTTCGGAGGCGTGATTAACGCAGTACCTGCATCCTTAGCCGATGGGAATGGGAAGAACCCGATTTTATCCGTGACGAAGGGCTTGCCGAACTTCTTTTCCAGCTGCGGAATGATGCCATCCAGCATAAAAGCCATCCCTACTTTGCCGTCACCCATTCCATTTTGCAGCTCATCATAGGTCCCAGCCAGTACGTTGTCCTGATACAGACCCAAATCCTTCAGTTCCTTTTGCTTGGCGAACAAGTCCTTCAGCTCAGGTATGTCAGCAAGATTCAGTTCGTTTTTCTCCAGCTTTTGGACACCTGCATCGCCAATAACAGGGTCTACGTTGGACACCCAACCGGTAAAGTAAAAGATTTGCGGCGGCCATCCGTCCTTCACACCCTCATAGAAAGGAGTAATTCCGGCGCCTTTGATTTTCTTCGCTATGTCGATCAAATCGGCGTAGTTTTTGGGCGCTTCAACCCCTACTTTTTTGAACACATCTTTATTGTAGTAAATGCCCATCATTCCCGTGGCTCCAAAGGGAACTCCGTAAATCTTTTTGTCAGGAGTCGTTTGAAATTCTTTCATCGAAGGAATAATCCGATCCCATATATCAGCACTGCCTGACCACTCCTGTAGTGTTTCTTCCGCTCTCAATTTAACATTCTGCTTCGTACCCGGCTGCATCAGGAACAGATCGGGAAAATCACCTGTGGAAAATCGGGTTTTCATCATGTTATCGAATTCGCCGCCCGGCAGCGCTTGCAGCTCGACTTTGTTGCCGGTTTGCTTTTGGTAGGCTTCAAAAATTTTGTTGAAAGGCGCAGCATCGACCGTATTCGCGATGACAAATGTCAGGGTAACGGGATCTTTTTTCTTCGCTGGCTCTGTCGCCGCAGGTGCCGCTCCTGTATCCGCTTTCTTAGTGTCGACCGCTGGGGCTGCTGTATTACTTGATCCACAACCGGCCAAAGCCGCTGCCGTCATACAGAACGCCAACAACGAAACCACCGTTTTCTTCTTGTTCATTTATTTAGACCTCCTCAAGGAATCGCTTACAACTTGATTATATGCAAACGCTTTCCAAAGCCATATCCATGATTTCGACCATTAATGTTGAATATTCTTACTGAGGTTTGGTAAGTGAATTTTCCGCTGACAGCTTGAGTGTCACCGAGGTTCCATGTCCAGCTTGACTATCGATTTGGAACTCAAATTGGTCACCCAGCCTGATCGCATAACGAGCATACACATTCCTGAGCCCAATACCACCCTCGGATGCTGCGACCGGAAGATGCTCCATATAGAAGGGTTCGCCCAATCTGGCATAGATTTCTTGTAAACGCTCCCCACTCATCCCTACGCCATCGTCGCTAATCGTCAGCAGCATATGGTTATCCTCTTTGCGGGCAGTGATTCGGATCGTGCTTTTGCCAAGCTTTTGCTCCACTCCATAAAAGACGGCGTTTTCCACCAGAGGCTGCAGCGTCATTTTGAGAATAGCAAACGTATACAGCTCCTCTTCAATGTCCAGCTCGTAGGCTAGCTTATCCTCGAACCGCGTCCGCTGAATGTTCATATAAGCATCAATCTGCTCCAGCTCATCACGGAGTGTCACAACCTCATCCTTGCTTTTGGTATTATACCGAAACATATCGGCAAGCGATTGTGCCATGTCCCCAATATCCTCAACCTTGTAATAATCAGCCATCGCTTTGATACTATCCAGCGTATTGTACAGAAAATGCGGGTTGATCTGGGAGTACAGCATCGCCAGTTCCACCTGCTGCAGCTTGATCTGGTAAATGTATTTGGATTCAATCAACGTCTGCAGTTCATCCTGCATATCATTGAAATTCGTCGCAATTCGCCCGATTTCATCACTTCTTTTCACATGAACACGAACTGAAAAATCGCCTCTTTTGACCCGATTCACGGTTTTGTATAAGTCCAGAATCGGATTGGTAATGCTTCTTCCAAACAATAAAGAAATACATAAGGTTACGACAAACGCAATCAATGCGGTAACCAGAGTCGTCGTTTTGATTTGATCCAACGGTCCGAATATTTCTTTCTTCGGCGTGACCAGCACCACTTTCCAATTGGAATAATCGGATCGTGTGTAAGCAACCAGCCTTTCCTCTTGACCGGTTCCATACCAGAACTTGCCGCTTTCACTGTTAATAAGAGACAGCATACCTGGCTCTGATGCCGTATCCGGACGCTCAGAGGAACTGTAGACCTGCTGATTATGCTCATTCAAAATAACGATGCGGCTGCTGGCGGACAGGTTATCGTTCTGGCCTATGCTGCGAAATAATTCATCATTGTATTCCGCACGCACGATAACAAAATTGACCGGATTCGAGAAGTCTCGAATCAGCAGCGAGGAAGAATAAGCAGCTTCCCCTGTTTCTGCAGGCGTGCTGGTAAGCGGAGCATTAAAGTGAACACGTCCGTCCTTAGCTACCGTTTGGCGAAACCAATCGGCATTTTGTACATCCTTGGCAGCGATCGCTTTGTACGCATCTGATGCATTAAGAAGCTCGCCGCTGCTGTAGTAAATTTGAAAGCGCTTAAAATCGCGAATCGGGGTAATGTTGAAGCTTTTCAGAAACAAGTCACCGATTTTTTGTCGAAACAGAAATTGGGCCTGCTCGTCCATCGTTGCGTAAGCGTTGATTCCATCTATATATTCCTGATTGTAGTAAGGAGCGAGCAGCAGATTTCGTTTGTTCTGAAAATCGTTATCCATATTTTTCTCGATTTGCCTGACAATCTGAAAGCTTGCCGACTCCACACGCTCCAGCATCGATTGATAGGAGACGTAGAAGGAAACGGTTCCGACCAAAGTAATTCCGAGCAATATGACGACAAAGTAACTTAAGTGCAGCGTCACCCGAATACTCGTAAATAAGGAACGAGCTGCTCCCAGGATTCCTTTTGATAGATGTAAGCGCATGGTGTCTCCTCCCAAATGGGGATATAGGTGCATGAAATTGGTGGCGCTGAACAGTCCTTATGCTGCTCATAAACAACTACAGACAGTGAAGGAAGCCAGCATAAGCGCTGCCGCTCTGCTGCTTCGATCCTGTCTGCTTTTTTACGGATAGGTGTAGCACTACTCACCATGTCCGTACCGCTATACTAACGATATAACGCCGCTTGATTTCTGTAAACTGTTTTATGCAGGAAACCCTTCGCTCTCGAATACATAAACACCTGAACCGATTCGGAATCGGGAGACACCATCTGCTTCACCCAGAGGGTAGCAGCCAATTACAGCAGACGCACCTATGCTGTCACCTTGAATCTCAACGCCATCGACCTGTACTCCGCTGCCCGGTACATATACGGTAGCAGCTGCATTGGCTGGCACCTTGACCTGCAAACGGAATATCCCACGGTCAGATACGCTCCATTCCACAGAAATCGTACCGTATAACGAATCATAATCTGCTTGAACCCAAGTCAAGCTCCCTCCTGGCTGTGGTCGGATAACGGCGTGCTGAAACCCGGGTTGTTCGGCATCCGTATCGATACCAGCCATATAACGGTACATCCATTCCCCTATCGATCCAAGCGAATAGTGATTGAACGAGTTCATGCCCGGCGTCTGAAAGCCGTTTTCTTCGGTCCAGCCGTCCCAACGCTCCCAGATCGTTGTCGCTCCATGCTTGATAGAATACATCCAGGATGGAAATGCTTCTTGACTCAACAGCTTATAGGCAATATCCAGTCTGCCATTGTCAGTGAGAGCCGGCAATAAATAGCCTACACCGAGAAATCCAGTCGATAATCGGTTGCCACGGCGCTCGATATCGTTCACAAGATGCTGGATTGCTTGCTGCCGCAGCGCCTCTGTCAGCAGTCCAAATTGAAGGGCCAGTACGTAAACGGTCTGCGTATTCCCGTGAATCTGTCCTTCGCTGTCTATAAAGGCATTGCGGAATGCCGCGGCAATCTGCTCAACCAAGGAGTGGTAATGCAGCTCATCGGCTGCGTGACCGAGAACCCCGGCAATTTGCGCAAGCAGCTTTGTGCTATAGGCAAAGTAAGCTGTTGCCAGCACTTCATTCGGTGTATCCGCATCAATGGACAGCCAGTCCCCGTAGTTGGCATAATCGGGCCGAACGAGATCATTCGTATTCGCCTGCAAATACTCGACCCAGCGGACCATAGCCGCATAATGGGTCCGCAGGATTTCCGTATCCCCATACATCAAATATAGCGTCCAGGGAATAACAACCCCCGCATCCCCCCACCCCGCATTGTCGGGAGCAAACCAGTTTAAGCGGGTACTCCAGTTTTTATAACGAATCCAACCGGCATCTGGAGCCACATCGGCAAACGCTCCCGAGGGCTGCTGACTGTCAATCACATCCCACATATATTTGGTGAAAAAGCGCGATACGTCCATATTATAAGAGGCTGTACGGGCAAATATTTGCGCATCTCCTGTCCAACCCAGACGTTCATCTCGCTGTGGGCAATCCGTAGGCACAGAAAGAAAATTGCCTCGCTGACCCCACGTAATATTAGCGTACAGCTTATTGACCATTTCATCAGAGGTTGTAAGCTTGCCCGTGAGTGGTGTATCAGAATGGACGACTTTCCCAAGTACAGCATCCGGCCCCGGCTCTCCCGGATATCCAATCAGCTCCACATAGCGGAAGCCTTGGAATGTAAAATGGGGCTCATAACGCTCCTCCCCTTCTCCTTTACATATATAGTGGTTTTGCTGCACGGCCTCACGTAGATTGTCCAGATACATCGACCCGTCAGGGTTAAGCATCTCCGTATGACTGAGCGTAATCTTCGTACCGCGCTCTCCCTTGACTCTGAGCTCGGTCCAGCCGACCATATTTTGTCCCATATCATAAATATAGCTGCCCTGCTCCGTCTTTCTAACATCAATCGGCCTTACAGCTTGTGTAATGCGAACCGGCGGCTCGACGGCGGCAACCAGCAATCCATTATAGCCTGGGCGGATATCCAGCTCTTCCCATGCCGCATCGTTGTAGGCCGGAAGATCCCAGCCAGTAAGCTCCAGACGAGCGTCATAGGTTTCACCTTTAATCATATCCGAATATTGAATCGGTCCCCTCGCTGTTTTCCAGCTTGCATCCGTGATAACACTTTCTCTGGTTCCATCCGCATAATCAATATTGACCTGCATAAGGAAAAACGGTCTTTCCCCATACACACTTCTCCCCAAAAATCCGACATATCCCGAGTACCAGCCGTCACCAAGAATCGCACCGAAAGCATTCGCACCCTCCTGAAGCTTGTCGGTCAAATCAAAGGCTGATACCTGAACACGCGTATCATAATCCGTCCAGCCCGGTGCAAAACGATCCCCGACAGCTTCTCCATTAACCCTTAATTCAAACAGTCCAAGCGCGGTTGCGTAAGCTACGGCACGTCTCACCGGTCCTTTGATTGTAAACTCCTTGCGAAAATAAGGAGAGGGCTGCATATCGATATCCTCTTCCGCTTTCCGTCCAATCCAGGTTGCCTTCCATTCTCCACGTGATAAAATGCCCATTGTCCAAAACGCGGTTTCGCTCCAGTCCGAGGTACGTTCATGATGATCCCAGACGCGTACTTTCCAGAAATATTCGCCTTCCGATTTCACAGGCTTACCCTCGTACACAACATGAACCGATTGCCGAGACTCAACCTTGCCGCTATCCCATAAATCACCTTCATGATGATTCAGCTTTTCACGTGTACTGGCAACCAGTATCTGGTAAGCCTTCTGGTTCGTCTCACGCTCCTCCGTCTCCAGCTGCCAAAATAGTCTGGGTTTACGCTCGTCAAGGCCCAGCGGGTTTGTCATATATTCCGTTTTGCAAGCAATCACACGAATTGTCATCGTGAAACCTCCATTCGATTTTTAAGTCTATAAGTCTCGCTGCACGGGCTGTATACGCACTGTAAATTTCATAGGTTTTGCTTCAATTAAATACGGTTCCAGTGTGGGAGCGTAGCCACAGCTATGATTGCCTAAACCACTCTGTGCAGCATCGATTTTGATAATCGTTTCCTCAACACGTGTCAATAAATGAACATTTTTCGTTAAGGTCATATCCTTGGTCTCATAATGATGAGCACTGAATTCGAATAACGGCAGCCCGCTGAACAACAGACCGACTCCTTCATGATTCGTTACCTTGGCATATCGCACCTCGGATTTATTTCCATTTTCCTGAGGTTTAATGTAGGGTACAAACTGCTCCTGTACAGAACCACTGTGTACACCCAATTTTCCACTTTCCTTGCGATCGGCATAACATTCATGCGGGCCTCTGCCAAACCAGCTCAATTGGTTAAATTCCACTGGCATTCGCAGCTCAATTCCAAATCGCGGCAACGGCGGCAATCCTTCTCTTGGCTCGAGACTAACCTCCAGTATAAGCTCACCGCTATTTGTAAACGTGTACACTGTCTTGGATCGGAAGGCAATGGGTTCACCTCTTGCACCGATTACACCTTGTACAATAAGTCGTGCACCCTGTTCACCGGGAGGTTCAATCGTAAGATGATGCTGCTGAATCACCAAACGATTATATCCAGCCTTGATCCATTCTTTAGCCATATGAACATCGTTGTCAACCGGTGCTCTCCATAAATGAATAACAGGTCCAGCGGAGAGCAGCTGCAATCCCTTAAAGCGCCATGAGGAGATGATTTCCTGCGCCTTGCTAAACGCGATTAAGGAACTGCTGTCTCCTATCCTTATGGCGTCCAACGTTTCCTCCAGCTTGAGCAGCGGCAAGGTTTCCTCATGCTTACTCGGGTGCTTGATGTATCCTAAAGCGAGATCACTCCAGGCCACTTCATGCCCCTTCTGTGCCCATAGCGTATCGTTTCTTAGCTTATAACAGACATGCAGCCAATATTCGCCTCCCTGTATCATGGCATCTACGGGTAAAAGTACGGGTATGTTCTCTTCTGCACCCGCAGGTGTTTGCAGTAACGGCAGTTCACCTGACGTCACGACCCTACCATCACGCAGCAGCTGCCATTCACCATCAAGATGAGACAAGGTCAAAAAGTCGTATTTATTCTTGATCTTTATTACTCGATGCTGAGAAGCTCCTGGAGTTGTTCCTAAATCAATTGTGTTATTATCCTTATCGTTATCCTCTACCATTTCAATCTTAACAGGCTCGATCACCTTTTTATATTCCAATATAGCTGCCTTCAAGCTCCTGTCCGGAAACAGCAACCCATCCAGGCAAAAATGACCGCTGTTCGGCTCATCCTCAAAGTCACCACCGTAAGCGTACCAAGCTCGGCCATGCTCATCAACCTGACGAATGCCTTGATCGGCCCACTCCCAAATCAATCCACCGAGCAGCCTGGGATACTTATCAATAGCTTCCCAGTACTCCTGCAAATTGCCAGTCGAATTCCCCATCGCATGACCGAACTCGCACATCAAGTAAGGACGTGGATCGTCTTTCTGACCCTCTTCAACAACCATTGCTACAGACGGATACATGCTGCTGACGATATCGACAACCGGGGCATCATATGCCCGTTCATAATGAACAGGTCGGGTGGTATCCACTGCTCGAATCCATTGTGCCATCTTATCATGATTTGGACCATAACCGGATTCATTACCAAGCGACCACATGATGATGGACGGATAATTTTTATCCCGCTCCACCATTCGTTCGGCTCGCTGCAAGTAGGCTGCTTCCCAATCCGGATGTGAGGATAAATAGCTTTCGTTGCCTATAAAATGAAAACCATGCGTTTCCAGATCAGCCTCATCGATGACATACAGACCATAGCTGTCGCACAGTTCCAACCATTTTGTATCATTCGGATAATGAGACAGACGAACTGCATTGATATGATGCTGCTTCATGATAGTAATGTCCCGCTTCATGGACTCCAGCGTCGTCACATATCCCAGGTCGGGGTCAAACTCATTACGATTAACACCCTTAATCGTGATCGGACTGCCATTGACCAGCATCTGTCCTGCTTCAATCCGAATTTCGCGGAAGCCTACTGAGACCCTCAATACCTCGGACATTGTTTGCTCTGCATCATATAAGGTTAACAAAAGTACATACAAGTTCGGTGTCTCAGCCGACCACAGAAGTGGACTTTCTATAGGCTTCACAACCTGAATGATCTGCTCGCTGCTCGGTTCTGGATCGATTAACTTCTTGTAATAATGGTCAAAAACCTGCTTTCCCTGCCCGTCCAGCAATGTCAATCTCAGCTTAGAAGGCTTAAGACCGCTTCTACCTGACCGATTAGCAGTATCCACGCGAATATCCAATTCTGCACGGCTGTTCCCTGTCGCCAATCGAGTCTGAACACATACATCGCGAACCGATATATTAGGATACGAGAGTAAATAAACATCACGGAAAATTCCGCTCAGCCGCCACTTATCCTGACTTTCCAGATAGCTTCCATCCGACCACTGATAGACGCGAACGGACAAGCTGTTTTCCCCAGGCTGCACATATGAAGTAATGTCGAATTCAGCGTGATAGTGACTGCCTTGACTGTAACCGGCAAACTGCCCATTGATCCATACATGAAATGCTGAATCCACACCTTCGAAAACCAGATGAACTCGTCTATCGGACCATATGTCGGCTACCTTAAAGGATCGACGATAGCAGCCTACCGGATTACGGCTTGGCACATGAGGCGGGTCAATGGGAAATGGATAGGGACAACTGCTATAATGGGGTCGTCCGTACCCATGCAGCTGCCAGTTGGAGGGCACGGGTATAACAGGCCAATCGGCCGTAGAATAGTCTGGGTCCATAAAATCCAGCGGTGCCTCGATCGGAGATTCTGCATACATAAACGGCCAATCTCCATTCAATCCCTGATAATAGGCGGACGCCTCAGAGGATTGCCCTAAAGCATGCTCCCAGCTATCGTAAGGGATCAAATGAGCATGAGAGGGCAGTAAGCCTCTCTCCAATACTTGTAGATTTGCCCAATCTGGTATTTCCTTGGTTTCATTATGCATATCCGAAAGCCTCCAGCGGATTGTGTAATCGTTTTCAATAATCATAAATAAAAATAAACTTTGAAACCATTCACAATACCGACTTCTTATGTTTGTCTTTCTGTTATCGTATTCAAGCTATATGCTGTTTTCTCCAATAAATAAGCCACCGAAACATTTGGACATGCTTCGGTGGCTTATTCCATTACCATTTAGCCTCGCTTATTCGTATAATGCGGGACGGCATCGCAGGTTTCCTGATAGAAGGTTAGCAAGCGTTCCTTCAGCTCTGCCAACACATCAGCCATTCCGGGATCATTGATTAAATCATATAACTCGTCCAGTTCGTTCACCATGGCGAATTGTTTGTCGACACGGGCGCACATTCCGTAATAGGTTGCACGAAGCTCGTTCCACCGTTCCTCCGTCCAGGCTTGTAAATGCTGCTGCTCATAAATTCCTTTCATCAGGTTTGGCTTGGTGCTCCAGTCTTGTGGGGCAGGAATACCAGCTGGTCCAAATAGGGAGTTACGGCAGCCGGATTTCCCATATGGCCCATGACATCACTGCGCCATTGTTCAGGGTTAAATATAAGTATATGCGGCTTCTTTTTCATCGTACTGTTCCTCCTAAATTCAAATTACCTCACCACCCCAAAATCATTTGTTTAACGAAATTAGAAAGCCAAAAACATCCCGAACCGACTGTAGCGCTTTGACGACAGCCATGGTCAGGGATGTTTTTGCTATTGTTGGATTAACCTCTCTCAATCAGCAATCGGAAGCATCCGAACGTGTGACGATGTTCTCCGACTGAACCAATTTTGATCTAGCAAGTCGGTTGGATTCGATATAATTGCCCATTCGAGCCACAACCATGGAGATGAGTACGGTAAAAACAATGAGTCCATAAAACCCGGCGCCGATCCCAATACCAACACCGCCTACAAATAAGATCATTGCTGCCGAAGTTAACCCCTTCACTTGAAAGCCGTCCTTCAGAATAACACCAGCTCCCAGAAATCCAAGGCCGGCTACAATTTGAGCCGCCAAACGCATGGGATCCATCATGGTCCGGTTCGTTTCCGAACTATACTGCTCCACACTGTATATCGAAATAATCGTTAATAATGCGCTGGATACACAAACATACATGAATGTTTTAATACCAGCCGGTTTATTTTTGGTTTCACGATCCAATCCAATAATAAAACCTACAAAAGCACTCATCAAGATGCGTAGATACATTTCAAAATGAGTTACCGAAAATAGGTTATGCCACATATCGATCAATTCCAGTCCCATCCTTCAATCCGTAATTGCCTCCATATCAATAGCCGAGTCAGTCCTTAGTGCTGGCATATTCAGAGCGGCCTCAGGAGGAAGCAGCCGGTCTACATAATAAATATTTGCCAATCGGTTAGGCGTAAAATTGGAGGCGAAACCGAAACTTAATTGAGCGTTCTCCGGGTGTAGGGAATCGGTAAGATGAATGCTGAGTCCTTCCGGTTCTCTGAATGAGAGCGTATCTCCCGCTGTTATGAGCTGCTTGTCAATAACATCTCCCGTGTTTAAATCTACAGCTGTGATGTAAGTATTCCCGATAGGCGCAGCCGAACCGGCCGAACCGTAAGAACTGCCTTCAAGAAGGTACAAATACCCGCCGTAGGAAGCAAATCCTTGGAAAGTACCAACCGGCGGTTGAAGAACGTCAGCCAAGGGAATGTAATGGTTCCTTTTGATTTCTTCCAACTCATACACGCCGAAACGGAATACACCATTAACACGATAACGCAGGGTCAACAATCCATTAGCCGCATCAATATTGACAGTCGTCCGATCCGAGCCTTCCACAAGGCGGTATTTTTCAATTTCCGGCGATTCTGTGCTGAGAATCTTACCGTTCTCGAATGGGAATCTGCCAATTTGCGTTCCCCAGCCGCTGCTGCCCTCCTTTACAGAATCCGTTTCTGTCCATAAATAGGCTGTTTCGCCAACCGTTTCCACACCGATTTGAACTCCATGACCGAATCCTTTCAGGTACATATAGCCAAGCTTATTGCCCTGCATATCTAGCTGCGTTAATGCCAAATCGCCGTTTGCATCCCTGTTTGCTCCGCTAACCACAGCGTTTTCTCCCGGCAGCTGCTGCCCGCCTGCCATTAATTGAACCACATAAATATGCTGATTCACGTTATCGAAGGCGAACGATTGCATTACCGTACCATCCTGCAGCGCTTTTTCATGGATCCATTCAGAAGCCGGGTCCGAAAGCACAAACATCTTTGATTTTAAAACATCGTGTTCTGCTTGGGTAGTGGAAGAAGATAAGGGAAGCAGGCTTAGTACTGCAGCTCCAATTACAATTTTCAAAAGATGTTTTCTGTTAAATGACCGACGAATTACTTGTTTCATGGTTCCAGTAACAGATTTCATAGGTCACCTCTCTATTATTTTATCTGACCCCGAATCCGCATTGCAGGCCGCGGGTTGTTGCAGGTCATCAAAAATGCGCCACAACCTAATGCATAATAAACCTGTTGATCGATATCAGGGCAGTAGCACCATGGTTTAATACCCATATTCAAAAAATCCTTGACGATCATTGGTGTCAACAGCTTCATACTGATACCTGCTGCCCACATCTTGGAGTAGGTGCCATCCGGTCCATTAACAAAATTAGACATCAGCTCTGCAGGGAATCCCTGGGTCTTTAATTGGTACTTATCGTGGATATAAGCAATAATCTCCGCATCAAAGCTCGTGAAAACGCAGCGTGGAAGGTAGTCATACGCCTCCAGCATCGCTACCGCCTTATCCGCAACCTCTTTTGCATGTGGGCTCGGCTTAATCTCCACATTTAGGAGCACATCAGGGTAGGCGGCAAGCAGCCTGCACAGTTCTTCAAAGGTCGGAATCTTCAGTCCCCCGAATACAGGTCCAAACCATGCCCCCGCATCCAACTGCTTAAGCTCAGCACATGTGTAGTCGCTTACTTGACCGGAACCATTCGTGGTACGTTCCAAAGTTTCATCGTGTATGACCATAACAACACCATCCTTGGATAGCCGGAGATCAAACTCCAGCATATCCACTTCAGACTCAAGTGCTTTTTGAAAGGCAAACAGCGTGTTTTCCGGATAATCGGATTTTAATCCTCTATGTGCCGCTACAATGATGTCAGTATTGTTTTCAAGACGTTCAATCATGAGCAATTTCCCATCCTTTTCACCTACTTTTTAATAATCCGTTCTGTTTCTTTCTTAAAGGTATCCAGAGTCGCCTCTATATTCTTGTTGTCATACATAATGGCCTGAATGGCTTTGTTGAATTCTTGATTAACCTGCGTCCAAGCTACATTCTTATTCGTATCGATCGCATATTGAAGCTGATCGTAAGCCACTTTGCGATTCGGCTGTTTGGCCCAAAGATCCTTCATCTGTTGGGATTCCACCATTTTTTTAGTGAAAGGCAGATAACCTGAATCTAAAATGAATTGTAAGCCGCCTTGAGGATCTGTCATGGTCCAACGAATAAATTCCCATGCGGCCTCTTTATTTTTGGAATCCGACATTAATGCTACGTTGGCTCCTCCAGTAGGGTTCGCATACACTTGATCCATCGGCAGGAATGCCGTTACATAATCAAACTTCACTGAATCGGTTAAACTGCCGATGACACCGGTGGATTGGAACATCATGCCGATCTTACCGCTGGTAAACATCTGATTGACAATGTTGCCCGAATCCTGTGCAGGTGGATAATACAGAGCGCCAGTGCTTTGCATATCCTTCAGAAATTTAAAAGTTTTTACACCTTCACCATTATTAAATCCGATTGAAGTATTGGCATCATTAAAAAACTTGCCCTTGGCTTGGCTGATCATGGCAATCGGATACCAGGTGTCGTAAGGCATGCTGTACCCATAGCGCTTGAATTCTCCATTTTCTTTGATTACCAGAGCGTTGGCGACTTTGTTCAATTCGTCCCATGTTTTCGGTACAGCGAGTCCTATTTCATCCAGCATCGTCTTGTTCACATGTAAAATCGGCGTGGAACGATTCAATGGCAAGGATACTAATTTCTTATCAAATGTCGAATGTCCCATCAGGCCGGCAGTAAAGTCATCACTGCTTAATCCCGACTTTTTAAGAAAAGGATTCATGTCTTCCAGCACGTCCGAGTCTGCAAACATCTGCACATAAGCGCGTTCCAGCATCGATACATCCGGTCCGCTTTTAGCAGCAACCGCCTGCTGAAGCTTGGTAACGGTCTCATCATAGGACCCCTGAAAGGTTCCGACCACTTCGATTTTGTCATGGGACGCATTAAACCGTTTGATCATAGCATCGGTGTATTCGCCGTTTTTGCCGCCTAAGGAATGCCAGAATTGCACAGTCTTTTTACCCCCCGTACCCGTCGGCGCAGGTGCAGTCGTTGAGGCTTGAGGAGTGGTCTTCGGTTCCATGGTTTGCTGCGGTGGACCACCACTGCAAGCTGCAAGCAGAGTCGACAGCATTGTCATCGACAACAATCCAGTTGAAAGCGTTTTCTTCATAACGGATAACCTCCATATGATTTATAGTTTTCGTATATATCGCGATTCGGGCATCATTTGATCCCGGAGTAAACAAAAGCTTTGACAATTTGTCTGGAAGTAAACAGATATACGATAAGAATAGGAACAACCAACACGACATTACCTGCCATGATAATGTGCCAGTTGCTGATCCCTTCGGTCTCCCTCAGCATGGCGATTCCCATGGTCAAAGGTCGAACCTGCGCCGAATCTGTCATGACCAATGGCCAGAAATAATCATTCCAATGACTGACAAAGCTGAATAAAGCGATCGTTGCTAATGCAGGCATTGACATGGGAATCATGATTTTCCATATAATTTTCAATTCACTGGCGTTATCCAATCGTCCTGATTCTATGATTTCCTGCGGAATTTGCATAAAATATTGGCGCAATAGAAATATCCCAAATGCGTTTGCCATGAAAGGAATAATTTGCGGTAAAAGCGAATTAATTACTCCCCAATCCGCCAGCATCAGGTATACAGGAATGAACGTAACCTGCCCGGGTATCATAAATGCCAGCAAAACCAGGGCAAATAACAATTCTTTCCCCACAAACTTGTATTTGGCAAAGGCATACGCGGCCGGTATCATCACAACCAACTGCAGGATAATGACGGACAATGTGACAACAAGAGAGTTTCTGGCGTAGGTCAAAAACGGCCCTGACTGCATCGCTTGCACAAAATTATTCCACTGCGGCCAAGCCGGAATCCACGTTGGCGGAAACGTCAATGTTTCCTGAAAGGTTTGCAGAGAGGTTGAAATCATCCATAGAAACGGGAATACAAACACCATCAAAATGGCAGCCTTACATATAAATCCAAATGTTCCCTTAACGAATTTCATATCGAATGTCACCGATTACACACCTCCTTTGTCTTGATCATCTCGGCAGCTTATTGATAATGCACCTTTTTGGACAGCAGTCGGAAGTAGATAAACGTCAAAATGGCAATGATCGCCATCAATACCACGCCGGTTGCCGAAGCGTAACCAATACTGTTCGTTCTAAATTCGTAAATATAGTAAACGAGTGTCGTAGTGGCATTATTCGGACCGCCTGCGGTCATAATTTTGACGGTATCAAACACCTTAAAGGAGCCGATCGTCATAATGATTAAAATGAAAAACAGCTGCGGAGAAATAAGCGGTAATGTGATCTTGTAGAAAATCTTGAACCTGCTTGCATTATCAAGTGCAGCGGCCTCATAGATGCTGGGTGGCACGCTTTGAAGCGCAGCGACGATGATTAACGTATAATAGCCGATATTTTGCCAGACCGACACGATAATCACAGAGATCATGGCGGTACTTGAGCTCTGCAGCCATGAAGAAGTAGGCAGGCCGATAGCCTTGAGCAGGAAGTTCAATATGCCGTGACTAGGCTCCATAAGCCACATCCACACCAGAGCGACAGACACGATGGAAATGATATGCGGAGTGAAGATACCTGCTTGCACGACCGCATTGAAGCGGGTCTTTTTGTTCAGCCAAATAGCAATCAGCATCGATAAAATCATCGTAAGCGCTACGACCCCTATTGTGTAGACAACCGTATTGGTTAGAGCGCTGTAGAAATCCTCGCGAGTGAATATTTGCGCGTAATTGTCAAATCCGATAAATTTGCTTTTATCCTTGTTCATCAGGTTGTATTTATAAAAGCTGAGTTTAATCAAATAGAACACCGGGTATATGACGAACAAAATAATACCTGCCATAGCGGGCAAGACCATCACGTAGGGTCGAGTCGCTTCCCATATTCGTTTTTTATCCATATCGCTGCCCTCTCAGCATGTTCATATAGTTGCCAAAACGGATATCGTCCTCATCAATACGATTCTCATCCGCCCCAAAGAAAAAGAGCTTAGCCGCATCCACGCCAACATAAACCTCCTGATCAAAAGAAAACAAATCTTCTATACATTTGATCATAAAAGCATTCTCGCCGGATTTAACCTGATAGATCGTTTCAGACCCCAGCATTTCTCTTGTGGCTACCACGCCCCGCATGGAAAAATGTGAGTCACCGGGTTCGGTGGTCAGCACTGCGCTCTCCGGACGGAAGCCGAACTTCACCCCGTCTACACCCAACTCACCTACATTCATGGGTGGAACTCCGATAAATTGTGCTGCAAAAAGGTTACTCGGCCGACGGTAGATGACCTCAGGTGGCGCCTCCTGCTGGATTCGCCCGCGATTCATTAATACAATGGTGTCCGCCATCGACATCGCCTCTACTTGATCATGAGTGACATACACAAAAGTCGTACCGAGCTTTTTATGCATTTCAATGAGTTCAATACGCATCTGCACTCTCAATTTGGCATCGAGATTGGACAGCGGTTCATCCATAAGAAATACGGATGGTTTCTTGACCATAGCGCGGGCCAAGGCCACACGCTGACGCTGTCCGCCTGATAAGGTGGACGGTTTACGATCCAGATAGTCAGACAACCCCACCGTTGAGCTGATACCCTCTACTAATCGGGTTCGTTCCTCTTTGGCTACCTTATTGTTCTTCAGACCAAATTCAATGTTTTCCCTTACGGACATAGTTGGGTAAATGGCATAGTTCTGAAATACCATGGCTACTCCTCTTTGACCCGGAGCTATTCGTGTCACGTCCTTGCCGTTGATAAGCACCGATCCGGAAGTATGGGGATCAAGTCCGGCAATCATTCTTAGGAGTGTTGTCTTCCCGCAGCCTGACGGACCTACCAATACCGTGAATTTGCCGTCTTCAATTTTTAAATCGAGACCTTCAATAATAATATTTTTGTCAAATGACTGCGTTACTTGTACGAATTCAATAGATGCCAAGTGCAATCCTCCTCACCAATGATTCCAAGACCTTAAATGATTGCGTTTACAAAAAGAAACGGGAATTCAATTACCGTTATTAACAATTATTCAGTTATGTGATACAATTCTTTATACGACTTTCACTGTGTCACCAGTGAAAGTCGAGGATTGTTTTTTTCCAGTCCCTGTGAGACATGGCAGATTCCATAGCGCCAGCAAGGTCTTCTGCCGTGCTCACCACTGTATACTTCTCCGGAAGCAATTTTCTTAACGTTTCCTGGCAAGCTGTGCTTTCCATTACCTTCAGTACTTGTTTAAAATCACTCACCGAACTTCGGCTGCTACCGTGAAGCGTAATTCCTTTCTCTAGCACATCTCTTGTATTGATCGGTACCAGATCCTCGCTAACCCCCATTGCTATGAGATGACCCCCAGGCTTTAGAATATCGATCCCCTGATTGATAGCACTTTCGCTAAATCGCCCGCCTGTACATTCCACCACAATATCAACTTTCTCACCAGATAAGAAATCGTAGTTCTGCACCATCTCTGTCGTTGCAAAAGTAAATTGGTCCACCTTTTCTTGTATGGCTCCGAACACAACTAAACGGTCCCTATCGATTGAATACGCATGATGCAGCATGGCTGCAGTTAAATATCCAACTGGTCCATCACCGAATACTGCAATGCGACCCCGATCCAACAGGTGACTGACGCTTCTTAAGGCTCTGTAAGAAACGCTGCATAATTCCGCCAAAACGGCAATTTCGTCGGGTATGGAATCGGGAATCGGAATCGCGCACTCCTCAGGAAGCACCAATCGGCTTTGCGCAATCCCATCCGTACCGCTTCCCAGAAATTCAGAGTGATAACAATAGTTATCTTCAATCTCATTCCTGCATGCTGGACAACATTCCTCAGGTTCGATCCCGCGAAGTAAATAGCCCGGTAAGTTTGGAACAATGAGTACTCGCTGACCTTCGGAGAGCTTGGTTGACTTGCTTTCGACCACTGTGCCGATCCCTTCATGCAGTAAGGCCATCGGTAATTTTCTGGCCAATACCTCCGGCTTTCTCTGTCCACTAAAGTAACGCAGATCTGCGTGACATATACTCGCGATGGTTGGCTCCACAGCAACTTCATTCTTGCGGATTTCCCTTTCGACTACCAACTCTTGAATCTCACTCGGCTTAGTTAAGCGTAGAGTTCGTGAAGGTACGGTGCCGGTTATTCTGCTGACCACTAACTAAAACACCTCCGTTTATTTTGTAATTATTTATGAAATTTCGAGATTGTACGAGCAACCTTGAAAGAATCATTGGATGTTAAACAAGAATGACATTCATTCCGGAATCCAGAAATTGCTTTCTGTCATATTCCGTAATATCCTTGCCTGTAATTAAAGAATGAATAGTGGAATTTGGCGTAACCGTATGCAGGGATAACTTACCGATTTTGGTGTCGTCGGCAACTACAATTACTTCCTGTGCCGCGTTAATCATTCCTTGCTTGGCGAGAACAAGTTGGGCTTCCGGATGCATTAATCCATGCTTCGGATGAATGGCCGGTGTACCGATAAAAGCTTTGGATACATGCAGCGACCGAAGCGCTTGATCCGTAAACATCCCGTTGAGCATAAAGCTTGAGGGATACAGATCGCCACCGGTTACTGTAATCTTGATACCCGGGGAATCACGCAGCTCTGCTGCGATATTCATATCATTGGTTACAACAGTAATGTTGGAGCGGTAGATCAAATTCTTGGCAATGTGAAGCGTAGTTGTACCTGAATCAATGATGATATGATCTCCGTCCTCCACCATGCTGGCAGCCATCTTGCCAATTCTCATCTTTTGCTCAAGCTGCACATTGGACCTCTCATTAAAGGAAGGCTCGTTATGTGTCAATTGCTCCACGATAACTCCTCCGTGAGTTCTCTTGAGCAGTCCTTCCTGTTCTACCTCCGCCAAATCCCTGCGAATTGTTGCTTCATGAACATCAAATTCCAAGGCTAATGCTGCAACTGAAGCAGCACGATGCTGTCTTACAAATTCAACAATTCTCAATTTTCTTTCAGCAGGTAACATGGTCATGCCCCTTTCAAACAAACATTAGCACGCAAATAAATGTTCATTTATGCTCTTATTTGTATTTTTAAATTATCACTGGTAAACATTTCTGTCAATACTATTTTTAACATTCCTTGCACATTTTTTTTATGATTAGCGCATAATTAATGGTAAAATGAAAGAACAACCTATCTTTGTACAGGTTATATACATGTTCATTTAAGCTCGATAAGCTAAATTAATGTTTGATAATATGCTCTAATATGTTATTATTGATGATATCATTTGTAATCGTTTACAATACTCAATTCACAATCCACCTTCCGGTGATCGATAAGCCGTAATCATCCCTCCGTGAGCCTCCACAATACGCTGGCATATAGACATTCCCAGACCGCTCCCGCCCTTTTCGTGTGAACGGGATTTCTCCATCCGGTAAAATTTTCAATTCTAAACCTGAATTTTTGAATTGATCAAGATCAAAGTGATTGATTTGGCGTAGGAAAATGAATCAAATCCTCAGCATTTAGCTGTCTATAGAATGTGTATAAGAGGAGCAGCAATTAGTCATCAAAAGGGGTATAATTACTAAAATGAAATCTGAAGGTTGTGATACCATGCTTACGCCAGTGAGGCTACGAGGTCGTCTAGTCTGTCTAGAACCCATGACGATTGATCATGTGAATGATCTCTGCAATGCCGCTTCGGAAGATAGGTCGACTTACACTTATACAAATGTGCCATTTGGACTGGAAGAAACTAAACGTTACATAGAGGGCGCTCTAATGTCCTTTGCGAAAGGCCGAGCATTACCATTTGTGGTTCGTCACATCGAAACAGATCGTATTATCGGTACGACAAGATTTCTCGATCTTGAAGTTTTTTCCTGGCCGCCTCCATGGCCACCAGGCGTCGCCAAGGGACCCACGCCTACTGATGAGACCCCGCCGTCAGTGGCTGAAATAGGAAGCACTTGGTTTGCCTCCTCAGTTCAGCGCACTGGTGTAAATACAGAATGCAAGCTGCTAATGCTGACCCATGCGTTTGAATCTTGGCATACGATTAGAGTCACATTAAAAACCGATGCGCGCAACACGCGTTCTCGCTCTTCCATACAACGTTTAGGCGCTACTTTTGAAGGTATTCGCAGGGCACATGCTCCTGCTAGTGATGGCGGTATCAGGGATACAGCGTATTTTTCGATTCTGGCTGAAGAATGGCCAGCGGTACGTACGAATCTAATAGAGCGCCTTCAAAAAGGTTTGAGCAGCGATATTCAAAAGTAATACGTATTACTTTTGAATATCGCTGCTGGTTTTCGGACTAAAGCTTCCCTTATGTACCCCTTATGTTAGGGTGCTGGGTACAAGTTTATTCTACGGGAGGATCGACATGAAGGTCTTGATCCGGCTCCGTAAAGCCCCAGTGAGTGAAGGTGACCTCGAAGCCAGCACGGGTTGGTGAACAGGTATAGGGACCGGCCTGATTTCCGGTTTCGTACGGAAAACGCGCTACACGAATCGTACGCCAGCCGTGATGCTCCGTCCGTGCCCGGATAATCACGGCATCCTTCATTATAGAGGCGCGTAGTGTGACCTCCTCCCCAACCCACTCCGGCACAGCTGCTAGCGACCAGTCTGAATAGCCATCGGTTACGACTACAGAAAGCTGGGGAATGCCGTCGTTGATTTCAATCCCTGTTTTGATCCATTGCTCCGGGCCATGATACAACAGAATGCCTGCCTGATCGTATAGCTCCGTAAATGATCCGAGTTCAAACGATACCTCCACCGCGGTGTTATCCCATTCCGCCAATAAAGCAGCCCCATCCTCATATTCAAAACCATATAAAGTCTTTTTCCAAAAGTCTTTTCCCTTTTCAGGCACAACCTTAAGGAAATCTCCTTCTTTCCGGGAAGACAAAGGTAAATTGATCCATGTTCCTGCATCCCAGTCCATTCTCTTCTTCGTCATCATTGTGGTCTCCTTGTTCTCCTAATATTCAACTATACAAAGATAAGCTGTATGCTGGCCTCAGCAAGGATACAGCAAAAGCTGCACCTTAACCATATACGATACCACTGTACGTGGAAATATGATACCCATTCTCTCCATGAGTCGCAGTCCATTTTTCGAAAGCTCATTCTTCCTGTTATGCTGTTTAAACAGTCTTGGACCCTACCCCATACTGGAAGTATGTTGGGGTACACTGCACATACAGTTCAATTCCCACATCAGCCGCAATTTGCTCAATCTCCTTGTCGCCAAACATCTCTCCTTTCTCTCATCAGAGCCAGAGCCTATGATTTCTCCAAAGTAAAACGCATCGCCAGATTCAACCAATCGAGAAATCATTCACTCGGACTTTCCGGTAACCTATTTGCAGCAAAATGCGGAAAAGGTCCTGTCAACGATTCTAAACCTCTTAGGATTTTTTTCGTATCGCTCATGTGAAGAATCCTTCCCTATCTTCTTATCTCATAAAAAAGAGGCAATTCAACAGTTTGAGTGTTAGAATTACCTCTCGACGGCTGCAAGTACTTATCCATTTGATTCTTACTTGCTCAAAGCAGTAACAGCTTCGTCTATAATTTGGCTAAAAGCGATGGGTCCATACCCTGCGAACCATTTGGCGGAATCCTTGACTACATACAAATGATTATTTTTTACAGCCGGAAGGGTTTTCCAAATAGGATTTTGCTGCAGTTCCGACCACACCCTTTCATTGTCGGCCCCATCACGAACGAGCATGAAAATATGATCAGCCTTCAGATCGGGCAGTTTTTCCATTGAAATGGTCGCAATCGACTTTTTAAACTCAATCCCCATTGCTTTATAGTCCGGCTCCTTAAGTCCAACGTTCTCATACAACAGACTGCCGAAGTAGGTCATTTTCCCACGATTTTGTTCCTCAATTCCAACAACCGACAATTCTTTACCACTAACCCTTACAAAGGCTACCGTTTGGTTACCTACAATCTTGGATAGTTTTTCTTTGGCTTGTGCGGCTTTATCAAGAAGCTGCTTGACCACGACATCGGCTTCTTTTTCTTTACCTACAATTTTGGCTGTGTCACGGAACCACTCCATGGCATCCAGATAATTCTCCTGCAGCACCGTCGGAGCGATCTTGTTGAGCGAATCATACGTTTTCTCATGAAAGCCTGTGTTGGCAATAATAAGATCAGGCTCGGCTGCCAATACAGCCTCCAGATTCAGTTCATGTGCCAGACCGAGCGGCTTAACACCTTGCAGTTGGTCCTTCAGATAAGGCAGAAACTCCGTTCCTGTCTGAGTGACCAACGCGTGAGGCTTGATGCCAAGTGCGAGCAGATGATCCGCATGGGCATATACCAAAGCAGCTATTTTTTTGGGCTCGGCCGGGATCTTAACATCACCCAGCTTATGCTTAACTGTACGCTCCTTGGGGCTATCCTTCTGATTCGGAGCTGCTGTATCCTTATTCTCAGGCAGCTTCACTCCTGCATCCGTCATACTTGGCCCCGTGCCCGCAGTTCCGCACCCCGTGATGATCCATACCATCGTTAAAACCAGAGCTGTAATCAGCAGCCAATGGCGTTTCCCTCGATGTACTTGTGTATCGAACATGCTGAAATCTCCCCTTTTCATCTGATTGACATTGATTATCATTCACAATTATAACGATTACTCAGGGAAGAGCCATGAACAATTATGACGGATCACATAGATTATTGTGACACGAACCATTCCACAACCTCATCGAGAATGCATGCATGCGATAACGAGGTGTAACAATTCCATGAGGAGGGGTCATCCTGAATCCAGTACACCTGCTGTTTTTGCACAGCCTTCATCTTGTTCCAAGGCCCGGTTTTCAGCGGCTCGGCTGCCTTACTTACATCGGAACAATCCCTGTTTTGTATAATTAAATAATCAGGCTCATACCTGTCCGTTATAGCCTCAACAGTCATTTCCATAAAGTGATAAATACCGCTAACTCCCTCCGGAGGAGCCAACTGCAAGTCGCCATAAATAACCGCCCCGGCATTACGGCTTCCATATACGTAATATTTGCCACCGCGAATGACGAGTATTAGTACTTTGTTAGAGGACCCCATATGCTTTTTGAGTTGACTGCGGGCCCGCTCGGCTTTTGTCTCGTAATTGCTCAACCATTCATTCGCCTGCTTTTCCTTGCCGATCACTCTGGAAACCGCTTTGAAGTGTCCCCTCCAGTCCATCTGGAAAAATGGAATCGTAATCGTAGGAGCAATGCTGTTTAATCGTTCCGCTTTAAGCGGATCAACGTATTCGCTGGTCAGGATTAAGCTTGGCTGCGCATCCGCTAAAGTCTCCAGGTCGGGATTAACATCATCCACATGGGTAGCTGCAGGTAAATGGGCGGTAATCGGATTGGACTTGATTCGGGGTGAAATATAGGGCTCAACACCCAGCGCTAGAAGATGCCCGGAATATGGAATGAACAGCGAGGCTACTTTTTTCGTACGACTGTAATTTTTTACATATACAGTGGGGGCGGAGCCTGCGTTTTGCTTGAATTTGCGGCTAAAATAGAATTCATCGTTAAAACCGACGCTCTGTGCAACATCTCTGATGGAAGTGTTGGAAAGCACGAGCATACGCTTGGCATGTCTCATACGAATCTCCGTCAAATAATCCACAGGGCTCTGCCCGTTCCGCTTCTTGAACAACCGTGAATAATACTCGGCACTCATCCCGGCAATTTGCGCCAGCGTTTCGCGGGTTATCCCCTCCCGGTAGTTGCGTTCCATGTATGCCATCGTACGGGATATCGCCTCTTGAGCATCCGGTTGGCTGCCAAGAAAACCTTGCTGAACAATATCGAGAAGCAGCTCCTGGAACCATATATTCGCTTTGAGCCTGTCCCATGCATTCTCCCGCTGCCGATGCTGTATCATATTGCGCGCAATTTCCTCCAGCCTGGAGCAGGAAGGAACACTCACGACCTGACGGCAAGGAAGCTCCCCGTGTTGAAGGCGGGTTGGCTCAGATACATCATATACATGGAAGGTAATCAGATAGATTTGAACCTCCCTGATCTCTTCCGTACTTGCCTCCAACAGGACTCCCGGTGACAGTACAAGGCAAGTGCCACGACTCATGCTTATGCTGTCTCCATCAATTCTGCACACGCCCCCGCCTCCGCTTACCAGCAGCAGCGTGTGTAAGGTGATAATACTTTTGCCCAATCGGCCATAAGCTTCCGTATTCAGCAGACGAATCTCTTCAAGCTTGTATAACAAAGAATCCACCGCAGACACCTTTGACTCCTGATCATGCATCACAATCACCATCCCATACTTCCCAATATGCCATAAACCGAAGTCGTCCTTAGGTTGATTTACGTTCATTATAAGTTTGTTTTCCGTTCCTATTTCTTGTAATGCTCCAAGAGCAGCTGCACTTGCTTCTCCATTTGTTTTTCAATAGAGAGCGGATCTCCAGGAAGGAAATCATCGACACTGACAGGGATGACACGATTCCCCTTGACGACGGACAGGCTGCGCCAAACCGGTGCATTTTTGAGTTCGTTCTCCAGTTTGGAATTATCACCGTTCTGCCAATCGTAGACGGATAGGAAAACATAGTCGCCCATATATTCCGGCAGCGCTTCAAGTGAGACTTTTACATATGACGGCTCTTTGTCCATGATCGCCTCCTGAACCTTGGGCGGTGCTTTCAGCTGCAACGAATTATACAGGCTAAAGGTGCCACGACCGAAGAGGTTTCCGAAAATCATAATTTCTGACTTCGGCCACGCTTCCATCACTGTAAATGTAACATTTGAACCGATGACTCCAGCTAATTGTTCGCGATACTGCATTACTTTCTTCTCATACTGCGCAATCCACTGCTCCGCTTTCTGTGGCTGACCCGCGACATTGGCTACTTCTTTCAACTGGTCCAACATCGTTTTGGAGCCGTATTTCAATATTACGGTAGGGGCGATTTTGGAGAAAGCCGCGTAATTCTGGGTCTCCTCATTAGCATTTTCCTGCAAGATAATCAGATCTGGTTCCATACTGAGCGCTTTCTCCAGCGAAATCGTAGTACCCAGGTCTTCAATACCTGTGGTCAATCCAAGCGGTTTCAGGAAAGACGATTTCTCAAATTGGCTCAGCTGATTCGAAGTCGCACCAACCGGCTTTACTCCTAACGCCAGCAAATGCCCCATAAATTGGTTGACGATGATCCGTTTCGGATGCGTTGGAATCGTTACTTCATGTCCTTGATAATCTCGGAACACACGCGATTCTGGTATTGTCGACGACGATGCTTGTCCGCTACCAGTTGTAGCCTGTACAGAACTCGATGCTATCTCCACACTTGAATTTGCGCCGCAAGCAGCCAATAGCATGCAGAGCAGCACGCAGACAACAAACGACTTAGCAATTTTGGATGACGATTTCATGGTAATTCTCCTATCGTACTCTTATTAAGATAATGATTGTTAATATCGATAGAGCTTGCTTCTTACCCTTTTCGTAAATCTGGCATTATGTCCTTGAACGAGCCAGCAAATAAAGAAAATAAGGTGCGCCAATGATTGCCACAACAATGCCTGTCGGGATTTCAGACGGCTGTAGAATCTGACGGCCAAGCGTATCTGCCGTTATAACCAACAGCGATCCCACTAGCGCCGACGTCGGAAGCAACAATTGATGCTTGGGTCCAACCAGACGCCGCGCCAGATGCGGTCCGATAAGTCCTACGAACCCGATGCCTCCGCTTACAGCGACACACGAGGCGGCGAGTCCAACTGCAGCCGACAATAGCTTCAACTGCTCTCTTGATACCGATGCCCCCAGTCCGACTGCCATTTGTTCTCCCAAATTGAGCACGTTCATGACCGAAGCTTTATAGAAAACATACGGCAGCAGAACAACAATCCATGGCAGCAGCGATAGCACGAACTTCCAATTCGTTCCCCATATGCTGCCCGCCATCCAAGTCGCCACAAATTGATATTTATCAGGGCTCAGCCGCAGCATCAGCACGATCATCGCCGCACTAATGCCCGCCGCAACGGCAATTCCCGTCAGCAACAGACGCGTTGGCGACAAGCCCTTATGGCGCTTGTACGCAAGTGAATAGATGAGCGCAGCTGTCAGACCCGCTCCCACCAGGGCAAGTACCGGCAGCAGAAAGACAGGTGCGGCGGCTGTCGTCGGATAGAACGAGATAAACAGCATCACCATTAATCCAGCCCCGGCGTTAATACCAAGAATTCCTGGGTCTGCCAGAGCGTTACGCGATATTCCCTGCATTACGCAGCCTGATACGGCCAATCCTGCACCAATCAGCACGGAAATCACGATCCGTGGTAAACGGAAATCGAACAGAATCAGATTTTGCTTATTCGTCCCCCAACCAAACAACGTACGAATCACATCCATCGGGGAAAGCCGGATAAATCCCATATTCATGCTAACCAAAAAGGCAATGACAATCAGCATGCTGAGTATGGACAATACCAGAATACCGCGCTTTCTCTTCCTTTGTTCGACAGTTGAAACCGATACGATATCCATCTATAGTTCCCTCCTTTCCTTACGTGCCAGATACAGGAAAAAAGGTACCCCGATGAGCGCGATGAAAGCCCCAATCGGTGTCTCATAGGGTGGATTGATCATTCTTGCTCCCAGATCAGCGAACACGACAAGCAAGCTTCCCAGCACCGCCGAGCAGGGAATAATCCAGCGGTAATCGACACCAACCAGCTTTCGTGTTAGATGGGGAATAATGAGCCCAACAAAACCGACAGCACCAACAACCGCTACCGCCGCTCCAGCAAGAATAAGTACAATGACAGCACCGGCCAGCTTGACCCATTGCGTTCGTTGCCCAAGTCCGCGAGCGATATCTTCTCCCAGACTCAGCATCGTGATCGAACGAGACAAGGCAATCGCCCCTACAATGGCAGCAGTGACCCAAGGAAACATAATTTTCAGTTGGATCCACTTCGTCCCTGCCACACCACCTGCATACCAAAATGCCAGGTCTTGACCGATTTTGTAGTAAAGCGCAATCCCTTCACTGATCGCACTAAGCAGCGCGCTAAGCGCAGCACCTGCCAAAACCAATCGTACAGGTGTCAGTCCACCTTTTGCCAGCGAGCCAATGCCGTATACTAACCCTGCACCCATACCTGCACCTAAAAACGAATACATAATCAAGTACATAAATGGCAAGCCCGGGTAAAAAGCAAAGCAAAGCGCCAGCATTAATCCTGCCCCGGCATTCAGCCCGAGCAGGCCCGAGTCCGCCAGCGGATTACGAGTCATCCCCTGCATGATAGCCCCCGCCACAGCAAAGCAAGCCCCGACCATCGCGCCACCTAGCACTCGCGGGAGACGCAGCTCCTTAATAATCTGATGTTGAGTGAGATCAGGTTTAAAGTTGTAAATTGCCTCCCACACAACGAGTAAATGGATATCGGCCGCACCGAGGGAGACGGATAGGCCTATGCCCAACACTAATGCGACCAACCCACCTGTCAATATGAAGGTTGCCGTCCACGGTCGACTTCGAAACCTATCCGCAGAGGGTGAAAATTGTTTTTGCTTCGAAATATGATGTTCCATTAATTTACTCATTTGTTCCACCTTAGCTATCCTTTCGAGAAATTAGACCTCAATCCATGGAAGAACATCCGGTTAATCTATGACATTGATTCTCATTATCATACAATACTTTTTAATTTGATCATATATAAAATCAAAATTTTACTTTTTTCTTCAAATTCTTAATCGATTTACTATGACTTTCTATTAGTCAAAAAGAGAAGCTTGTCCGTCTCACCCCGGACAAGCCTCCATACCTTTGGTATAATTATCCTTCCTCGGCCGCCAAGCCAAGTGCACGATTCTTCTCTTTAAACCGCTCATTGTGGGAGGATACGTATGCCACCGTAGGAGCTTCTGGATCCATGTACAGCTTGGCACTATTGAGCGCCAGCACGCCGTCTGTAAACGTTCCTGCGATCAGCCTGACCTTACTGTCAAAGGTCACGAAGTCGCCTGCACCGAAGATGCCCGGGATGTTGGTCGCCATTTTCTCGCCTACGGTTGCATTCCATTCTCCCATGTTGAGATCCCAATCACGAATCGGCCCAAAATCACTTCTCATCCCATGATTCACGATGACAGCATCCACCTCCAGCCGTTCGCACTCCCCTGTTTCTACATGCTCAATCGTCACCTGATCGATACTGTCTCCGTTACTGCTGTGGAGTGCTTGCATGGCATATGGCGTACGCACGTTCACAGAGGATTGCTTCATCCTGGACACGTTTCGTTCATGGCCCCCAAAGCTGTCACGTCGGTGCACGACGGTTACACTCTTCGCAATCGATTCCAGTTCATTCGCCCAGTCCACAGCTGAATCGCCACCCCCGGAGATCAGCACTCGTTTCCCACGGAAGACCTCCAGCTCTTGGACCGTATAATACAGGTTGGTCACTTCGTATCGGTCTGCTCCTTCGATCTCCAGCTTCGCCATCTTGCGAATGCCATAACCGATTGTCAAGATAACCGTTCTTGTATGATGCCGTTCTCCACTTGCAGCAGTCAGGATAAAGGTACCGTCCGACTGTCGTTCAAAGCTTGTAATTTGCTGACCGAGTACCATTGTTGGCTCAAAGGTTTCGGCTTGCTCAATTAATTGGGCGATCAATTTCTCGCAGCGAATCGGTGTGAGGCCCCCGACATCCCAGATGATCTTCTCGGGATAGGTGAGCAGCCGTCCACCCAATTGATCCTGCGCTTCAATCAGCTTCGTCTTCAATTCACGCATACCACTGTAAAAAGTCGTATATAAACCAGCAGGCCCTCCACCAATAATCGTGACGTCATAAAGTTCCAATTGTACGTTCATCATTTGCCTCCAGATTTGTTTTCGTATTTAGATGGATTCATGCTCCAAACTGAGCCCGATGCAAGCGGCTGTATATACCCTGAGCAGCAATCAGTTCCTCATGCTTGCCCTGTTCAGCTATCCCCTGTTCGGCTACAACGATAATGCGATCCGCGTTTTTAATCGTAGCCAATCGATGTGCAATCACAAGTGTTGTACGTCCCTGTGAAAGCTCAGCAAGTGCTAATTGAATGGCAGCTTCGGTTTCAGTATCTAAAGCGGATGTCGCTTCATCCAAAATAAGAATAGGTGGATTTTTCAGGAACATCCGTGCAATGGAAAGCCGCTGCTTCTGTCCGCCGGACAGCTTCACACCTCGTTCACCAATCACCGCATCAAGTCCGTCCTTTTGCGACAGAATCATTTCCTCCAGCTGCGCCCGGCGTGCAGCCTGCCAAATTTCGGATTCGGATGCGTTCAGCTTGCCATAGGCAATGTTCTCACGGATTGTACCGTCAAACAGGAACACATCCTGCTGCACAATGCCAATATGGGAGCGCAGCGATTCCAAGGTCATTTTGCGAAGATCGATGCCATCTATTGTAATTGAGCCTTCGTCGACATCGTAGAAACGTGGCAGCAGCGAGCACAACGTGGTCTTGCCTGCGCCTGACGGACCGACTAGCGCAACAGTTTCCCCAGCCAGAATGGAAAGACTTACTCCACTCAGCACCTTCTCTTTATGCTCATAGCCGAAGGTTACCCCGCTGTAGCGGATATCTCCTTTTACCTGAGTAATTGCCTGCGCATCCGGCGCATCATCCACATCCGGCTCGGTCTCCAGCAGCTCCAAATATCTTTTAAATCCGGCAATCCCCTTGGGATACGTCTCGATCACGGAATTGATTTGCTTAATAGGGCCAAGAAACACATTCGACAGCATGACAAAAGCGATAAATTCCCCATATGTCATCCGGTTCTTAATGACAAACCATGTCCCGCAAACAAGCACAAACAAGGATACACCTTTCATCAAAATAAAGCTGATTGACGAGTTCCACGCCATAATTCTATAGGTGATCAGCTTGGTCATGCGAAAACGGTTGTTGTTCTCGGCAAACCGTGACATTTCATGCTTTTCATTGGCGAATGCCTGAACGACGCGGATTCCACTAACATTGTTCTCTACTCGCGCGTTATAATCAGCAATATCCGCGAACATGCGTTTGAAGGCAGCTGACATCTTGCGGCTAAAAAATAAAGACAAATAAATCATAATCGGGACGATGATAAAGGTTAACACGGCTAGCTGCCAGTTAATACTGAGCATAATGCCAAACGCTCCAGTGAGCGTCATCACCGCGATAAATAAATCCTCCGGTCCGTGGTGGGCGATCTCCCCTATATCCATCAAATCGTTCGTCATCCGGGAAACAAGATGCCCCGTCTTATTGTTATCAAAGAAACGGAACGATAGCTTCTGTACCCGGTCAAACAGCTTCTTACGCATATCGGATTCGATGCTAATTCCCAGCTTGTGTCCCCAGTAGGTCACCACATAATGTAATGCGGCGCTGACCAGATAAATCCCAAGCAATCCAAGGCAAGCATACAAAATCCACTTCCAGTTACCGCTTGGCAGCAAATCGTCCACCATCCGGTTAACAGCGATAGGAAACGCCAATTCCAACAAAGCGGCCAATATGGCGCAGGTGAAATCTAGAATAAACAAGTTTTTATAAGGACGATAATAAGCGAAAAAACGTTGAAGCATACATACCCTCCTCTATAACAAAATTCCTGTAACAGCTTAGCCGGTATTGTGAAAAAGACCGCAGGCACGCTCTGCCTGCGGCTTTACAAACAATCGCATATGTAAAGCTGCTATAAGAACAAGGACCTACTTTAGTGCTGTCCTGTCAGCCAAGCAGCGATTTCCTCCGTTTGCGACAGAACGGCAATCGGATCATAATACCAGGAGCGTTCCTCTTTCCAAACGTATACGTGATTGTTTTTGACGGCATCAAGCGTGGACCAGATCGGATCGGCCTTTACATCCTCCAAGGTTCGGTCGTTGGACGTCAGAATGATATAGTCGCCAGCATATTGCGGCAATGCTTCATTGGATAACTGAACCCACTGTTTTTTTAGAATTTCTTCCGTGACAGGGGCAGGCGGCTTAAATCCAAGAGCCTGATAGACAGCTTGACCACCACGTCCAAAGTTGTCGCCATACACATAGGTCGATTTGCTCATCAACTCAAAGATAGAAAATGTCGCGTTGGACGGTACTACTTTTCCTACACGTTCTCTTGCAGCCGCAATACGACGATCGTAATCGGAAAGCCACGTTTCTGCTTCTTTTTCTTTACCCAGCAACATGCCAAAAAAGGTCAATTCCTCATGCGCGTTCTTCAATTTGCCATAAGGAACAGATACAGTAGGAGCGATTTTGGAGAACTTCTCATACCTGCCCTCATCTTCCGCAAATCCAGTTATGATCAGATCAGGCTGCAAATCGATCACCTTTTCCAAAGAAATACCACTCACATCACCGATATCCTGTACTTCCGCGAGCGCTTTGGCTAAATACGGATTTTTTCGATGCAGTCCAGGCGTTCCAATGGGAGTGATGCCGAGTGCAATGAAGCTGCCTAAATATTGATCTACTACTATGCGCTTAGGATTTAAAGGGATTTGTATATCACCATTGATTGTCGATACCAATTTGGTTTGCAGATTGTTGTCAGTGTGGCTGGAATTGGTTTGGGCCAGACTTTGCGGCGTTGATACCGACGTGTTCCCCACGCTTGCTTGGCTTGTGCTCGATGCACCGCCAGAACAAGCACTGAGCAGCAAGGCTATGCATAGCAATAGGGTGGCCGCCGTGGTTGATTTGATTGGTCTGTACATAGGTAAATCTCCCTCGTTGTTATATTGATAATGATTATCATCAACAATATAACGCTGAGACCTCTGAACAACAATGGAGGATCGGATGAAGTTAGAGGGACTATCTTCTGCTTGAAGCCGAGCCCGTTCTCTGATTCTAAATCGATCAGGCGAAATGCCCATATTTTTTTTGAAAAGACGACTCAAATAATACGGATCCTTATACCCCACGCTTGCAGCAATTTCACGCAAGGTCGCATCCGTTTCCACCAGCAAATGTGCCGCTTTATCGATACGTATTCGAATCAGATAATCGATCGGACTGTACCCGGTACGCCTTTTGAACAAAGCCGAAAAATGTGGAACACTGTAGTTCAGACTTTCTGCAAGCAGCTCCAAATTAATCGATTCCGTATAGTGATCCTTGAGGTACAAGATCGCTTGAGCAGCCAGATCCGGCTCTTTCATATCCACGCCTTGCTCATAAAGCTGCTGCATTGTACTGTAAACAAATTGATAAAATAACGATTTAACCTGGAGCCGCTCCAATGATCCCGAGTGTCGCCATTCCTGATCCATTAGTTTAATTTTATCCAATAGTGAAACGGGTTGGTTTGGCGAGAAACAATACTGCAAATGGAACGGATTGCTCCTCTCCAATAGGCTCAACATCTCTTGACGACTTGGAAGCGGCATCGATGCTTTATAAAAAATCATATAATATTCAAATTCTTCTTCTCTTGGTATAATATCCAGGTGTGTTCCTTTGCCGCTATGCACAACCTGATATCGCTTTATCTCCAATTCCAACTCGTCCAGCAGCACTTGTGCGCCACCACGCGCCGCGAGCAGAAACATACTGGCCGGCAGCCTGTAAGAGCGCAAAGACTCCCCCGCTCTCAACATCGTATGTCGTACATCCAACACCTTGATAGATGCATAATTCCACAGCAATATATGGTCATTAACGATCATCGTGTCCATTCAACCTCCGCCATTTCGATCCCGCTGCTTGCACAATCATTATAAGTGATAACTATTCTCAATTACAAATGAGCACGGAAGTGATGACAACTTGGCAGGACAAAGGTTACTATGCGTTACTGCTTTTCATGCGTTATTATTTTACGTTTGCCAGCAGGCTTCCCACAATAAAGTCAAGCTGCTTATCCAGCGAATATATGTCATTGTAATAAGATAGACCAAAGTTAATCTCGATCAGACGTCCTTCCTTCACAGCCGGAATACTGTTCCATATAGGGTTATCCGACAAGTCCACCATTCCTTGATATGCTGAGCGGAACACATAATCCCCGGCATAATCTGCCAGCACCTCGAAGGAGACGTTCTTGCCACTTGCTTTATCATTGGACTTCTCGATTTCCTGCTGAATAATCTTCGGTCCTTTCATTCCCAGGTATTCGTAGATTACTTGTGAGCCGCGACCAAAATTTTTGCTTGTAATAACCCCCATCTTACCTTTGCCGCCTTCCATAATGCTTACAGTCTTATCCAGAATTCCGGCATTCTGCAGCTTTTGCTTACTCTGCTCCACCTTCACGCGGAAGCTGGCCAGCAGCGCCTGAGCTTCGCCTTCCTTGCTTAACACCTCCCCAAGCTTCTTGAGTCGATCATCTACAGACATTTTCTCGTAGGGAATATACACCGTGGGTGCAATTTGATGCAGCATGTCATAGGTTTCTTCAGAAGGAACAATAATGACATCAGGATCAAGAGCAAGCACCGCCTCAAGACTCGGTTCAAACCATGTACCTAAAGTTTGGGTATTAGCCAGTTCCTTTTCGAATGCCGCACCCTGTTCAACTGCAGAGACACCAACTGGCTTTACACCAAGAGCAAGCACATCGCCCAGCAAATACAGGACCACGACCCGCTTCGGCTTAAGAGGCACCTCAACATCTCCTTTAACGGTGGACACGATCTTCGTCTGCTTCTGCGTTGCTGCGTTGCTGTCATTAACGGATACCGGATCGGACGGTTTCTGTAAAGCATTCCCTGGTGTGCTGGTAGAACAAGCACTGAGCAATAGGGTCAGACAGAGCATTAGGATGACGGCCAAGGATGATTTGTTGCTGTAGTACATAGGTAAGCTCCCCTTCCTTCTAATTTGATAATGATTATCATGATCAATATAGAGCAGGGACTTCTCCTTAACAATGCCATATCGTGCCTCTGACGATGTCACATTAGGACACGTATCCACTTTTGTGTGTTCCATCCGATATCGAATGGGTGCAACTCCGGTATATCTTTTAAACATTTTCGCGAAATAGTAGCTGTCAGGATAGCCGGTACTCTCTGCAATTTCCTTCAAAGTAGCAGCCGTTGTCAGCAGCAGCTCCTTAGCTTTGTCCATGCGAATCTGAATCACATAATGGATGGGACTGCTGCCGGTCTGGCTTTTGAATAGCCTCGATAAATGCCTCGGGCTGCTATCCAGCTGCTCTGCCAATAGATCCATGGTAATGAGTTCAGCATAATGCTCTTGCATATAATGTCGCGCCTGTGCTACCAGATCGGCTTGCATCGTGGGAATGTCCTGGCTGTATAGTTGCCGCAGCAGCTCATATACAAATTGATAGAACAGCGTTTTCGCATGAAATCGCTTCAAGGTCTCTTGCTCCATCCATTCCTGATGCATAAGCTGTACCTTGTGCAGCAAGGAAGCAGGATGGTCTGGCACAAAGCCATATTGAATGTGAAAAGGATTACTTCGTTCCATTATGGATACGATTTCCTGACGAACGGGCAGCAAAAAAGCAGCTTTGTAAAAAATAATATAGTAATCAAACGCTTCTTCAATCGGACAAATTTCTAAACTGCAGCCCTTGCCTCCATGCAAAATATGAAACCGATTTACCTGATGCTTCTTGCCATCCCATTGTAAATTAGCACTCCCACGAACCGCATATAAGAAGCTGCTGGCCGGCAGCCGGTAGGAGCTTAGACCCTCCTCCGGCTTCATTGATATATGACGAATATCCATCAGCTTAATGGATGCCTGGTTCCATAGTATAAGCTCTTCATCTAACCGCATGATGTCCTTTCAACTCCTAAGTTAGCATTGGCGCACAATAACTAACTGTACCCTCAAGCCATTATAATTGATAATGGTTATCATTATCAACAATGTAGAATGAGATGTCTATCAGCTGATTGGACAATCTCCCCAGACACATACAAATGAAAAAGACTGAAACTCCTCATTACAAGGAGCTCCAGCCCAGCTTCATCCATTTAATTTCCGACCCAGAATTGTATAGATAAAACCGTTTCAGCTTCTGCCAGATTGGAATGGTAGGTGAAGATTGAATCGACGCCTCGCTTGGCTAGGAATCCGTACTGACTGTCAATATAACTCGCTTGATCTCCATTCCAGGTCTGTCGTAATTGATGAATACCCTTACAAAGGATTGTTTAATTGCAAAAACCGTATATAATTGGTTGTATTACAGACCATTATGAAGGAGAGATTCCGCACATGGAAGATTATATCGAATTACAAAAAAACCTGCTAGCTGAAGAAGAAGAGCTTCAATTCTCACAGTTTACCAATGAAATGGCACTGCAAATCGGGTGCAGAATTATAGAAATAATCAAGCAGGAAAATAAGCATGTCACCATTGACATTACGAGGAACGGACAGCAGCTATTCCATTACGCCTTCCCCAAAACCTCAGCAGACAACGACCAATGGGTAAGAAGAAAAAGTAATGTGGCTTGCCGTTTTGGTCATAGCTCCCATTATATATGGGCTCAGCTCAGAGCTGCTAAGAAAACCATTCAGGAGAGATATCTGGTTGATCCGACCGAATATGCCGCAAGTGGAGGCGCTTTCCCCATTATTATTAAAAATGTCGGTGTGATTGGCGCTATCGCTGTTTCCGGCTTACCGCAAGAAGAGGATCATCTCGTAGTCACTACAGTCATCCGCGAATTCATTAATAAAACCAATTAACTACATAAATCCCATACCCGGTTCATCTTGTTCTTGTCATTAATCGAAAATCTCATAAGCTTCTTGACATCGACAGATGACAAGAAGCTTGTGAAACAACTAAAAAAAGTCGCAATTTATGCGACTTTTGATATAATAATGTTATTAATATAGTACAAAATTGCACAGATTTGATTGATCAGCTATGTTTAATAAGCTATTTACAGCTTATACAGCTCCCGCGCATTTTCGTAAAAGATACGGTTACGCATGGTTTCCGGTAATTTAGGAAAAGTCAGCTTCGGTGAATCAAAGTCCCAATGCGGATAATCGCTGGAGAACATCATGATATTCTCCGCATCCATCGCCTCCAGCGTATTGAGCAAATACTTGTCTTGGTCCGGACGTTCAAGAGGCTGCGATGTCACACGGACATGATCACGCAAGTACTCACTGGGCCGCCTTTTCACCCAAGGCACTTCATAACGCAGCGCTTTATATTCAGCATCCAAACGCCACATCAGCGTGGGCAGCCAGGCTGAACCGCCTTCCACCATAACCACTTTAAATCCAGGAAACCTCTCAAATACACCTTCGGTAATAAAGCTGACCAAATGAGCCTGAAAAGCCAAGGAAAGGCAGGTATGCCATTCAATATAATGGGTTGGATAACCCGGTGACGGTTGAATATTGATCCCCATTCCATCCGTACCGGGATGAATAGCCAGAGGAAATCCATGGCGTTCGCATGCTTCATAGATCGGATAGTACTGCCGCTGCCCAAACGGCGCTCGTGCTCCAGAGTCCGTCATGACTTGTACAAAGTGTGGGTGCCCTGCCCAACGTTCGATTTCCTTCGCCGCCGCAAGGGGGTCCTGATGCGCAATCGTTATCGATCCTTTGAACACACCGTCCGGGTTGTATGAACCTAACCATGTGTCCGCTTGCCAATCGTTGTAAGCCGCGGCAACAGCGGTAGCAAAGTCTGGATCCGGATGCAGATTGCAAAAAGCTCTTGGTAACAGGATCGCATGGGCGACATTAAAAGGCTTAATGTGCTGCTCACGAAGAAATTCCGGGTCACTTCCCTCAGGTCCGCCATTGGTCGGTTTGGCATCCAGACGTGCTCCGTGAACGGGATTACCGAATAAACCACGTCCTCCGCCTTTATGTCTTTCCTTCCAGGGCATTTGCATATAGGAACGAATCTCATCAATATGTTGGGGCATCGGGTGAACGTCACAATCGATAATACCTTTATTCATTTTAATCCTCCTCATTTCTTTTCATTACATATAGATAATGACCCATCCTGATTCTACCTCTACGGGATAAGTTTCGACTTCTACCTCGGCCGCACTCTCCGCCTCTTCCTCTTGTTCCACAGCAACCTCATAGGTTTTGACCAAACATTTGTGCGGATCGTAGATCGATTTGCCCGTGGTCAGATCAAACTCCCATCCATGCCATGGGCAGCGGACAATCTCGCCTTGCCTTCCATAGATGTATTCACCAGGAGCAGAAGGTAACGTCATCCCTGTAACGGTACCCACACACAACGGCGCTCCCTGATGAGGACACGTATTTCTCAATGCATAAAAGGTGCCGTTCACATTAAATAATCCGACAGGCCGATTTTCCAGAGTAATGAGTTTTCTTGAGCCCGGGGGCAGTTCAGCCACTGTACCCACAACATGTCTTCCCACTTTTATTCCACCTCTGTTTATTTTAGTAGCCCTGTTGATTTCACTAGAAAATAGTTATCATGTCCAGGTATCACGATATCGGCGATTTCGGCGATCCGATTGATCGAGTTCACGGTGGCAACCGGATCCACATTATTGAAATAACCTTGCTTGGCCCTATAAAAGTCCTGAGTCATTGCCGCATCCGAGGCCAGGACGATCGTGCCTTCAGCCGCTTGAAAAACAAGACCTGTCAGCCCTAACGTATGGCCTGGCAGGTGAATATATTCAATACCCGCTGCAAGACTGGCTTCTGCAGGTCTTACCCCGGATAGATGAGGATGATGCGGGTTTTTCAAATGATGAAACTCCTCTTTAGCCATGAACAAAGCCGCTTTGTCGAAGGCATGTATATCCACAACATGATCGCCATGCGAGTGCGTCAAATACACCACATCAATATCAGCATGAGTCAGCCCGCAGCGCGCATCCAGAATACGACCCATTTCCTCAGCAGGGAAAGAGGGGTCAATAAGTATGTTCTTGCCATCGGCAACCAACAATACTGTCGTGCAATAAGCCCGTCTATACGCTTTCCCCTCATCCTCACCCCAAAATTTATTCCGGCTCAAGCATCCAAGCGTTAATAGCTTCCACTTAATGAGTTCATGATTTGCTGCCATTGCCTACTTGACTCCTTTGCGCTCATCATCCGTTTGATAAATACGTGCCGTCAACCGCGGAATGTCGGAAACATCGACTGAAGGGGTGAATGCCTCCAGCAGGCGAATATTTTGCTCGACTTCTTCGGGCCATCTCATCCCGATATTTAACACATCAACTCTTGAGTCTGACAGCAAAAACTTCATGCATAAGGCATATACGTCGGTAGCAGCCAGCACCTGAGGCTCCAAATGCTCCAGCGTACGTTGAAAAATACCCGAAGTCATCGGTCTCATGACCGCCACACCAATATTTTTCTCTGCAGTTTTTTTCAACAAATGAAGCGCCGCAGATTGATATATGATGTTGTAGCAAGGCTGAACGACACTGAAATGTCCGGTTTCAACCAAATCGAGAGCCGAGAAGGGCTCCTCTGTCGTAAGGCCCAGCCATCTAACCTTGCCTTGACTTTTCAGTGATTCCAAAGCCTCCAACGGTCCAGCATTAAGAATATAATCGGTATCTGTCGCTGTATACATCCCGCCGTGAAATTGAATGACATCTACGTAATCTGTTTGCAATCTGCTTAAGCTTTCCTCAACGCTTTTGATTACAGCTGCTTTGTCCAGGCCCTTCCAACCGACTTTGGTTGCCAGGTAGCAGTCATCGCGTCTGGTTTTCAGTACATCGCCAATAATGCTCTCGCTGTGCCCGTTGCCATAGCTGGGTGCCGTATCGATGTAATTGATCCCTGCATCCAAAGCCGTATGAATGGTGCGTATTGCTGTTGCGCGACCCTCTGAACTGTAAGGGTCCCAACCATTCACTTTATTAACCCCTGAGAAGGGATATCCTCCCAAAGCAATTCTGCTCACCTGCAGTTGAGTTTTACCAAGCGTAGTATATTTCATCGTCCTCACTCCTTTGGTTTGCCCGATTATTTAATTAAATTTTTACCCTCTTTGTTGTACCAATCCGTCCAAAATTGTATAGCTTTATCCCCACCTGCCGACCTCCAGCTTTTGACATAATCATCCCAGGTAGAATCAATATCGGAGTTGCCAAGTACCGCTTTCACCTTATATTCATCGGAAATTTTAGTAAGACTAAAGCTCGACAGCTCCGGGTAATAAGGTAAAGCCGCCTGAAGCTGATCCAATGCACCATTTTTAATCGCATTATCAAGTCGGTCTATCGAGGCTTTCGGGTATACCAAGCCCAAATATGATTTGACCTCGTCATCATACTGTCCTGGGTTGATCATTGAAAATCCCCAGTGCAGGGAATGCTTTTGCTTGAGTATTTCCGGTTTACCATCGGTCATTTTATACTCATCGCCTTCAACCCCGAGATACAGCCACTTCTTCCCTTCATCCGAACAAACCCAGTCAAAGAACTTCATCAGTGCCTCTGTATTTTTACTGCTGGCAGGAATCCCGATATAATGGCGATTAATGGAATTGTAGCTGAACTTTGCCGGAGACCCGTCCATCTTGACAGGCAGATCCATGGCTTCCCATACTTTATCGACGGTTCCATCTTCATACCCCGGGAACTGATTGGCATGCCAGAAGTTAGAGGTAATCCCGTATTTCCCTGTTTTTAATTTGTCCATATAGATTTGGGTAGTCGTTGTTACAAATTCTGGATCGAGCAGTTTATCCTTGACCAGTTTTCTCATAAACTTCAAATACTCTTTATACTCATTCGTGATCTCAGGAGGCGTTACTTTACCATCGATAATTTTGTAAAAATTGGCATCCATAGACGCTGAGAATAACTGCCCAATATAGGTCAATCCGGAAATGCTCAAGAAACCGAACGTATCATTTTTACCATTGCCATCAGGGTCCTGCTCGGTGAAAGCCTTCCCTACCTGATAAAAGTCTTCTATCGTTTTGGGTGTTTTCAGATTAAGCTTCTCCATCCACAATTTATTGATATAGACGGTTTGCGTGAGTGCATCAAATCGCGAGTAGGGAAAAGCATAAATCTTTCCATCTTGAGTGACCGGAAGGAAAGCTTCCTTTTTCATAAATTTTGCGATGTTGGGATACTTGGCGGCATCATTAATGTACGGAGACAAATCCGTAAGCAGCCCCTGGCTGGCGAATTTGAGAATCGTGTCTCGGGTACTGGTCATAAAGGCATCTGGCGGACTTCCCGAAGCCATCATAATATTCAGTTTATCGTTATAGCCGGCAGAGCTGGGAGCATCCATGACCACCTTAACGCCCGTTTTTTTCTGTAAAAAATCCACATATTTATTTTTGAGCAAGGTCCCTTCCGTCAAATCCACATTAAAATCGAACATGTAATTAACACTGACCGGATTATCCGCAGTTGCTGTTGCGGCCGCTGCTTCCGGTTTTACCGCTGAGCTGCATCCTGATAACGCAATCATGATTGCAGATGCGCCAGTTACTGAAGTATGAAGCCGTTTCGAATATTTCCCCATCGGGTACTTCCTCCTTTTCGTTTAGACAATAGAACCAGCAGCTGTACGAACTGAGCCTGCTTCAGCTCCAACCGCACCACTTCCGTATGCCCTACCGAAAATGATAGCGATTTAATGGCAAAGATAAATGTCTAATAATTTAAAATACAGACTTAAATTTAGTTATTCGTTGGACAAATTTTTTGTACATCGGGGTTTACCTGAAATACACCTGTCGTTTTATTCTTTAAATAGGTACTGCGGAAAACTGCGGGCGTTACATCGTGATTTTTCTTGAAATTGCGAATATATGAATGTACCGTATCGTATCCACAAATCTTGGCTATTTCCTGGACCGTCAATTCACTTTCTTTTAGACAGGTTAAAGACTTCTCAATACGCAAATCGTTTACATAGTCTATAAAATTAAAGCCCATATTCTTTTTGATAAAGCTGCTTAAATAGGAAGGATTCATATGAAATTGTTCGGCCAGATTGCTTAACGAAATATTTTTATCGTAATGGTTATGGATATACAGCACAATTTGCCCCATGAGGATCGTATCCAAATTGTTCTCCATACTTTTTTTATAGCTGAACACCTGATTACAGGATTTCAAAATGTAAGCCTTCTTTTCATGGATCATCTCGTAGCTGTACAGCATCATGAAGATGTCCTCTTGAAATACATCCGTAATCGAATACCCCAGCTCCAACAAGTACTTCACAATGCTGTACAAAATATTCGAATAAATCGCATTCATCGCGTCCAGCGAAAAAAAATGATTATGGATGCTATGTTCAAAAATTTTGTCCAGGCTTGTTTCGATTTCTTTGATGTCTCCCTTGCGGATGCAATCCGCGATCCGGTTGATTTCTTTAAGCGGATAAATGTAATCGTCTTTCTCGACTAAATCAAAGTGCTTGCATTCGATAATCGAATTCCTTCCATATATCACGCGATAATCCAGACTCTTGACCGCTTGAGCATACAAATTGGGAATGTCCCTGATTTCATTAGAAATATCCGTCAATGCAGCACAGACGGACAGGTTGAAGTTTTCCTCGATTTCTTTTTGCACATAACTGATCGTTTTCTTCAATTCCACGATGACCTTCTCCGGTTTCCTGCTTCCTGAGATCGTTAATAAAACGGCTATTTTATCCAAATCCGTCTTCACGACAAAAGGAACATTATCCAGCATCAGCATATATTTAATCGCTTTCAAAATCGATCTGCTGATCGTTAGCCTGTCTTCATTTTGCGTGTTAAGCAAATTTTTGTAATAGTCATTCATTTGAAAGACGATAACCAGATACTCTTTATCGACAAGATCGATCGTAAACTCCCGCGCTTTGCTAACAATTTCTTCTCTGGAGGAAACTTTCCCTGTTAAAATATGGGATATTAAGGTTTCCCGCAAATCATCCAGGTTATCCTTGAGATTTTGATTATAACGAACCAAAGGCTTTGAATATACGCGCTTAAAATAAGGATAGGTGACAATAGCGACAATAAGCAGCACTAACGTTGCAAGCGCTACATACAAAATTGTGTTCGTATCATATTGAATGTCGCTCAAAATCTCGCTGTAAGGTACGATATATACAATCTTGGCGCCTCGGTTGATTCCATTGGAGACAGCAAAGAAATATTTGTTATTGTCCCATTTGACATAGCCCATATTCAGAATCTCATTCTGGATCAATTCGTTTTTCAGAATCTCTTCCTTGCAATTCTCAAAAACATTCAAGGTCTCTTCATTTTTGTAAGTAAGCACCTCTTTTTTATCATTGAAAAGAACAATCCCACCCGAATTAAATTTGATTTCAGATAGCAGCTTTTTCTCATTGACGTTGACAACGAGCACACCGCCATCTGTACCGTTTGCGGGTATAGTAGTTATGTAAGGAACGATCGTATTGGCTCCCGATTCTGTCTGCCTTTCCACTCTTGATTTATAAAATGTCGTTTTTTCCTTATTTTGCATATATTCTTTCAAAATCATTTTTCCTGGAAATGCTTCCAGATCGGATATCATAAAATTGGATGAAAATATTTTGTTTGCTTTTCGATTATACAAGTACATGGAAGATATCTCTGGATCCGAATTGATAATACTGATAAACCGCCTTTGAATTTTATACAGGGTGTAATAATCGACGTTATTGTTGTCATCGTACTGAGCCCACTCATTCGTGTCATAATCCGTCGCAATCTGATAGCTGATCGATCCGATTTTTTGCACCAGCGTATCCACGATGCTGTTCATCGTTTTATAATCAGAAATATGATTGTCGATTTTCTTATCAACAGCCACATAATGATTTTTGACCATATACAGCAACGCGGCGCCATACAATAAAAGCGTAATACTCACATATAAGATACATAGCCGCTTGCCAACGGTGTCCCCATTCGGTTTAGAAGAGAAAATCACTTTTATTCCTCCCCATCGATTACGCTACAGTGGAGATAGCGCTTACACGATTTGATTATTACTTTGATTGGTATTGCTATTTTACTACAACTGCATTCGAATCCATAGCAATCATGGCGCATAAGGTCTCTACTAATTCCATCGTTTTGACCGCATCTGCTAAGTCCGGTGTAGGCGAATCCTCTTCCCAAATCCTGTGAATAAAATGATAAAATAAATTTTCAAAACCGATATAGGAGAAATTCGACATATGACCATTATTCAAGCTCCATTTCAACGTATCGTTCATCTCATACAAAGCATCCACTTTTCCCGCTTTTCTTACGCCCCCGGACCTTCTGTATTCCACGCTTCTGATGTTATCGATAGAGATTAATTGCCCTACCCCGGTTATTTCAACCTGTTCCATTGGATAAGTACCATCCTGCAAAGAACCGGATTGCAGCAATCCAATCGCACCCGATTCATTGACAAACGATACATTAAATCCGATCCTGGTAGGGTCAACCCGCTTGACATCGACATGGGTTAAGGTAAGCTCGCCCATCAAATACCGGGCCAAGTCCAGATGATGAATGATATGCTTATATATGAAAGCATGCTCGGATTCGTACGTGGAAGCTTGATATTTAGCCAGATACATCGTCAATTCCCCGAATTCTTCTTTTTGCATAATTTCTTTAGCCATTATATAAGCTGGGGTATAACGCTTGTTCAGACGCTGCATCACATGACAATTCGTTTTCTTTTGAAGCTCCAGAAGCTCTTTGGTTTCCTCCGCTGTGAGACAAACCGGCCTCTCCGTTAATACATGAACACCAGACTCCATACAGGCCTTGACAATCATGAAGTGCATATCGATCTCATCCGGAAAACTGATCACCGCGTCGAGACTCTCCTGATCGAGCATTTCTGTATAATCCGTGTAGATCCGGGGTACGTGATATCGCTGTGCAAACCTGATTCTATTCTGTTCGTCCGGGTCGCAAATCGCCGATAAGGTGATAGGTAAATGCTTCGTACAGTCATACACAAAGTTATATACCAAGCTGCTGCAGCCAATCAATCCGATTCTCAACGAATTCCTCAAGTTTCTCACCCATCCCTTTCTATAATCAGCCTTTAACGGCTCCTAACATAACGCCCTTCATAAAATGCTTTTGAATAAATGGATATACCATGATGATAGGTAAGCTTGATGCAAAAATGGCTGCAGATCTCAGTGTTAACGAAGAAACACCTTTGTTCATCGCAACGGCGTCCCCATTGGCCATAATATTTTGCAGCTGCACGACCATATTTCTCAGGAAGATCTGCAATACCTGGAGATTAGGCGAATTCGTATAAATCACGGCGTCGAGAAATGAGTTCCAGTGCCCAACTGCGGAAAATAAAGCAATCGTTGCAATTACTGGCATCGACAAGGGAAGAATGATGGTGATCAAAATGTAAATATCATTCGCTCCATCCATGCGCGCCGACTCCTCAAGGCTTTCCGGTACATTCTCAAAGAAGGATCTTAACAAAATAATATTCCATGTGCTTATGGCTCCAGGAATGATCAAAGCCCAGATCGTATCGATCAATCCCGTTGCTTTCACAATTAAATAAGTAGGAATGATCCCGCCGTTAAACATCATCGTCACGATTATAAACAGCATGAAAAATTTCCTGCCCGGCAAATACTTCTTGGATAGCGCATATGCAAATGAACATTGAAAAATTAAATTCACAAGCGTTCCAAGCGTTGTTCGAGCCACGGTCACATAGAAAGCACTTAAAAACTTATCATTTAATACCAGTGTCTTATACGCTTCCAGAGTAAAGCCTCTTGGCAGAAGCATCAGTTCACCGTCTGAAATTAAATCGGGGTTGCTGAGTGAGGCTACCAGTACATAGTAAAACGGGATAAACGTAATGAGACCAAACAAGATTAATACAGTATAGATGAGCACGTTGTATGCTCCGCCTGTTTTTGTTCCTGTCATTGTATTCACTCCTTTCATCACCACATGGATACATCGCTATATTTTTTGGCTATGGAGTTAACCCCATAGATGAGAATAAATCCGATAACAGCCTGGAATAAACCTAATGCTGTCGTTAAGCTGAACCTTAAATCCTGAATGCCCACTCGATAAATGTAAGTGCTCAGAACATCACTGACATCATAGACAGCCGGATTGTACATAATGAAAATTTGTTCAAATCCTACATCCAAGAGGTAGCCCACTTTCAAAATCAACATAATAATAATGACATTGGTAATTCCGGGAAGCGTGATATGAATCAATTTCTGCCAGCGATTGGCCCCATCGACCGTCGCCGCTTCATACTGCTCCTGTTCCACACCGGCTAAGGCAGCCAGGTAAATAATCGTCCCCCAGCCCGCTTCCTTCAAAATATTGGTTACTACCAGAATACTTCTGAAATATTGGGATTGCGTGAGAAAAAAAATCGGGTCACCTCCGAAGTATTTGATGATTTGATTAACAAAACCTTCATTTGGGCTGAGAAACTGAATGATGATTCCCCCAAAAACAACCCAGGATAAAAAATGCGGAAAATAGATGACGGTTTGAATCGTCCGTTTGAAAAACATATTTTTAAATTCATTCAAAAGCAAGGCCAATATAATCGGTGCCGGAAATCCGAAAATCAAGTTGTACATGTTGATAACCACTGTATTTTGCAGCACCGTATAAAATTCTGAAGAAGAAAACAAATAATTAAAATATTTCATCCCTACCCACGGGCTGTCCCAAATACCCAGCGCAAAGTTGTATTCCTTAAAGGCGATAATCAGTCCAAACATCGGCAAATACCGATACATGATATACCAAACTATTCCTGGCAGCATCAATGCGTATAAAAACTTGTACTTAAGGATTGCTTTAAAAAAACACGACATGATGTTGGTAACTGTTTTATTGTTGACCTTTTTTTCAACCTGAGCATATTGCAATTTCCATCTCTCCTCATCATTTTAATTTGAAGTGTACCTACGTATGCTTAGCTTATGGAATGGTTTGGTCTGCATTGCTTAATATGTTATAGGCGCATGTATTCAATGTAAATGAAGCTTTTTTTGTGAATGTCTATTTTTTCACATCTGCGTTATTTAATTTTAAAAAAATAATTAGACATGACCAGGCTGAACCCAAGAATGGTATAACAAACAGCCAAAACCATGTTTGCTGTGGTTTTGGCTGTTTGTTTGTTCAATATGCAGGACTCGTCCCGGTTAATTTAGCTGTTATCATTGGGTTCGATCAAACGATGTTTATACCATTTTTGCCCGCGAAACCGCCACAAAAAGGCTGCACCTCGCACTCCCCATTCACTATTCATAGCCAACCATACACCTATAATTCCAAATTGGAGGACAACTCCCAACACATACCCTAGGGTAACCCGGAACAACCACATGGATAGCATGGAAGTAATAGATGTAAATTTCGAGTCGCCAGCTGCTCTAAGCGCTGATGGAAGTAGAAAGCTGATCGGCCAAAGCGGTATTTGGACGATCGCCGTGATCAGGATGATGATGAAAATATCATTCACAATTTCATCAGGAGGATGAAACAAACTGACAATCGGCTGGAACAAGGGTATCACGATCAATCCCATCAGCAATAAGGAAAATGACGATAACCAGAGAAACGATCTCGCGAATTTTCTGGCATCCTTAACATTTTGCCGCCCCATACATTGACCAACCACTGTTACAATTGTCTGTGACAAGGCGATGGAAGGAACCAGAAACAGAGCAGCCAGTGATGCGCAGATCGCATTGGTCGCCATAGCGTAAGTGCCAAGACTGACAATGAACACCTGGGTTAACATTTTTCCTCCATTAAAAAAAACCTGCTCCACTGCAAATGGAATACCGATAAACAAAATCCTTTTGAGCATCGACAAATTCAACACAAACATATCCCTGATTCGTACATGAAGGGTCGCATCCATTTTGGCCAAATAGATCAGTGCGAAGATCGCCGCCGAATATCTGGCTACGTTCACGGCAATGGTCATGCCAAGCACACCCATGTCCAGAAAGTTGACAAATACAATGTTTAAAAGAACGTAAGAAAGGTTCATGATCAAGGAAAGCGTCAACGAAACCCGCGACTTCCCTATCCCTCTCATCGCGCCGCAAATCGACTCCACGATGGCAAAGCCCATATAGGATATGCTGCTTCCGATCAGATAAATTTGGGCATGGGCAAAAACCTCCGCTGAAGCTGTCCCAAACAAAAAATTTAAAGTAGGGCTATGGAACAAGACTATGAACAAACTGATACAGAATGCCAATAAGGAAACCAAGGATATGGAGCTGGCAGCAGCTTTGGAAACCATCAGATCGCTGCCGCTTCCTTTATATTGGGCTACCACAACCGTTCCCCCGGTCGACACGGCGACAAATACACTGATCAGAAATATATTCAGCGTATCAATCATACTAACCGCGCTGACTGCTGCTACACCTGATGAACTGATCATGGCTATGTTCAATAAATTAAGGCAGACTAAAAATGCCTGATCAATCAGCATCGGTATAAAAAGAGAAATAATTTGACGATAATCGATAGCATCTCCAGAAAAATGTTTTTCCAAAAAAACTTGCTTCCTGATCCTAAAATTAAGTTGGGACACATCGTCACATTCTTTTTTTTATATTTAAAAAACTCTTCAAGGAGAAGAGTTATTACTAATAATGTGAATATCAATTTGGAGGTGGATGCGCTTACTTCCTTTTGGCTAGATACTATCACCGAGGATGAAATCTGTCAATATGGTTGGGTTCACCGATTGTTCCGTTTCCGGGTCCAATTCCAAGAAGCTATTACGGTACAATAGCACTATGTTCGAGAAGCATAGCTTTTAATGCTGCCAAGGGCACCTCCCTTGGAGACACGTCCAATTTGGCAGCTATTGCTGCTGCGGCCCCGGCACATTGTCCGGTAGCCATGCAAGTAGCTTGAACCCTATAAGCCGAATTGGCCATCTGGTCCCCGGAAATACAACGTCCAGCCACTAGCAAATGGTTGCTGTTAACCGGTATCAACGCCCTATAGGGAATTGTTGCGACGACCCCCTTATCCAAATAATGCTTTATAACTGTATTATCACTTGGATGGTGCAGATCTATTGGATAAAAGCTATAGCAAATTGCATCCGGCCAATGAAACCCGGAGACGTAAGAAGCCTCGTCGATCCTGGCTTCTCCAAAGATTCTCCAAGTCTCCCTGATGCCGCACTCGTTCGCAGCATAACGAACTGACAAATGCTCACAGCCAGGTACTCGTCGCAGGAAACGGTAAATCCGCAAAAGTGTCTGTCTTGCCTTAACCTCTGCTTCCGTCTTGGATTGCGAGCTGGAACCATCAATCCCCGGAATATGCATACTGATTACCCCAGATCGCAGATCGTTATAAAAGGGAGGATTGCTTGGAGGGTGGTCGGTAACCCTGATGCTGCCTTCAGCTAATGCTTCATCGTATACACACTGCAGCTCGTCAGGGTTGATGCACGAAAACTCGTATCCATCGATTTCGTTGATCAACGTTCCTGGTTGAAGTTTCTCGCTTTTCTCTCGGGCATATCCCAGCATTCCGCACAAATCGGCATCGCCTGTGGCATCGATGACCTTGCGAGCTTGAAGTACTTGCATGCCCCCTTTACCTGCAACCGAAACAAGAAGCTTGTTGTCCTGCTCGGCAATAGAAACGGGTATTTCATGCAATCTTAGCTCAACACCGGCCCGCAAGCAGAACTCATCCAATACCGCAGCGTACACAAAACGGTTGACTCTAATTTGTTGATGCCAATGCTTCTCTGGTATGGTCGAGAAATCCGGCAATATGGCACCGCCCAAGCGAACAGTCTCCATAATTACCTCCCATCCAATTCCATCAATGATCTGTTGTCCCCATGCATGGAATAAGCCTGGGAAATTCACAGCTCCCACGGTTATCGTTCCTCCAAGAATACCGTTCTTCTCCACCAATGCAGTTTTTGCGCCTGCCCGTGCTGCTTGAATGGCAGCTATGCATCCTGCGGAACCACCGCCTACTACAATTACATCGTAAGCACCCATATATTACACCTCTTCCTACTCATTTTATGTTCGTGCTGAAGAAGGCAGAGCGTATAAGCGTCTCTGCCCCTTTTTTATTCTTTATTTTGCGCTTTTCCAACGATCATAAGCAGCCTGATTAATTTTGACAAGCTCATCAATGCCCATCTTATTCATTGTACTCACATATTCGTCCCATTTCTCTACTGGCTCCTGGCCGACGATAATTTTTGCCTCCATCTGTTCCACAAATGTGCGAATGTCTACACTGATTGCATTAACTCGCTGTGCCTCCTCACTCTTGAAATAAGTAAGTGGGAATGCTTTCTGGGCATAAGGAAGATAGGGCTTAACCTGGTCATTCAATACAAAACCTAACCAATCCGGCTTCAGAAATTTGCGTTCCAACGCTTCATTCGCATAACCATACCCCAGATTTGAAACCTTATTGTTCTTGAAATCGTTCTCCAGCATCCCTTGAGGCACTATATATTCGATATATTTGGGGTCGGTACTTGACCACTTGTAGCTCTGCCCCTCTATTCCATACTGTGCCAGCTTGTAACCGTCCTCGCTATACAAATAATCCAACCAGCGTATGGTAGCTTCAGGATGCTTGTTGACATTGGTAATTGCAAAGTTACCCCGGCGAATTACATCTTTTTCCGGAACGATCGGCTTTGACAGCCCTTCACTTATCAATGGCGGCATCTGCGGATTGTCCAGAATATTTGCCGGTGCGATCTGCTTGTCCTTCCCTCCGAAAATAGGCAGGCTGTTTCCCATCACTCCATACTTTCCGCTCTCACCTTTTGCTATCATTTGCGGATTACTTTGCGAGAAAATTTCATTATCGAGTAACTTCTCCCGATAAAGCTTCTGCATAAAGACCAGATAGTTTTTGTATCCCGGTTGTGTAGGTACGAATCGGGCTTTATCGCCGGATACCTCAACCATGTCAGATAAATGTCCGAAATAGGATAGCAGAATGGGACGCAAATAAGTAAGCTTATTGGTTCCTGTTAAAGGTATTTCATCAGCCTGGCCGTTTCCGTTAGGGTCCTTTTCTTTGAAGTCCTTCAGCAGTTGATACAATTCCGCTGTAGTGGTCGGAAGCTTTGTAGTATTGAGGTTTTTCAGCCATTCACCATTAATGAACAAGCGATAGAAACGATCTCGCGGATGATCTGCGACTTGCGGCAGTGCATAAATATGCCCGTCCGGTGTTGTAATTGACCTTTTGATTTCAGGATTGTTCTTTAATATCTCTCTAATAGTGGGCGCATATTTCTCGATTAATTCATCCAAAGGTATCAACAGGCCCTGAGTTCCATAATTCATTTCATCATTGGCATCCAATCCTCCCAAGAAAAATACATCAGGAAGCTCATTGCTGGCAAATGCCAGATTTTTACGTTCCTTATAAGAGGAGCTGGGAATCGTCGTAAATTCGAATTTCACATTCGTTTTTTCTTCCATACCTTTGAAAAAGTAAAGGTCCTTCCACGAACGCTGCATATCATCAGGCCCCATCATTTTGAGTGTAATAGGGGTAGGTACAACCGGAAGCCCTGTGGAATTAAAGTTAGCTGCGGCCCCCTTGTCAGATGGCTTGGGCTGCTTCTCCTCCGAGTTTGTACAACCTGCAAGGGACAAACCTGCAAGGATAACACTCATCGTACCAATTATGGTTTTATTGAACATTCTAAATACCTCCCATTTGTATGAACAAAATCTCCATCCGTCATTGCTTCAATGAGCCGATCATCACACCCTGCACGAAATGTTTTTGGACAAAAGGAAACACAATCAATAAAGGGAGTGCCGCAATAATCATGACTGCATATTTGATCAATTCGGATATTCGGGTCTGCTCCGACATATCCATTTCCAGATCGCTGCCAGTTGTCAGCATTTGAGCCGATATTTCCTGCTGAACCAATATTTCCCGCAGAAATAGCTGTAAGGGATACAGTTCCCGATTGGACAAATAAATAAGCGCATTAAAATATTGGTTCCAATGGCCGACTCCATAGAATAAAGCCATTACCGCGATTAGCGCCTTGGATAAGGGGAGAATGATTTGCATGAACAAGCGAAAATCAGAACAACCATCCATTGCGGCTGCTTCCTCCATTTCCTGGGGAACATTCCCCTGGAAAAAAGTTCGCGACACTATGATATTAATCGCACTTGCTGCACTTGGCAGTATAAGCGCCCCATATGTATTCACAAGCCCTAAGGACTTTACCAGCAAATAAGTCGGGATCAAACCTCCGCTAAAAAACATTGTGAATACAATAAACAATGTAAATGCCTGGCGTCCTGCCAGATTTCTTCGGGATAAAGCGTAGGCGCAAGGAAGTGTCACCGCTAAATTGAGTGCAACTCCGCCAACCGTATACACAATCGAATTCATATAGCCAGTCCAAATATCCGCATTACGGAACACGCGATTGTACCCCTCCAAGGTAAAGCCCTTTGGGAAAAGCCACATTTGTCCCGAGTTCACATAGGTAGGGTCACTTACCGAAGCGCTAACTATATACAGGAGTGGATACAGGATGAGAGCGACAAGTAGAAGGAGGAATGTGGTATTCGCTGCCTGAAATAACCGGTCGCCGCTTGATTGCCTTAACATAATTCCATGCCCTCCCTGTTCATTAATACAGACATCTTAATTTGAAAATGGTCCTTGTGGCTTCGTACTACCATAAGCTGTTTCCGCTCCTTCTAGCCAGTTGGTTGAATAGGAGCAAGACGCTAAAATTAATCACATTATTGAACAAACCGATCGCCGCAGTATAACTGTACTGGGCTTGCAGCAGGCCATTACGGTAGACATGGGTTTGAATAACATCTGAGGCATTCATATTTAGTGGATTTTGCAATAAATAAATTTTCTCAAAACCTACGTTCATAAAGCTGCCCAAATTTAAAATGAACAAGATAATAATCGTTGGCATAATTCCAGGTATATTGATGGCAAAAATGCGTTGAACCCGGGTAGCACCATCGATCTGGGCAGCTTCATGCAGTTCCGGGTTAATGCCTGAAAGTGCAGCTAAGTAAATAATGGCTCCCCAGCCGAGATTCTGCCATTCCCCCGAAAGCACAAAAACACTTTTGAACCAACCCGGATCCGTCAAAAATGCAATAGATTCACCACCAAAAGCACGAACAAACACATTGACGATTCCCGTTGTTGGACTTAAGAATGATAAAATCATACCAGATATCACAACAACCGAAATAAAATGCGGCGTATAGGTTACGAGCTGCACGAAGCGTTTAAATGCAGCATGCTTCAGCTCATGGATCGATAAAGCGACAATAATGGAAACAGGAAACAGCACTAACTGATATAAATTGATCAATACCGTATTGCCAACAAGCTGCCAAAAATAATAGGAGCGGAAAAAACGATCGAAATGGTCGAATCCAATCCACGGACTTCCCCATATCCCTTTGCTGGCTATATAGTTCTTGAAAGCAATTTGCACTCCATATATAGGAATGTAATGGAAAACCAAAAAATAAATAAAAGCAGGTAATAGAAAAAGATATAATTGCCAATTTTTACTTATTTTTCTTCGAATGAAATTTGGACTGATTACGTTTCCGTTCAATCCGGTAACGAATTTGTTGCTTGTCATTAAGACTTCTCCCTTTCCTATGGACTCTCGTTCTAAGCCCAACTATAGGAGGTTATCCGCTTCGGTGTAAATAAGCAGATTAAATCGGAATCGGCGAATTTCCAACAACAAAAATCGCCTACTCCGCAATTTTGGACTACGGGTTCCAATGCGAAGCAGGCGTTACAGCCTAATCATAAATAGAGGGTGTGTCCATCTTACTATAAGCTTTGCGATACTCGCCGGGGGTAATGCCCTCCATTTTTTTGAACTTCTTAATGAAGTTAGACATATCCTGGTAGCCGGTTTCCAGAATAATTTCTTTAATAGGCCTATCAGAGCTCACGATCGCCTGCTTGACTGCTTCCACACGAAGGCGCAAAACATATTCGGTAAAAGTGGTTCCGGTCTGCTCTCTCACAAATCGGCTTATATAGGAAGCAGAAAGCCCAAATTTCTGGGAAAGCATGTCCAGGCTTAACTGGCTGGATCTATAATTCAGAGTGATTTCTCCGACAATCCTCTCGCATAAATCGGCTTGCTTATGATCCTTCTGGACTTCTACATAGTCGCATATACGAATCACAACTGCCTTGATTCGCTTGCGCAAATCATCCAGCGTCTGAAACTCCATCATGAGTCGTGTTTCCGGCCAGTCAAAACCAATTTGCATCGTTCGCATCTGTTTAAGCACCGTATTAACCATGTCGAAGCAGACGCAGCGCAGCAGTAGAATGGATTGCTCCGTTGAAGCAATACTATCCAGCAGTCCTTCAAGGGTTTCCAGACAAACGGTGCGGTCCCCTAGCTTCAAACTCTGGTTAAATTTGACCTGCTCTCCCAGAGAGTAACTATTCGTCTGATCTTGAATCAGCGAAATATCTTCAAAAAACAAAATACGTCCATTGTGTGATTGCAAGCGATACTCCAGCATAGCCAAACCTTCGATCAATGAACGATTTAGCAGGGACAGTTCCCTGCAAGCCGTACCTACCCCGATGAGGGGGCTTAATTCAAATTGCTCTGAAAGCCATTGTTGTACAATTTCTGCGGTTTGTTCACGGAATGCCCTTGTTTGTTGGGAGACATCCTCTACCGATACAACCAGGGCGACAACCTGTTCCTCCATAAGCTCAAGACCGAACCCCCTGCCCCCATCAAAGTGGACTCGATGCAGCATTTGTAAGACAGCTTCGCGGCTTTTCATATCGTCAAGCACGGAGTCCGAAATACCTTCCTTCGAGGAAATGGCGATTATAAAGTAATATTCCCCTTGAAGCTCCCGAAGGTGCCTATCATATAACGGATCGCCATCAGCATTTAGCTCTAATCCACTACCTTTCAGCAACCTAAAAAGAGCTTGCTCCTGTACTAAGGGTCTTTGGTGCTCTAGGTCGAATTCCAATCTTTTGGCATAATCGAATATGTCATCGACTGTACTGCGAATCCAATCCAATTCATTTGGTTTGCGTTCTACAGCATATTGGCTCTCCTCGTTGTTCCGCCTAAGACTCAAATGCTCAGCTAATGAACGAATGGGACCAAATTGCTTGAAAGAGAGAAACACGGCTATAGCAAGGCCAACAAGAAGGACCGTTAGCAGCAGAATCCTGACTACCATCTTGTATTGAATGACACGCTGCCAGAACTGGTCCGTTGGCATCACGATCACATAGCTCCAGCCGGTAATTTCCGACTTTTCACTCATGATCGAATAACGGGAGGAACCGATCTCATTAATGGTCGAAACCTTGGAAGAAGCTAACAAATTCCGAATTTCTGTCATATCCAATGAATCCAGTGTTCGTTCAGCAGCCAATACATCGCCCTTTTCGTTTAAGAGATACACATCTCCCTGAAAGTTGCCCAGCATATCCTTCATCGTATTGGTCAGCACGGATTCGTCAATCAGGAATAATACGGTTGCATACGGGTTGCTGCTGTTGGGCAGGACCGGAAATAAGTAAGTTAATAACCGCTTCTCCCTATCTCCTTGCAATGCAACAGGAACCGCAGGCTTAAGCGTAATTTGCTTAACTGAGTTCAGTTCCTGCTGGAAGATGCGACTGTTCTGATCCGAAAAGCGATACGTCTTTTTGGTTAAGACATCCATGGAAACGACGCCTTCAGTCGAATAAATATGGTCATCTCCGCGAAAAAACAAAAAAAGCTCTTCGAGAATTGCGCTGTTAGCCTTATACTTGGCGATCTCCTTAACCGTTTCGGAGGCATAATAGTCATTGACCTTGGCCATATAAGGAGAGAGCCGGTAATCGTTAGCCATTCTAGCCGCTAACTGGTTCATGCCGAGGATTTGTTGATCCAATAAAGCACGGACTTGATTCAGCTTATAATGATTAGACATCTCAACTTCATTCTGGACAGTCTTGACCGCATTTGTATATATAAAAAAACCAAGTATCACAAAAGGTGTCGCAAAAACCAGTAGGTAGGATAGCAAATACTTATGCCAAAGCGTTATACGGATACGTGATAAACGTTTCAAATCTAACACCTCTCATTTATGCATGTAAGCATCCACAGTATAAACGAAACAACCTACTTTGCAAATAAGCCATATTTGCAAAGTAGGTTGTTTATGATATAAGGGTTTACTATAAAAGGAGAATAGGATACGGTTATAATCAACAATATACCTATAGAATGTATTGATACAAAACAATGAATTGGGTAATAATAGTATATTATTGTCTCTAAGGAGGATTCTTATGGAAAGACATCTAGATTTACTGCTTACTCAATATGGCTATATCGGTATATTTTTAGCGTTAGCGCTGGGTGTTGTCGGAATACCTATACCTGATGAATTATTGCTTACCTTCATTGGAAACAAAGTATCACAAGGAAAACTAATTTTGTTATTTGCATTAGGTAGTGCCTTTTTAGGATCCATAACAGGAATCACATTAAGCTATATAATTGGACAAAAATTAGGCCTTCCCTTGCTAATCAAGTATGGACGAAGAATACATATTACAGCTGATCGCATTGAAAGAACCCAACAGAAGATTAACAAGTACGGAAGTGTTTTGCTAATTTTCGGATATTTTATACCCGGCCTTCGTCATCTTATAGCTATTACAGCAGGCACTTCGAACATGAATTTTCGGAAATTCGCACTTTTCTCCTACTTAGGTGCAGTCATATGGTGTGCATTCTTTATTTTGATTGGACGAGGATTTAGTGATAAATGGCACACAGTGAGAAATTATATTATTGTATATCGCGCCTATCTTCCATCCGTCGTTTTCATTATTATCGTTGTTATTTTAATATATTTTCTTTATATTAGAAAGCCACGACAGAAATCCGATTAATGTTAACGTTTCATTCCAGACATATCGCCACCACCGATTGTGCCATCTTTAGAAAGTTCACTTTCAGTTACCCATTTATGGTTCTTTACCTTCTCTCCGCCAGTAGTCGGTGTGTAATCAACCATGTACACCGTTGTTTGTTCGGCTGAATCAATTGAAGCAGTAGCACTATTCATACCCTTCATATGATCTGCCTCCAAGTCAACTTTTGCTCCCGGTTCATATGGTTTCCCGCTGGCTTCTTTAATTTCTTCATGAATTACCCATTTATGATTGGTCACTTTTTCCCCACCTGTAACTGGGGTATACGATACGGCGTAGGCTGTCGTAGCATATGCACCCACGATCGTTGCTGCAGCCCCGTTCATCCCTTCCATGTGGCCTGCTTTGATGATAGCTTGACTACCAACTTTATAAGTTGGATTCTTTGCTTCTTTTAACCCTTTAGGAACTTGCCCTGTTGTGGAGTGGTTCATATCGGAGTTGTTCATTTCGGAATGGTTACCATTGGGACTGTTGTTTGCTAGATTATCGTTTGTTGTAATTTTTGCACATCCACTTAAAGCAATCATGGTGGCTACACTAAGTAAAGCCAATTGTTTTTTCATTGTTTGCTACACTCCTCATATTAACCCATATTTCCCCTGACCCCTATCAAATTGACCTGTCTCAAGCTACATCATTTTTTACAAGCATTCTGTTAGGTTCGGGTACGATAAGTGTAACCCACACTTTTGAAGATCTTGTGTAGAATGGGCTAATGTCCCTTTGGAAGACGAATATAAAATGTGGCACCTTGCTGACTTTCCACCCAAATGTAACCGTCATGAGCAGCTACCAGCTGTTTGACAATGGTTAGCCCGAGGCCGCTGCCACCGGTACTTCGATTACGTGATTTATCTGCCCTGTAAAAACGCTCAAACACATACGGCAAATCTGTCGGCGAGATCCCAATCCCGGTATCTTGTATCACAATAAGAACGTACTCGCTCTCTTCTCTTCCCTCAATCTGAACCACTCCCTGTTTGGGCGTGAATTTCAGCGCGTTGCTGAGCAGATTGACGAGGATTTGAATCATGCGATGGTGATCGACAAACACCCGGATGCGAGGGCTGACCGAAAACTCCAGTTGTACGTCTTTTTCCAGATATGCGGCACATACCAGTTCCACGCCTCGTTCGATGACCGTCGTTAACGACTCTTCCTTCCGCTCCAATTGAAAGCCGGGGGATTCCACTTGCGTAAGATCTTCGAGTTCGGCTACTAGCTGTGTCAATCGTTCAATTTCTTCATAACAGGAATGGATCCGTTCCGGCGTAGGATCCCAAACCCCGTCTTCCAGAGCACGCATGTGACTTTTAAGTGTAGCCAAAGGGGTCCGAAGCTCATGGGCAATGTCTTCTGTCATGGTAATGCGCAGCTGCTCGTGCTGCTGTAGCTGCTCCGCCAGTGTATTTAACGAATCACCTAAATCCGCGAGCTCGTCTTTTCCATGAATGGCCACTCTTGAGCTCCATTCCCCGTCTGTCATCCGTTCCGCCACCATTTTCATATGCACCAAAGGAGCCGAAATCCGTTTGGACACATAAAAGCCAACAACGACTGCAAGTACAATCGATGCCAGACACGTCCACATAATCGTTTGCAGCAGCGCTTGTTCCAAATGGTAATCCAGCTGTGGTAAATCATGATTCAGGCTGGATGCTTGCGCTTGATACATAGAAAAGTGGTAATGTGTGGTTATTATGACGCTGACCGTTGAAATCAAGACAATACCGGCCGCGACCCCAATAATGATGAGCGCCAAACGAGTATGCAAACGAAGATTCATATAGTGCCACCTGCAAACCGGTAGCCAGTCCCGTACACCGTCACAATATACGCAGGGGACTTGGCATCGCGTTCGATTTTATGCCGAATGTTTTTGACATGCTGGTCGATGGTGCGAGCATCCCCTTCAAAGTCATAGCCAAGCACGCGTTCAACCAGTTCTTCCCGTGTAAAATGTCGCTGCGGGTACTTAGCCAGAGCAAGCAGCAGCTTGTATTCATTTGGGGTTAAGCTCACCAGCAGACCATCGCAGTATACATGCTGCTTCAAGGAGTCGATAACCAAATGCCCTTCATTGAAGGACAAGCGATCGGCCAGTAAAAGTTGAGCGTCTGAACGACGCAGAATAGCCCGGACCCGAGCTACCACCTCTCTCGGATCAAAAGGTTTGGTAACATAATCATCTGCCCCGACAGATAAACCCTTAATCCGATTGTTTTCCGATACTTTGGCCGTGAGCATCAGAATCGGGACGGAATGGATTTGTCGAATCGATTGGCATACCTGCTCGCCCTCCATATCTGGAAGCATGAGATCGAGAATGACGAGATCAACGACGTGGTTTTGCACAATCCGGATTGCGTCGCTGCCCGTTTCCGCTTCTTTGGTTTGAAACCCCTCTTTGTTTAGGTAGGATACAACGACATCCCGAATCTTAGCTTCATCATCGACTACTAATATTGTTTTCATGACCAACCTCCAGGAAACCACTGTATTCTCATTTTACCCATAACTTATGTAGAAATCATGTAGAGCTCATCGATTGCACAATGAAAAAAGCCGCAATTTCAGCGACTTTAGAAGGTGAATATACTTTGCGGTCCCGCGCGAAGTATGAGACTTCAACGTATCATTTTGCAAATGACATTTATGAAAAATGGTTTGGATCCGATCCGGCAGCAATGTAAGAAAACCGCTGTCCAAGGATGTATCACCAGTGAAATAAAAATGCGGATCTGCTACAATTCCATGCGTAGACATTCCAGAAACAGGATACACTGTTATGGCCTTGCTTAAAGCTAAACATGTCTCCTGCTCCCAAAAACGTCAACATATCCATTAAGAGTTAACATTAGAGCTCAACGATCTTGGTAGCAATATTTTTGCAAAATTCACTGTCATGCTCCACAAAAAGAATCGTGGATGAGTAACTCAGAAGCAGCTCTTCAATTTGCATCCGAGATATAATATCAATAAAATTGAGCGGCTCATCCCAAATATGCAAATGAACTTTCTCGCAAAGACTTTTGGCGATCAACACTTTTTTCTTTTGGCCGCCACTAAAAGAAGCTATATCCTTTTCAAATTGAACTCTGGCAAAATCAAGCTTCCTTAAAATAGATTTAAAAAGACTTTCATCAATCCCGTTATCTCTGGCGTAGTCCGTTAAGTTGCCCTGTAAATGCGAGGTGTCCTGTGAAACATAGGAGATTTTCAGCTGACTTCCCTTTCTGAAAGTGCCCGTATAGTTCAAGTTCTCACCGCAAATTAGTTTGATAATACTGGATTTTCCAGAGCCGTTTTTCCCTGTAAGCGCAATTCGCTCACCTTGCCCAATAGTAAAGCTGATATCGCTGCAAACCATCTTCTCACCATAATAAATCGACACATTTTCAAGCTCAACAAGTTGGTTTTTATGATAAGCAAGCTGTGAGATCTTTAAGCTTTCCGCATTTTCAATATTTTTAAGGAGCTTAGATCTTTCATCAATAGCAGATTGCTGTCTTTGCTCAATCCCTTTCGAGCGTTTCATCATTTTGGCAGCCTTGTGCCCAACATACCCTTTATCCACCTTCGAACCGGAATTTCTTGTACCGTTTTTAGTTTTTTCCACTTCGTGGGACCAGTGACTCGTTCGGTCGGCAGCATCGGATAAGCGTTTAATGTCTTTTCTTAGCTTTTCGTTCTCTGCAAGCTCAAAGTTATCCTGTCTCTTTTTATTTTCCCACCATTCGGAGAAATTACCTTTTTGAATATCTACGTTAGTTTTATTAATTGAAAGGATGTGATCTACACAGTTATCCAGAAATGAGCGATCGTGAGACACCAGGATAAAACCGCTTTTGCTATTGAGATAATCACTGACGAGTTGTCTTGCGTTCATGTCAAGATGATTGGTCGGCTCATCAATTAATAGAAAACTGTTTTCCTTAAGAAATAACGCTGCCAACAGCACTTTCGTCTGCTCTCCATTGGATAAGGTATCAAAGGACCGATACAACACATCTTCATCAACCTTTAGCAATGAAAGCTCACGCAATAATTCCCAGTGAGGAAAGTCTGGAGCAATGTCGCCGATCACACCAATGGTATTTACTTCCTTATTTTCGACATGAAAAGGGAAGTATTCAAAGCTGACATGAGCAGAAATATTTCCGCTGTATTCATATTTACCAAGCAGCAAGTTGAGAAATGTGGTCTTACCTCTGCCGTTTCTTCCCGTGAATCCTAATTTCCAATCGGAATCTAGTTGAAAGCTTACATTTTCAAATATGTTATCGTAGCTGCCATCATAGGCAAACGTGAGGTTTGTAACATTGATTAATGACATAGAATGATCCTCCAATATGATATAAATCCAATCCACTATCTATTATTGGCAAGAAAAACCGCTCTAAACCACAACCCGTGCTTGACGAATACATTTATACATCATAAACATGGGCACATACTGTGTGTTTGTATGTCCAGCCCGGAAGCACAAAGGAAATAATAGATTCACAATTGGTGCATCTATTTTACCATAATACTTTTGGTGAAGTACTTGTATAACTAAACTATCCTGTTCATGAATTTCCCGAGCAGCCTGCCTCATCCAAACCATCTGGTCATCATAGCTCTAATCATATTTGGATATGATTTCCGCGAACAGCCGCTTCATATCACTTATTAGCTCTGAAGGATGCTTGACTGTGGCCTCATTGCCCAGCCCGATAAAAAATCTGGTATAAAAAGCGAGATCCTTCTGAGGAATTGGACCTTCCAGCCACCCTGTTCCATCCTCCCGGACATGCAAGTGTGAACCCAGCCATAACACAGCCTCGCACATTTGAACTCCCTTTGGGCTCAGTTCCGCATAAAGCTGCGTCGACTCCTTAACCGCATGGATATGCAACTCCTTGTTTGCAAGATCGATATGCCTGAGATCCATAGGTTCTATGCCGTCAGTATCGTACACCGCCGAACGAATTCGATCACAACGAAATATGCGAAAATCTTGACGCAGAAAGCAATAAGCTGGACAAAACCACAAGCCGTTATTGGCATAAATCCCTATTGGTTGTATGTGTCGGTCCGCCGCATCTCCCTGGGACTCATATTCGATGTGTAACACCTGTTGATGAACTGCTGCTTCGAGCAGTATCGATAAATAAGGGGATTCCTGCTGTCTGGTTGGCGTTACGAAGTCCATCCTATTTTTTATTTGATCAATGCGATCGCGAACGTCACCGGACATGTGTAAATAAAATTTGTCCAATGCGGAAGCAGATTCCGCTTCAAAGGGCAAAGAAGAATAATGACGAAGTGCATTCACCGCAAAAAACATCGCAACAGCCTCTTCTTCGGAAAAGGCGATGGGCGGCAAAATTCTTTCCTTCAACACCTGATAACCACCGTGAGGACCTACCTCCGAATAAAGTGGAACCCCTAGCTCGCTTAATTCCTGCAGGTCTCTTAACATCGTTCTCGTAGATACGCCAAATTCCATGGCAAGCTCTTTAACCGTAAATTTCCGTTTTCGGTTGACCGTCATCATCAGTTCCAACAAACGTTTCGATTTGGACATAACACGGCTCCATTTATTTCAAATTTTATGACAACTGTTGTCACTATTATCCTCTACAATAGGGTTAAGATCAAATTTAAAGGAAAATGGTGAAGCAAATGCGTAAAATTATCGTGTTATTTTTTCTTGTTATGTTCGTTATCGGAACAGATACATTCTTGATCTCTCCGCTAATTCCGACACTGCAAAGTATGTTCAGTATCCCTACGGAAAAGGCAGGATGGATGATAGGAGCCTACACCTTGGGTTCGGCGGTGTTTGCGCTAATCGCAGGACCTTTATCCGATGGATGGGATCGAAAAAAGGTGCTGCTGTCCGGCCTTACTTGCTTCGCAATTTCAACATGCTTATGCGGCTTCGCTGTTGATTTTTGGACGATGTGCTTGTTCCGCTTTTTGGCGGGAGTCAGCGCGGCATTCACAGCTCCGCAAGTATGGGCAGCTATTCCGACCCTGTTTCCTCCGGCCAAAATCAGCAAAGTGCTGGGTGTCGCCTACGCAGGGCTCGCAGTCTCTCAAGCGCTCGGTGTACCGATCGGAAGCCTGCTGGCAGTTGGCAATTGGTCTCTTCCATTTTGGTCCATAGGCATATTTTCATTAATACTGGTGGTTGCTGCCTATTTCGTTGTGCCCAGCATGAAGCCTCACCAACAGCAAGGAGCTAAGATGTCTATGTTCACGAGATACGTTCCCCTGCTGACAAGCGGCAAAGCGAGAGGCACCTTCCTCGCCTACTTTTGTGTCCATCTTGGGAGCAGCGCCGCTTTTGCTTTTCTCGGGAAATGGATGACGGACCGCTTTGACCTTTCGATTAAAGAAGTAGGCTATGTCATTATCTTTTTAGGGCTTGGCAATTTAATCGGCAGCTTATGCAGTCCTTATATCATAAAAGCGTTAAATCAGTTTCAAACTATGGCGGCGGGTATGCTGATTGTTATTGCGGCTTATCTTGTGCTGCCCCACGTGTCGTCGGTTTATATCGTAAAAGGGGTTTACTTTTTCATTTTCGCTATCCTCGGCATCTTGTTCCCGCTTATGGTAGGACTGCTGAACAGTTTAAATCCGACTATCCGCGGTACCATTTCTAGTCTGGCTACATCAACGATGAATGCGGCGACAACGCTCGGAGCTTGGATGGCCGGAATGCTTTATGTGGTGTTTAATGGTTATACGGCTGTAGGTATTTTTACGGGGATCTGCCTGGCGTGCTCACTATTCGTATTTATCGCAAGTGGGGTTTTATCGACTGCAGCGGCAAAAAGCGAACCAAAAAATGAGCCTGCTGCTTAAAGCCAATTTTATTGGTGCACTTCCTTCAATAAGTCTTAGCCGCCTTAAACTCGTGTTTCACCCTCTGTACAGCCCAGAACTCAACCTTGCTGCAGGTTTTTGAAATGACGGAAAACGTCTTTTATCATATAACAGCAATGTTGAGCATTCATGGGCGTGAGTAATATTGCTTTTTCGTTTAGTGACGACTGCTTCCTTGAACCCTTTTATTTTTCTCCGAGCTGGAATGTGTAATATTGAGGTCAATATGTATATCATGAATGGCATCGTCGGTTAGTAATCTATCTTCCGCCGGGGACATAGCCTTCCATTTGCCATAATGATACCGGAACAAGTCATACTCAAGATTCAAGACATCCGTCTTTTTATCGATCCCTGTTCGGAACAAACTTCGGATTTCAGCTTCGATCGCTTTCTCCGTCTCGCTGGTTAATTGTCCGAAATTCAATAGGTCATCTTTGGTCCGGCTGACTACGTATCCTGTCGCTTTCATATTGACGTCATATTGCGGCCGATCTCCGCGATTCATATATTTCAGGCTCGCTTTCGGATTGTCGACGACGACTTGAACCGATGGATCTTTATGATCCGGTACGGGGATGCCTACGCGTATTATACCTGGCTGAACCCAACGAAGTCCGGATAATTCTTTCAAGGGGATATAGCTTCTATACGCATCGCTTTTGAGAAATATCGCCCCGTCAATCGTCAGTTTGGGATCAGGCTTATTTTTTACGGACCACTGAATTTTGTTAACGGCCAACGTCGGGATGCACGAAGTAAATCCCGGCTCATTGATCTGTCTGATCAATTGTTGAAGCCTTATCGAAGTCACCTTGGACGTCTGGGAGTGTATCCCTTTCGGCTCGTGAAGAATGGTGCTGAGCGGAGACCGTTCGAAAAATCCGGGCACTGAAAAAATATCTTTTACCGATTCTCTCGTGGCATACACCCATGGAGTCAGACGATATTCATGATACCGGCTAAAACTGTCATAAATTCCTTTAATTCCTTCTTTTAATGCGCTTTCGCTAAACAAAAGAACTGTCACGTGCCCCCAAATAATTCTTTCCTGAGCCGTTTCATAAGGTTGAAACAGCGCCTCTTCGAAGGTATCTCCGACCCCTTCGCCTATCCATATTTTCGCTGGCCCTCTACTACTGTCTGAAGTTTTCGCAACATTCTGGAAATCGATGAATTGGATATAGGCGTAATACTTTCCATCCTTGTAATCGACGCCTATGGCGTTCGCGTAATTCAATTTCTCAATATTTTCCATATCGTTTGCGCACCCCGAACCGATTAACAATTCAACGATCAAAACAAGTGTACATATCGATTTGCGCATCAGTCTTCTCACTTTTTTTGTTTTTTTAACATTGGAGCCGAGAAACGGGATCTTTTGAACGGATCGACCAAAAAAGCAGCCAACCACTCTTTAAAACGCAAGGAGGCTATTGGCTCAAGAAACGCCAATCCGAAGCTTTCGAGCCTGCACAGGTAAATCAGGATGACAAACATAGCCATCATGAATCCGTATACGCCGAGGAAAGCGGATGACAAAGTGATGAATATCCTGAGAATGCTCACAGTGCCAGACAAGGATTGATTGACCAATGAAAATGTAGCCACTGCCGAAATGGCGATAACGACGAGTAGCGTTGGAGAAGCAAGGCCTGCCCGGATGAGAGATTCTCCGATGATCAGGCCGCCGACAATGCCGACCGTCTGTCCGACTGCCTTAGGCAGCCTGACGCCGGCTTCCCGAAGCAATTCGAACAAAAACAGCAGCAACAGCGCTTCAAGGATCATAGGAAACGGCACTCCCTCGCGGGAAAGGACAACCGTCGATAATAGCGCCAATGGAATCTGATCCAGATTCACAGTCGCAATCGCCATCCAGAATCCCGGCAAATAAATGCTCAGCATCAAGCCGATGAGTCGAAGAGCCCGCTGGAACATAACGTAATAATAAGGAAAATGAACGTCTTCAGGCGTTTTCAGCAGCTCCAGAAAATTGCTCGGTCCGATGAGCACCATAGGAGATCCGTCTACAAGAATGGCGAATCTTCCACGCAACAAAGTTTCAATAACAAAATCGGGCCGACCGATATAATCAATCAAAGGAAACAGCGAGTAAGTCCGATTCGACAGCCACTGTTCGAGCTGCCCGCTGCTCAGCACGCTTTCCGTTTGAATAGTTTCCAATCGTTGGCGCGCCTCGGCAATCATATCCGGATTTGCTTTGTGGCTCAGATAGATCAGCGATACGCGAGTTTTGCTCAAGCTCCCGATGACGAACATTTCGCTAAATAACATTCCCGTTTGCAGACGCTTCCGAATCAGAGCCATATTCGTAAACAATTCTTCCGTGAAAGCATCCTTCGGCCCTTTAATCGAAATTTCCGTACTGGATTCTTGCAATGCACGTTTGGGAACATCGGAAATATCGACCACCCAAAAGTCGGTATTTCCAACGTAATAAAGGATAAGTTGGCCGCTGAACAGCCCTGCAACCATTTCTTCGATCGTCTTTTTTATAACGAACAGAGGTAATGTTTCCGTTTGGTCCGCAGCTGTGTCCAGATGTAAAGCTGCATGGCTAGCATATAGGCACACGCTGGCGAAATACTCGTTTAGCTGATTTTTATCAATCATACCTTCGCAGTAGAGAACCGTCAGTTTATCCGACAACTCCTGTTGCGGCACCGGAGGGAAATAGATGTCGGAATATTGAGAGAAGACTTGTATCATTGCATCCTTCTGCAAGGTTCCATTGCGCAGATTATCGTCCAACTCCGCAAAGAGCGTAACTTCCTCGGGTGTTTGATTCATTCAATATCCTCCTTTCCTTTTCGGTATAAAGGAAAATACATATAGAGCCGCCAACATCGTGATTCCGAAAATGAACGATAACGTATAGAAGTAGCGGTGGACCACTTCCTGCATCGTGATGTCGCTGATTTGCATTAGAGAAGGTATAGAAACAAGAGCCGTAAAAAAACCGAGTACGGTTTGGCGAAACTTCGGGAATCGATTTATAACCAGTTCGGACAGCAAATGCAAAAGAAGGGCTGATCTTGTAACACTGCCGGCCATCAATTGAAATACAGCCAAAAAATCGACGTGGGAGATGTAGTCGCCAATCATGACCAACCTCCATTGTTCGAAGGCGGGAAACCGCATATTGCCAGCTTCTGTAGGACCGAAAGCGGACAAGGACCCTAAGGTAGGCCCGGCAATAAGACCTATCAGCAAGGTTAGCAGCACAAACATCGCTCCGTAACTTATAGGTTTGCTTATTTTATGCTGCAGCAGCAGCAGTACCAGCAGCTCTACACTTCCTCCGAACACAATCACTCCTCCGTGCAGATTCGGCCCTATTCCTTCCACAAAGAAGGGATGAATGATGCCATAGTCTTTGCTTTTCATGGTAAGCATGGAAATGCTGATTCCCAGCAACCACACGATCGGCAATAACACGGTCGACATATAGACAATCGTTTTGAGTCCAGATCTTGCCGCGCTGTAAGAAACAAGCACAAAACTGAGAACGACTACAGCGTTCGGCGTTCTGGGAAGCAAGTAAATGTTTATGTTTCTTGTCGTATCGAAAATGATCAACATCCCTAAGATCAGGAGGTATAAGACCAATACGCCGCAAACGAGCGAGCATCCGAATTTTCCGATCCTCTCCTTAAGCCAATCGTTAAATGTTGTAGCATGCATGGACTTTAATACCAGGTACAAAATCAAACTCCAACCTAACAAAACCACATACCCAAGCAGGATGCTGAACCAGGAGTCACGTCCTGCCGCTTGGATAAGATGAGGAATAATAAACACATGATTCGAGATACCAAGCGACAACAGCAGCATGAATAGGATCTGCCGTCTTGAAAAGGTTGCCTCCATCGCTTACCCCCGGAAACTGGATCACTGTACGCATTGGTATAATATCCAAAAATGGAATTCATATACATGAAATGCTCGTACGATAATTCGACACGTGTGAATGGCACGATGCCCGCTAGTTATCACTGTTTGCCACAAACAAAGTTCCTGGCAGCTTTCCATCAACCAAAGAAAGAATTGCAGGCTATGAAAGACGCGCCATAATCGGAAACGCCATGCTTTATTTTATATTGTCGACCTCAGCCTGAAGAAATAAAAAAAAGTCAGGATACGTGAGAAAACACGTTCATCTTGACTTTTTTTGTGAATGAATGGATGAATCTCGCTACAGAGGTTTTAATAGGCACCATATGTGTTTTCCATAAAATACCTGATATTCCCTTATCATTGTTAGCCACCGCATCGATCACACCCGCAACTATATTCGGATTTTTTAATTATATATAATGTCTGCGACGATTTCCTCATTCAATTGCAGATGAATTTGGTCGGGGAATACTTCAACGTTGTGCTGTGTTAGCATATAACGTTCAATGGCCTCCTTGATAGTGGCCGAAATGATAATATAGCTGCGACCTTCGGAATGAACTTCTGCCGAAAAGCCATAGTCCTCATCCCACATCATCTCAACCTCAATCTGTGTCGGCTGAAGCTGTTTCCGTTCGGCCAAATGCATGCAAATGGCATTGATGATTTCTTGCTCAGATAGTCTCATGTTTAAAGGGCCTCGTCCATCCATAAGGATTAATTTTAAATATTTTATAACTTATTTTTATAGTACGACAATACGGCTTCATGGTTTCATTTTATTACTTCTTTTCATACCACGGATTTAAATGCACTAATACTTCCCCAACAGCTTGAACTTCATTTTTGATTGCATTCTTGATCAGAAGGCTGACATCATGACCCTCTTGAATCGTTAATTCATTGGGTACACTAACCCTAATATCCACAATCATGTAGTGACCGTGATCTCTTGCTCGAATGCGATCCACCCTCTTGACCTGAGGAATCGATCGAACAATGTTTTCCAATTGGCCCAATTGCTCCGCGGTTACGTTGGCTTCCATTAAAATGCCAATGGATTCCTTTCCCATTTTAAAAGCTAATCTCATAACAAAATAGGATACAAGGATTCCCGCAACCGGATCTCCATAATGGCCAAATGACATGTTATAATAGCCACCAATCAAAGCTACGCCAATACCTGCCACAGCGGCAAGAGAAGCATACACATCCGCAAGGTGGTCGTTTGCCGTGGCAATCAAACTTTTGCTATTCATCTCTCTTCCAAGCCGAATGCAGTAGGTATAGAGTCCTTGTTTCCATAGTAATGAAATGAACGCTGCAATTAATGTAATAATACTTGCTTCTGCTATAGGCATGAGTATCGCTTCGATTGATTTATAGACCATAAAAATAGCAGCAAAAGCCAGAATAATGGCAACAAACGCAGAAGAAATGACCTCCGCTTTACCGTGACCATAGGGATGATCATCATCAGCTGGTTTCTTCGAAACCATCGACGACGTAAGGGCCGCAATGGTTGCTACAACGTCACCCGCATTGTGGATTCCGTCTGCTATGAGCACCTGACTGTTGAATACATATCCGACAACAATCTTTAATGCAGTTAGTATCAAATTACTAATGAGACTGATCCATAAGGCTAGTATTGCAGATGACTTAAGCGTTGACATTTCTTCGTAACCCCTTCCCATCTATTTTAGCATAGTGGACAATCCCCAATATCCATAAGACACCTGGACGCCACAAACCAGTGCATTGAAATGTTGGTATGACCTGCCAAGTGTTCCAACGGTTATCGTTCCCCTCTTTGACATATTCTGATACATCAAGAAGTGCTGCCGACAAACGATAATGAAGGGAATATAAGGAGCGTGTGCAAGGTGAAAAAATAGTGTAAACGATTAGGGAAGTTGGTTATTGAGGCCTTGGCCAAGCGGTAGAAAAAAGTCCACAGCAACCCTGTTGTTAGTGGACTTTTTGCGTTATGAGGATGTTAAGCGTTTGTTATTGAGTTGTTAATACAAACGTGATAGAATAATTTAAACAATGTTTAAAACGTTGTTTAAAACTAATTTTATTCATTTAATATCACCACCTACAATAAAGTTGGGAGGTCAAAAATGACAGCATCTGAAAAACAAAATATGACAAGAGAGAAAATTTTAAATACGACCCTGGAGCTCATAAAAAAGGAAGGGTTTGAGGCCATTACGATTCGAAAAATCGCCAACCATTCTGAAACCAATATCGCTTTGGTCAACTACTATTTCGGGTCCAAAGACAAGCTGATTAGCGAAGCCATTCACTCCTTATTAAGTGGTTTTCAAGTAAGTTTCGCAATATTAGACAACACAACCATGTCTCACAAAGCACGGCTCAAACAGTTTTTAACCGATTACGTCGGAGTAATTAGCCAAAATCGGGAGCTGGTATGCAAAATTATTACCCTGGGAAGCACCCCTTTCGCGTCTCAGAATGAATACGGTCAGTTTCTCCGCTTGACGGGTTTTGAGAAGATCTCCAGCACGTTATCGGAAATAACACTGGAAACAAATCCCGACATACTGAAGATGATGATGATGCAAATATTCGGGGCGATTTTTCTTCCGGAGCTAATGAAACCCTTGATCTTGTCGGGGACTGGGATGCACATCTCCACCATAGATCAGCAAATTGATCTGCTGTTCGAACGCTATTTTGTCCAAGAATAGTAATAATAAGGAGCGATTACTATGAATATGGTGAGAAAACATTGGCAGGACTTCGGTCTTCTCTTAGGTGTGGGCGTATCTTTATATGTACTGTTGAATTGGGGAATGATATGGGAATTGCGTGGTATTGCAGGGTTCAGCTTTGTTTCCATTTTGATCCATCAATTCGAGGAATACCGTTGGCCCGGGACCTTCGGCGGCTTATTTAATATCGCTATATTTAAGAGTACCCGCCCGGATCATTATCCGCTCAATCCGCATTCAGCTATGATTATTAATCTGCTCATTGCTTACATTTTCTATTTACTGCCTGTCCTTTTTCCCACTGTTATTTGGCTTGGTCTTGCTCCGGTCTTCATGGGCTTCTTTCAAATTGTATGGCATGGCGTATTTGCTAACCTGAAAATCAGATCCTTCTACAATCCGGGATTATTCACAGCGATTTTTCTCCATTTACCGGTCGGGATTTGGTATATCACATATATCACTACTCACCATCTTGTATCCTTGTCGGACTGGATCACGGGAACTGTATATTTCGTCATCGCAGTCTATTTATTTATTATTCAAGGGAATATCTGGTTGAAAAACGTACAATCACCCTACAGTTTTACCAAGAAGCAGCTTGGAAATTACAAAGATTTACACTGAAAAAAAGGTATTTAGATAAATAAAAACCCGTAAGAAGGTCAATCCATTAAGATGCCTCTTACGGGTTATACAATTTGTGGAAATAATAAATAATGCTCTAATCATTATTTATAATCTGCAGCCTCCTCCATCAACCATTAGAGTTTGACCCGTTATATAATCGGAATCCTGGCTTGCAAAAAATACAACCGCCCGACCGATATCTTCTTCAACATCCCCTACTCTACGAAGTGGGATTTTCGATAAGGTTTCTGCAAATGCATCGGGCATATGTTCAGCCCACTGCTTAACGCCCGGTGAATTAGCAAATGGACAAATAACGTTTACTTTGACTCCATATGGACCAAATTCATTGGCCACAACGCGTGATAGACCTCGGACCGCCTCTTTGGCAGCTGCATAGGCAGCCTGATTCGCTTCTCCAGTAATTCCCGCCCCGGATGCAAAGTTAATGATATGCCCCTTTGCTTCTTTTAAATAAGGTAACGCATATTGCATAAGATAAAACGTTGGAAAAAAACCTGTTTTGAAAGGCAATTCCAAGTCCTCCTGAGTCGTTTCCTGAAAAGGTTTAACTCTTGAGCTCTGAGCATTGTTTACGAGTATATCAATCTGTCCAAAAGTATCTACGGTTTTACTAATAATGTGGGGATGCGTACTGAAATCTGCTAAATCGGCATGGATAAAAATGGAATCAGGTTGTATCAATTGCAGTTCTTCAATTGCTTGTTTGCCGGCCTCATCATTATAATCAACGATTACCACTCTTGCACCTTCTTTTACAAAGGCCTTTGCAATTCCATTTCCGACACCTGACGCTCCTCCCGTAATGATGGCTACCTTATTTTCTAATTTTGTCATGATACTAATCACCTCAGACCAAGTATAACGGATGATGATTTACTGAATAAAGCACCAATAAATTGTTAATTAACAATTCAAATAGTATAATACGTGTGCGAAAGAAGAATTTAATTATAGAAGGAGATCCCATTATGGAGCTTCAGCAGCTTAAATACTTTGCGGAAGTAGCCAATCAGCTGCATTTTGGTCGCGCTGCCGAGCACATGCATGCTTCACAGCAAACGGTCAGCCATCAGATCGGGCTGCTGGAGGGCGAGCTTGGTGTTCAATTATTCAAACGAACGACACGCAAGGTTGAATTGACTTTGGCAGGTGAAGCGCTGCTGGTGGAGGTTCTGCTTGTATTCAAGCATTTGCAGCGAGGCGTAGACGAAGCGATACGGGCTGAGAACGGCAAGAGAGGCAAGCTTACCATCGGTTATTTCGGAATTATGCTGTACAGTGTTCTTCCAAGCGCCGTACGTCTGTATCGGGAGCGTTATCCTGAAGTTGAGATCGTGATGCTCGAGTTAGCCGCTCATCAATTGGAGCAAAAGCTGCTGCAGGGCGAAATCGATATCGGCTTTTCCGTCTATTTAGACGATAAGCATAGTGAGTTAAGCATGAAATGGCTTACTTACTCTACAGAATCTATCGTCGTAGCGCTGCCCAAAGAGCATCATTTGTCCGGAAATAAGGAAATCTGCTTGTCTGATTTGGCAAACGAGTCTTTTGTCGTTCTGAACCGAAACTATTCGCCAATTTTGTTCGATTACTTTGTGCTCTCTTGCCGTCAAGCAGGCTTTAGTCCAAATATCGTACAGGAGGCAGCCAGTGACCAGGCAGTAATCGGTCTTGTAGCCGCTGGCGTTGGCACCGCCCTCGTGCTTGGCTGCATGAGCAAGCTGTTCGATAATGACATCACTTATCTTCCACTGGTGAAACCATTGTTTGAAATCAAACTCGCTATTTGCTGGCTTCGCGGCAACGAGACTGCTCAGGTGGAGAAGTTTGCTGAAATCGTGAAAAGCTTTGCCGTACAGCCCGACTTAAAAAACTAATAAGTATCTAAAAAATACCCCATGAAATTTTCTTCATGGGGTATAACTGTGACCATTAGCCATGGTTTTTTGATAAAAGTGTTTCTGAAGGTCATCAAATCACTTTTCACTCCAACACAATTACTTTTTCCATGATATTATCGTCCATTACAAAACCATTTCCTATATCCACTACCTGAGTACGTACAGTTTTAAACCCTTTTTTCTCATAAATAGCAATTGTGGCATCATTATAGCGATTTACCGTAAGCCATATTGTACCTAACTTCCGATTTTTGCATAGATTCACCAATAGCTCCATAGCCTGACTTGCATAACCTTTGCCGCGATGGTCTTTATGTATGTAAAACTTGCTCAGAAATAGCTTGCCTTCTTCTTGCTTTATACACAGATACCCGATGCTGCTGCCATTCACATTCATAAAATAGTATTCATATCCCTGTTTTGTAATTTGCTCAGTGATTGCTTGAACGGATTGAAATTTGTCTAGCATATAGTCGATTTGTTCATTGGTAATGACGAGTACAAAATAATCTTTCCAAATTTCAGATGCCAATCGAGCTAAAACCACGATTTCTTCTTCAGTCTCTACTCTTGTAAAAACGATTTCCATGAAATTTACCACCTTTCTTACAACAGTCCAATTGAAAAGATTAAACCATTTCTGTTTATTTTACTCTTTCCAAGACCAAAGTCTAGTACAAAACTAAACCTTAGCCAGTTATGGGTATTGTATATTTAAGTTAAGCTAGGTAATGTAATTAAAGTCGCTTGGTGGCCAGTGAGGAGCATAAGAAATGGAATGGTTGGGCAATCTTTTTGGACAATACGGGTATTTTGTATTATTTTTTGGATTATTTGCTGAATCCTTGGCCTTACCTTTTCCTGGAGAACTAGCAATGGCTATTTCTGGTCACATGAATAATCTCGGGAGTTTTAGTATCCCGTTAATCATCCTCTGCTCTTATTTGGGGGCCATAGTCGGTACGACTTTTACATATTATTTAGGTTATAAGCTGGGTACACCCTTCTTTGAAAAGTACGGAAAGTATTTCTTTCTGAATCAGGAGCGGTTAACCAAGGTAACCAAATGGTTCGACAAATATGGTGACAAGATCATACTTGTTAGCTACTTTATTCCCGGATTGCGACACTTCACAGGCTATGTATCTGGAATTCTTAGGGTTCGGTTGCGAACTTTTTTCCTCTATAACTACATGGGTGGATTCGCCTGGGTGTTGATGTATGTCATGATCGGGAAAATTTTTGGTCAACAAATAGAACAATGGCTTCACATCATTTCTCAATATTCCGTAATAGCCATTAGTGTAGTGGCAATTGGATTGGTGACAGTCTTTCTCATCAAACATAATAAAATGGCCATTATGAATTGGATACGAACCAAATCTGTTAAATAAGCTTGGGTTGGAGCTCGAAGCAAGGATCATAGGAAGGAGCTTGAGATAATGGCTAGAAGAGAGAGAATACTCATTCTTACAGGCTCACTGGGGGATGGTCATAATAAAGCGGCACAGGCGATACTTGAAGCAGCGAGGTTTTATAATCCTGAGGCCGAGGTGAAGGTAGTTGATTTTTTGGAGTGGACCCATCCATATCTGCATTCGGTTGGCAAGTATTGCTACATCCAGTGGATGAAAAATCTGCCATCGGTATACGGCTATCTATACAGCAAAACTCGTGATGTGAATACATTTTCAAATTGGTTCAAACGGATGAAATCGTTCAGTACGGACAGAATGGTAGAGCTTCTTGACGAGATAAAACCAACAAAGGTCGTCAGCACATTCCCTGGAGCGGCAGCGGCCATGTCTTACCTGAAATCGAACGGTTTGACAGCAGTCCCAACAGTTACAGTCTTAACGGATTATACCGACCACAGCTACTGGATTCATCCAGGTACGGACCTATATTTGGTTGGTGCCGAGCATGTGAAGCAAAAGCTGCTGCGGCACCGCATTCCCGAGCATCGGATTGTGGTGACCGGCATTCCGATCGGGCTGCCGTTTACGCTAACGTATGACCGCCTCATGCTTCGCGATAAACACCATCTGGATCGTATGATGCCAACCATACTAGTGATGGGAGGCGGGCATGGTCTGATCGGTAAACAGCTGATGTCCGTTCTGCAAGATAATGAGCTTACTGCTCCAGTGCAATTTATTTTTGTATGCGGACGCAATGAGAAACTAAAGCAGTGGCTTGAAGACGAACTAAAAGGAGCTCTAATTCCACACAGCGTAATCATCACTGGTTTTGTGGATCATGTGCATGAGCTTATGGCCTTGTCTGATTTGATCGTAACTAAGCCGGGGGGCCTTACCGTATCAGAGGCGTTAGCGCTAGAACTGCCAATGATGTTATATAAACCGATTCGCGGTCAAGAGCAGGATAATGCGGCATACCTTGTCGGTCTTGGAGCTGCAATGGAAGCCAAGAACGCTGCAGAGTTGAAAAGGCAGCTGCTTCAAGTCATTCATGATCAGTCTCTCCTGTTGAATTTGAAAAGAAATGCACGCCTAAGCCATTTGAAAGAAGGCGCTCTTCATACGCTCACTGCGATACTGGAGACGAAGAGTCCTTACAAGATAGCAAGAGAAAAGGTTCAGCGAACGTATGCCATTAATATTTGATAAGTATAAAAGAGAATACCATCGAAACTGGCATCGCACGCTGAATGGATGTAATGGAATAGCAAGTTTATCTGTACCCATTTATATTGCGGGATATGCGAGAGCGTCCGTCATGTAACCGTGCAAGTTTGGAGGTTCTGAGGCCGCAGCGTAAGCTGCAAATGAAGCTTCCAAGAAGGTTGGCTAACAGCTATATGGACCCTTACTCGAAAAATTGGTACATAGACATATCCTTTTCCATAGATTGAGTCAGATGGAAAGCTTCTTACATGTTCTTTTTATTTTTTGAATTATCTCATAAAATAGTCGAATGGCAAACATCAGCGCAACACTTCCATCTGGATAATCGTTTGGTCCAATATATGATCCAAAAATGCTCTAGCTGTCTCCAGCTCTCCTAGCGTACATCCGTTTGCAATAACTACTTTTTCTTTTAGCGTAGCAAAACGTTTAATTTCATTCGGCCCAAAGTCCCCGCTGGGTTCCCCGGCTTCATTAACCTCTTCAGCTAATTCAGGCATGATAAATTTCCCTTCTTCCCCATGAAATACCCTTGCGAGGCATGCCGACCATTACTCAATCATACCCAAGTCCTAGTGGAGCAGAACCGTACTGTTCGGCATACTTGCATTCCAACATATAGGCATAATCTGCTACTCTTACATAGGTTTTCAACCCCTTAATGATTAGCGCCTACTGAAGTATATAGAGAGGTACCCAACTAGTCATTGAAAGAAGCTAACGCATAATTCAATTCCACGTCCTGCCCCTCGATAACTTTCATCTTAAACGTTTGCTCGTTCATGGGAACCGTAATGTCAGGAGTCACTCCTCCTTGTCCGCGTTCATCGCTATCGCCTTGAATCTTTTTGTCTTTATTAAGTGACCTGCCATCTGGGAACCGCACGCCATATCCTCCCGGCATTTTAATTTCTATAGGAGCGGACACGACGCCGAACGAACCATTCGTAGACATAAAGCCGATAATCTTAACATTGGGCATTCCTTTTAATAATAAAGGTAAGCCTTCCCCCGAGCTCGCGGTGTTATGATTGATAAGGACGGCTATTTCCCCTGGAAAGTAAATCTGCGAAGGTTGAACGGTTCTGGTTTCGGAACGGTTGATTTCGAATCGACCCGTATTCCGATTGTAGTAACTGACGTATTCAAAGATCTTTTTCTCGTTCACGAAATGTCCTGCCATTTGGGCAACAAGGTCATCATCTCCGCCCGGATTATCCCGTAGATCGATGATTATTCCCTTTACGCGTTTCTCCTGAAACTCTTTTAATTTATCTTCCAGCGCTTTCGCGGGATCGGATTGTGTTGTTCCAGGAAGGAAATATTTGAATTTCACGTACCCATATTCATTCCTAAGAATCTCCCCTTCCACTGGAGGATCTTCTTTCTTCAGTTTTAACTTCGTTTTCTTCAAGGTCTCGTACTGATCGTCATAGGCTGTAAGCGTCTCAGTCATGATCGCTTGATCGTCTCGATTCCGAAATTTGACTTGGATTTCTTTGCCGATCGGAGCTCTTGCCAAGAACCGTCCTTGATTTTGAATCCGATCTCCTTCGGTTGCCGACGGGTTCTCGCTCCAGGACGTTTGGTCCAAGGCTTTCTGAACGTCTTTCCCATCCCACGAAATGATTTCGGCTCCAAGCTTGATTCCGCATTTATCGGCCGGGCTGCCCGCTAACAGCAAGCTAACCAACACCTTGCCATTATCCAATCGAATCGCACTAATTCCGACTCCGCCGCCGACTTCATTCTTAAATGCGTTATTATCGTCGTACAGATGTTCGTTCACGATTTTGATATGACCGTCACGGAAAGAAAAGAGGTAATCCCTTAAAGTTTTATAGTAGAGGTTCGGATCTTGGTTGATTTCCGCTTGGAGGAATAAAGGCTCGAATTTATTCCTCTTTGCCTCCCAATCGATTTTTTTCCAGTCTCCGAAAGGATATTCGGCGGACAACCTTTCGTTCATCGCGATGAAAGCTTTGGAATAGCTCTTATGGCTTAAATCGCTCACTGGATTGTATCGAACTTCACCCGCAATGGTTAATGCCAGTAACGTAGGCAGGGAGCCTAGGACGCAAACGAAAACCATAACGATCCGAAATTTCGGGGACATCGGCTTAATGGCCGGTTTAAAGATTCCTCTAACGGTGCATAAGAAAAGTATGGCCGTTGAGGAGTAAATCAGCAGAGCAAGCATTGAGGCATCGCCATTGATAAGGCTTATACTCGCAATGATTACACCCAAGCTCGGAATAAAATAAAACCACCGGTTATTTTTGAGAATAGGCATAGCATACCGCAGCAAGACGAACAAGTATAGCGCGCATAAAATCATTTCCCAGGCAGTCAACCATTTCAATGAATCGATAATATCTTGAATAAGGCTCATCGTTCATATTCCTCCAATCGGTTCAATGTGTTTCGTAATGAGCTTATTGGAGTAATATGAACGGAGCGTGAACTCACTTTTTAAAGGACAGAAACGGAAGGAGAGACAGCGGGGAGCGTCACTGTGAACGTTGTGCCCAGACCGACCGTACTCTTCACCTCTATGCTTCCAAGATGGAGAGCAACGATTTTTTGGGAGATGGCAAGACCAAGACCATTACCGCTCTGGTCTTCAGCCCGCGACTTGTCCGCTTTGTAAAAGCGCTCGAAAATACGGCTTAAGTCCTTCTGCGCAATACCGATCCCAGAATCGCTTATCGCAACGGCAATCTCATGAGGATGGGGTCGGCTGATCGCGATGAAGACTTGTCCGGCGCAAGGCGTGAACTTTATGGCATTCCCGAGCAAATTCATCCAAACTTGATTGAGTTGATCCTGGTCGGCCGTTATTCTGACGCCAGCACTTGAAGGGGATTCTATATCGACGCGAATGCTTTTTGCCGACCACTGGGGCTCGCACGCGACGATAACTCGCCGAATTTGCTCATCTAAGTTAAATGACTCCGTCTCGAACGGATGATGATCCGATTCGAGGGAAGCGAGCTTCAGCAGATTATTGCTGAGTCTGGACAACCTGTCGCTCTCGATAACAATAATATCCAAGCATTGGACGCGATCATCCTCTGCAATAACAAGATTGTCGTCCTTCAACGCCTTCGCGAATCCGGAGATGGAAGTTAACGGCGATTGGATTTCATGAGACACGTTCGATACGAAATCCTGTCGCATCCGCTCCATTTGCTTGATTTCCCGAGCCATGTCGTTAATGCTCCGCGAGAGAGTTCCCAGTTCGTCTCCCCGATTGATTTTCAACTCAACCTCGAAGTCGCCTTTGGCCAGCCGCTTAGTCGCATGCGTCATCGCTTGAAGGGGTTTCACCAGGTATCTGCCAGCAACGAGAATACACAAGCTTCCGATCGCGAGCATGAGGAACAGAATGGTGAACAATAAACGGATGATCGTGATTTCGTTCTTGGAAGAGCTCTGCAAAAATAAGGCATAACGTTTTCCTTCGGATGAAAACGGAAGGCCGATGAACGTTCCGTTATCTTTCCCTTGCGAACGGTACAACTCTCCGCGCAGCACCTTGTGAACGGATTCCGGGTTAATCCTTTCGGCCTTCTTGCCATTGGTCGGTACATAGGAGTTCATCCCGCCATTGCCGTCGTAAAGCTGCAAGGTATAGGAAACCAATTCGGCCATATTATCCATGAAAGCATCCAAATCCGGAGAATTCGTTTGTTCGTACACACGTATGATACGATCGCCGGCCGCGATCATATCGTTTTTCCCCGTAGCGTTTAGATCATTCTGGAATAGAGCAAGGGCGAGGAGAAGGGATGAGATCAAGCTGATGACGATGACGGCTAGAAAAGTCAGCACGACGCGAACGTATAACGTTCTCATTCCGGATTAACCGCCAGACGATAGCCGACGCTTCGTGCCGTTTCAATGCGAAAATTGCGGACGTCCCCAGCAAAGCGTTCCCGTAGTCGCTTGATATGAACGTCGACGGTCCGGTCGTCTCCTTCGTAATCCATGCCCCAAATCTGGGTGATCAGCTGCTCTCTCGTAAAAATCTGCCCCGGGTGGCCGGCAAGCACGAACAACAGTTCAAATTCTTTCAGAGGCAAAGCCAATTCCTCGTCTCCTCGCATGACCTTATACGTTTTCCGGTTCAGTACGATTTCACCCAACGGGATGACCTGGGACGAGGCAATACGGTATCGCTTCAGTAACGCTTTAACCCTCATCACAAGCTCAACCGGATCGAACGGCTTCGTCATATAATCATCGGTCCCGAGTTGGAAGCCTTTTATCTTTTGACCCGATTCGCCCTTGGCCGTTACCATCAGGAGCGGAATGTCGGGATCGCTTTTCCGAATCTCTTTACACAAATCCCATCCGTCCATATGCGGCATCATAATGTCGAGGATAACCAGACTGATTCCCGAACCTTTGACAATGGCATGCGCATCGATCCCGTTGTCCGCCTCGGTCAGATCGAACCCTTCATTCTTCAAGTACAGGCGCATCAGGGCGCGGATGTGCGGATCGTCGTCCACGATAAGAATTTTGACCATATAAACAATCCTCCAATGAGAACTTATAGCATAACTTATCATAAAAAAACGAAATTTTATTAGCGTATCTCGGCGTGCGTGGAATGGATTCTAAAGTATTTCAGAAGTCTCCTGATCTACGGATCATCCATATCCCAGGCGCTGCCCCTTTTTAAATAATAAATGAGCCGCGTCTTCTTTAGTATTGTCTTATTGCCGAGTTACCGAAGTTAATTTTCATGGTAGCGTAATTTCTTCCTTCTCAATATCCGCCCTGCATAATATACAACTATTCCAAGTAGCATTATTGCGAGGATTTCTATCATTCTCCATAGTAGGTTTGATTTATATCCAAATGTAACTTTATTTTGTAGATGATCAACTGACTCGTATGCCTCGACAATATTTGGAACATATTACATTGTGAGATACATCCATTGATTAATCTGAAAAGCATAATATACAAATACAAATAGTATTCCTACTATGAGAGCTCGAAAAAATGATTTTTTCATCGATACCTCCCCATTTTACAAAGCCTCAATTTACCATATTATAACATAGTATAAGCATAACTACCCGTCCCTCAAAGAGCTGGATTGGGCCCATCGCGGTGCTTTTCGATGAACGCCTGAAGTGCCTGGTGGTATTCCGAAATGAATTTCGGATTGGTAGGGCTTGTTGCAAGCTGGGCTTCGGTTTTATTAACCGGTTTTAGGTCCTTGTTGAATAGCCATTTTTGCCCAAACACCGATGTGTCGCTCATGATTAGGATATTACGTTCGAAACCTGGAACATATTTGGCGACGAAAACTTCACCCTTGGGAGGAATAAGAATGGTAATACGCAGCGGATAGATGCTCAGTGTACAGGCTGTGCAAGCAAGTAGCGAAATAGTATCCTCATATTGCAAAGCTTTCATAAATGACCCGCCCCAATAAGATAGCATCAGCTTTTTGGAATATACTCAAATTATCGTTCGAGGAGTCCATGATACTTGGCGGCGCCCAACTAACCATGTGTTATTCTCATCATTTTTATTGGTTTTTTTCGCAGCATCCCAACGACTTGTGGCAGGATACTCCGAAGTTTTTTATTTGAAATCATCGATATGGGCTGCGAGTTTATCTAAAGACTCGTTCATACCCATGATTGCGTATTTCAGCATCTCTCCTGCTGTCCATCCGTACTCCGTAATCTTAAGCTCCGTTTGTTCGCCTTTGGCGATGAATTCGATAATGAACTCAATGTTTTTAGGAAAATCTGCCGGGACACCCACTTGAACCGGATCGATGGCGTTTCCATCTCGGTCCGATAAGTATTGGTTGAATTCAAGCCGCTGCATCGGCACAATTTTCTTATACACACCGGCCGAGTATGACTCCGTGCCGCCATGTGTTTCGGGAGCACGCATGGCAAATACATATTTGCCGCCTTCGCGAAAATCAATTACACATCGAGGTGAGGTATAGTGTGCAGGCCCCCACCATTTCATGACCAGCGTCGGGTCTGTCCACGCCTTCCAAACTAACTCCACCGGATAGTCATACTCCCGCGTTATGACAATGTCTTGCATGTTGGGACTTTTACTCATTTTACATTCTCCTATTCGGTTTGGTTTTTTTCCATTTTTTCCATTTCTGCTTTTAAAACAACATCCAGCGTATCTAGACGACTGCTCCAGCGCAGCCTCATTTGATAAGCCCACTCTTCAAATTCAACCATAGCTTCAGTGTTTATGCGATATATGCGTTGCTGCGCTTTCTTCTCCATGTGAACCAGATTGGCTTCACGAAGAATTTTTAGATGCTGGGAAATTGCCTGAGGGCTGACTTGGAATTGATTGTGAATATCCGATGCCGGGAACCCATCATGGTCTGCCAACATCTCCAAGATCCTTCGCCGCGTTGGATCAGCCAGTGCTGAGAATATATCTATCGCCATATATCAGTCCGCCCCTCCTTTCCCTACAAGATTTGTACGGTAATGGTCTACCTTGGTGTCTATATTTGATTGTAAATTAATAATACATGATATTATTTATAAAGTAAATACTTAATTAATTATTTGATTGATAAAGCGAAAGATGAACAAAAAACCGGAACCATCGCTCGCGCCAGGTCCGGTTTCAATATGAACTATTTCAATAGTGTATCAAAACCTATTTCGTTACACCCTTGTTACACAAAGCTGCTAAAAGGTGGTTGACAATCATGATGGGGCCCCTGCCCTACAAGCTTTTTACCAAACCGCCATCGATCAGCAGGGTACTGCCGGTCATATAGGATGCCGCCTCTGATGCAAGAAAAGCAACCACTTTACCGAATTCCTCCGGGTCGCCATAACGTCCAAGGGGTATCGCTTTGCGGGATTCCAGCTCTACCCGCTCTACCGAAATGCCTGCCTGCTTCGCCTTGATTTCATCTAAGGCTCTTACCCGTTCAGTCGCAATTCGTCCAGGAGCCACGGTATGCACCAATATGTTATAAGCCGCCAGTTCCATAGCTAACGTCTTGGACAGCCCGACGACACCGAGACGGAACGTATTGGACATTAACAGCCCCGGAATCGGTTGCTTGATCGAGGAGGAGGTCAAATTAATAATTTTACCGCTGGTTTGCTTCTTCATATACGGCAATACCTCACGAATCAGACGAACATAGCTCAGCAGACTGAGTTCAAATGCGCGCACCCAATCTTCATCCGTAAATTGCTCAAACTTGCCTACAGGCGGGCCTCCCGCATTATTGATTAAAATATCGATCGTTCCGAATACGTCCACCGTTTGCTTCACGGCCATAGACAGCAGCTGTGGGTTCGTCACATCACATACCACATACTCTACCTTCCCCGTCGAGTGTAAAAGCAATTCAGCCCGGGTACGCTGCAAATCCTCCTCGTTACGCCCGGTGAGCATCACATGAGCACCTTCTTTCGCCAGCTCTAGAGCACATGCTTTACCCAGTCCTTTACTCGAGGCAGCTACCAATGCTGTTTTTCCAGATAACCCCAAATCCATGCTAATCCTCCACTTCCAGTCATGTTTCACCTTACTGTTTGGTTGACCCTATCGATATGGCATTTATGTAGATTATGACAGCCCCAGAAAGGCAATCATATCCTGCAGCTCCTGCATCGTTCGCTTGTCTACGGGTGTCCCGGGAAAACGAACATGTGAAGATGCTATGGTATGGCGCAATTTGAACGTTTCTTTACGGATCGTCACCCCGCCAATACCGAGCTGTGCTTCAAAACGGATCAATGGCAGGAATCGGTAGAAATACGCACGCGCCTCATCTTGGTTACCGGCTGTAAACAGATCGTACGTTTTCACCAAAATTTCCGGGTATGCGAAACCGGTCATGATGCCCACAGCGCCACGATCCAGCTCTTCATACAGATACATCCCGCCAAGTCCGCCGAAAATACGCAAATCGGTAAGCTCAAGAATACTGGAAATTTTGATTGTGGTTGGTGCTTCTTCAAGCTTTACATACTGAATCAGAGGTACCTTCTCCACAAGCCTGGCTATAAAGGCGGGGCTTAGCCGTACCCCGGTGGTCACCGGCTCATCCTGTAATACGATCGGAATCGAGATATGGTCAGCAATCATTGCAAAATACCTGATCAGCATATCTTCGTTTCGAAGGTTAACGGGAGGCGCAATCATCACAGCTGCCGCTCCGGCATGCTCCGCCTTTAGGGCCCATTCAGCAGCCAAATTGCTGCCAGGAGCCGAACAACCGACAACGACAGGTACTCTCGCTTTAGTCTGGTGAAGAACAATGTCTATCACCTGCATTCTTTCAACTTCAGACAGCTTATGCGCTTCTCCCATGATCCCGAGTATGGTCATGCCGTGAACACCACAGTCGATATAAAAATCTGTCAGTTTCCGCAGGCTTTCTTCATCCAGACTCCCGTCTTCATGAAAAGGAGTTACTGTAATGACACAAAGTCCTTTTAATTCACTCATCTGTAGACCTCCCAATGCTGATGTTTACATAAAACCATTTATCTGGAAACAAAATCAGAGCGTGTCTTTCCCTTCACAGCTGAGCCTGCTACAAATTTTCCAAAACCCGGCTGCTGGACGATCTGCTTACCGTCATACACGGTACATCCGCGAATTATCGTATGAATGACCTTCCCTTGCACTTTTTGCCCATGGAAGGGGGTGATCCTGGCTTTGGTTTGAAATTGCCGTTCATCAATTTCCCATTCAGCATAAGGATCAATAACGGTAAGATCCGCATCATAACCAGGGGCAATCTTTCCTTTAGCGGCTATCTGGAATAATTGTGCCGGATGATGTGAGAACAGATTCGCGAATTGAACCGGGGTTAGATGTCCTCTCGCCACGCCATAATCAAAAATCAGCGAAGCCATAATTTCCAAACCTGGCAGTCCCGGAGCGGCGCTAAATATATTGTCCTTGCCCGCTTCCTTCCTGCTTAGATCCCAAGGAACATGATCGGAAGAAATCAGGTTGAATGCGCCTGCTTTGACATAATTCCACATACGATCAACGTCACTTCGCTCACGAAGAGGAGGATTCATCTTGGCTTTGGGACCCAATCGCTCCAAGTCATTCACATCCATCAACACGTAAGGGTAGCAGGTTTCCGCCGTTACCTGTACGCCCTGCTGTTGAAACCATTGAATAAGCTCCAGGGTACGGGGATGGCTAACATGGACAATATGCAGCTTGGCGCCTGTCCAATACGCAAATTCCATCAATTTCAGCACCTCCACCGATTCGCTGACTGGAGGCCGTGTTTCCATGTGGGCCCGAGGTGCAACAAGCCCCTGGTTTATATACTCCGCAATGAGGCTTTCGATCAATTCCCCATTCTCGGCATGAAAAGCAATCACCATTCCCACTTCACGCGTGAAGATCATGGCCTTGATCACTTCGTCATCGGGGATACGTGGGAACCGGTAAGGGTCCGCCTCAAAGGTCGATAATTTAAATGCTATGGCCCCAGCTTCAGCCAACGGCTTGATCTGCTCAGCACCGCCTTTGGCAATGCTTGCCCATAATGCGACATCGACAAGCGATTCCTTTTCCAGCAATTGAACTTTTGCTTCGAACCGTTCGACATTGGTAATGGGATCAGGCGAATCGTATGGCATGTCCAGAATGGTCGTAATCCCCCCGACGGCGGCAGCAGCCGTGTTGCTGCGAAACCCTTCCTCCGGGTTCGTATAACAATGCACGTGGGCATCAATCAATCCTGGGAAAACATAAGACCTGCCAAAATCAAGCACCTGCACTCCCTTTAATAAGTGTTGAGTTGGACTGATCGTTTGAATCACTCCGTCATTAATGCCAAGCTCGCCTTCCATCACTCCGGTTTCGAGCACAATTCTCCCTCTCACGACAAGATGATAAGCGTTCATCCTCTTCTTCTCCCTCAATTCGATCTTGGTTTAATATAATAGACAAGCGACGCTCCGGCCTGGAGAAACCTCTTTCCACTGCGGGGTTACAGTTCGGCACTCCGCTTTGGCTGCGGGGCAGCGTGTATGAAAGGCACAGCCGTCAGGCGGATGCTGTGGGTTCGGTACATCGCCGCTCAGGATGATCCGCTCCCTTTTGGCATCCGGGTCTGGGACCGGCAGCGCCGAGATCAATGACTGCGTGTAGGGGTGAAGCGGCTGGTCGTACAATTCCTTTGTAGGCGCCAGCTCTACCAGTTTGCCCAAGTACATCACGCCGACCCGATCACTAATAAACCGGACCACAGACAGATCATGGGAAATAAACAGGTATGTTAACGAATACTGATCCTGCAGGTCCTCCATCAGATTCAACACCTGAGCTCGTATGGACACGTCGAGCGCAGATACGGGCTCATCGCAAACGATGAATTTGGGTTTAAGCGCCAAGGCGCGTGCAATCCCGATCCGTTGGCGCTGACCTCCTGAAAATTCATGAGGAAACCGATCCGCATGATAGGGAGACAGGCCCACCACTTCCATCAACTCCGCCACCTGCTGGCGAAGCTCCGTATCAGACAACCTTTCATAAGTGCGGAAAGGCTCCTCCAGCGTCCTTTGAACGGTCCACCTCGGATCAAGAGAAGCATAGGGGTCCTGAAAGACGATTTGCATTTTCGTCCGAAAATTGCGCATCTGCTCCGGAGATAGCTTGCGAATGTCCACACCCTCAAATACAATCTCTCCATCGGTCGGCTCGATAAGCCGCAGGATGGAGCGGCCAGTTGTTGATTTACCACAACCGGACTCCCCAACAATCGCCAGTGTCTCTCCGGTCTGTATACTCAAAGATATACCGTCAACCGCTTTAACTACGCCTGCCTGTTTACCGAAGAACCCCTTGCGAACCGGATAATGTTTTTTTAGATTGCGTATTTCGAGTAAGGTGCTCATGGTTTTCCCCCCTGATACAGAATGCAGCGGCATTTATGACCTTGTTCAAGCTGAATCAAGTCGGGCTCTATTTGAACACACGCTTCCGTTCGGTAGCTGCAGCGCGGAGCAAAGCGGCAGCCTTCGGGCATTTCCCCCAGGTTGGGCACACTGCCCACTATAGGGTCCAGCCTTTTTCGCTCACCAGCGAGCTGCGGCAGGGAAGCCAGCAGCCCTTTCGTATAAGGGTGGCGTGGATGCTTGAACAGCGTTCGCACCTCCGCTTCCTCCACCACTTGTCCGGCATACATGACGACAACACGCTGACAGGATTCGGCCACCACACCCAAGTCATGGGTAATCAGCATAATCGCCGTCCCCTGCTCCTTCTGAAGATCACGCATCAAATCCAAAATTTGCGCCTGGATGGTCACGTCAAGCGCTGTTGTTGGCTCATCGGCAATGAGTACCTCGGGATTACAGGCCATTGCTATCGCAATCATCACCCGCTGGCGCATCCCTCCCGACAACTGATGGGGATATTCCTGCGCAATACGCTCAGGACGGGGGATACCCACCTTGGTCAGCATGTCAACGGCTTGGCTCCACGCTTCTTTCCTGCTGATGCTCAGATGAAAGCGGAGAGCCTCCGCAATTTGCGAGCCGATTTTAAATACGGGATTTAACGACGTCATGGGATCCTGAAAAATCATCGCAATTCGATTACCACGGACCTGCCGCATCTCTCGGGATGACAGTGTGAGCAGGCTTTTTCCATGAAAGCGGACGTCCCCTCCCGCTATGCGGCCTTGTCCTTTGGGAAGCAGGCCCATAATCGACATGGAAGTGACGCTTTTGCCGCAGCCTGATTCGCCAACCACACCCAGGGTTTCACCCTTGCGCAAAACGAAATCCACTCCGTCAACCACCCGTACCGAACCGCTACGGGTTAGAAATTCCGTCTTAAGACCCTCTACTTCAAGCAGGACGCTCATTTCATTACCTCCTCATACCCTCTTCTCAGTTGAAATGAACAAACAGCTACTGGGCTTTGCTCAGGTCGAAAAAGCGGATGAATTCATCAGGATAGAACATGTAGCCTTGTACTTTATTGCTGACGCCTACGATACGGTTGTATTGATACATGTACAGCCATGGCGCATCGGTCGTAATGATTTTTTGCGCCTCTTGGTACAACGCCGTGCGTTTGGCTTGATCCCTTTCGTCATTTGCCTGACCCAGCAGCGCATCGACCTTCGGATTATTGTAATTGTTAAAGTTCCCGGTACCCTTGCTGCCCATAAGCAATCCCAAGTGCCAGCTTGGATCGTAGACCATGGATGTCCATTTGGACAGGTATGCTGACATACTGCGTTCTTTTTGCATTTCCAGAAACTGTGGACGAGCCACATTTTGAATGTTCATTTTCACGCCTATTTTGGCATATTCCGCCTGCAAGATAACCGCGTCATCATTCCAATCGGGATACCCGGAGCCCACAGTGAGATCAAAGCTGAATCCATCAGGGTAACCCGCCTCGGTTAATAGCTGCTTGGCTTTTCCCAAATCATAATCATAGATATAACCCGCTTCCGTATGTCCAGGGGTGTTGCTCGGCAAAGCACTCTTCATAGGACGCGCCTCATCGTACATCACATCGTGAATCAATTGGCTGCTGGGAACCGCATAGGAGAGCGCCTGCCGAACCTTGAGGTTATCAAACGGTTTTTTGTTGACATTGAGAGCAAGGAACAATATCCGGTTGCTGCTGTTCGAATGAACGCTCAGACCTTGCTCCTTTTTCAAATTCGGCATATCCTTCGGTGGAAGCTCTACAGACACATCCACATCGCCTTTTTGCAACAGCATGACGCGATTGGAAGCTTCCTGCACATATTTAAGCGTTACTTTATCGACCTTCGGTGCTCCCTGCCAGTAGTCCTTGTTGGCTGTAAAAATAACTTCATTCGAAGGGTCCCACTTTTCGATCCGGTAAGGTCCGGAACCGACGGCATGGTCGTTGACATACTTGTCGCCCTTTTCTTTGACCAGTTTGTCATCAAGAATGGAGAACCAGTACATAGCGAGCATTTGCAAAAACATCGGATTCGGTTTTTTCAGCTGGACTACAACCGTTTTTTCATTTTTGGCTGCGAGCTCTTTGATTTGTGCCAAGCTGTAAGTAAATCCACCCGTTGCCGAATCCCTCATCCGCTCCAGTGAAAATATGACCGATTCAGCCGTGACCGGATTTCCGCTTTGAAATTTGGCATTGTCCTGCAGTTCGAACGTATACGTCAAACCATCGTCGGATATGGACCATTTTTTGGCGAGCATGGGTTTAAGATCAAAAGTCTTTGCAGCATCTCCATCCCCGGGCTTGACGGCGTAAGTAAGCAGCCGATCATAAGCATTGACCGCGAGCACGTCGGAAGTAGCATTGACCGGGTCCAGCGTGCTGGCTACGGCTTGCCAGGCTACCGTAAGGGACTGTTCCTTGGCAGCTGCGCCTGACGCTGAAGCATTGTTTTGATTTGCATTTGTGGAACAGCCAACATTCGCCACTAACAGTAAACCTGCCAATCCAACCAACCATTTTTTCATGTGTGTTCCCTCCACCTTTTATTGTTTATGTGATAAAGCCTGTACTACCTTCTTGTTCGAAGACGCGGATCAAGCACATCCCGCAAGCCGTCTCCAAGCAGATTAAACCCCATGATCGATGTAGCAATGGCGAGCCCTGGAAAAGATACGATCCACCACTCTCCAGAAGTGATGTAACGCCGCCCTTCCGCGATCATTGCGCCCCATTCTGCTGTTGGGGCCTTGACACCAAGCCCGAGAAAGTTGAGGCTCGACGATATAAGAATGGCAAAACCTATTCCGAGCGTAGCCCGCACGATCAAGGGTGCCAACGCATTGGGAAGGATATGACGGTACAATATAATCGAGTCTTTCAGGCCAATGGCCCGGCCCGCCTCCACAAATTCTTTTTCTCGCAGCAGCATGGTCTGACCGTACATCAAACGCACATACTCGGGAATACCAACGACGCTTACCGCGATCATCGCACTGAGCAGTCCCGGCCCTATAGAAGCGGCTATCGCCATCGCCAGCACCAGAGCGGGAAAAGCGAGGAACATGTCCATAACTCTCATAATCACATTGCCAATCCATCCACCGTAATAGGCCGCTATACCTCCGAGGGGTACGCCTATGCAAAATGAAATGCCTACTGCCACCATTCCCGACCAGATCGTGTACTGAGCCCCGTATAAAATGCGGCTAAAAATATCCCTTCCAAAATTATCCGTACCGAACCAGTGTTCCGCACTCGGTGGTTTCAGCTTGGACAGCAGATTCGGCTCGTTCGGAGCATAAGGAGCAATGAACGGCGCCAGCAAAGCCAGAACAATCCAGCCTGCAATAAATAGAAGTCCAACCATGGCGAGCCGGTTGTGCATCATCAGACTTAGCGATACAGCTGCCTTTCGTTGAGAGGCTGTCGGCGATTGTGTTATGAAAACGGAAGATATCGTTTTACTCATGGGTGTCCCCTCCTTATCTGAGCCCATTTATTCATAACGGATTCTGGGATCGAGCAATCCGTAAAGCACATCGACCGTCAAATTAGTCAGGCTGATTAATACGGCGCTCATGAGAGTAAACGCCTGGATCGGAGCATAATCGGTCGCCAATATCGATTCCGTAATATAACCTCCGACACCCGGCCAGGAAAAGATCGTTTCGGTGACAACAGCGCCTCCCAATAACAGGCCGAATTGCACTCCGATAACCGTCAGTGTCGGTAGCAAAGCGTTGACGAACGCATGTTTCAGGATAACGGTACGTTCATAAATCCCCTTGGCTCTTGCAGTTCGTATGAATTCCTGGCTAATGACCTCCAGCATGCTCGACCGTATCATTCTGGAGATGATTGCCATGGTACCCGTACTGAGACAGAAAGCGGGAAGAAGCAGATGCGTTAACGTTTGAGTTAATGCAATAAAGTCTCCTGACAGCAAGCTGTCTATCACATACAATCCAGTTACATGGCTAGGCGGATTGATATCTCTGCCGATTCTCCCGAGCGGTGCAGGCACCCAATTCAGTTTGGAATAAAATACATATATCAGAATAAGACCCAGCCAGAATGATGGTACACAGGAGCCAATCAGCGAAAAGACACGGGAAATGTGGTCTATGATCGATTCCTTTTTTGTAGCGGCTATGATGCCAACGGGCAGTGCAATAAGCAGCGCAATTATAAAGCTGGCAATAGTCAGTTCCAAGGTAGCTGGAAACTTGCTGCTAAAATCATCCCATACCGTGTGACCCGTATGCCAGGCAAAACCAAAATCTCCATGCAGCAATTGCATAACGTAATGAATAAACTGTTTGTACAGTGGATCGTTCAGCCCCATATCCTGGCGAATTTTTTCAATAACGCTGATCGGGGCTTCCATTCCCGCCATCATCATTGCAGGATCACCCGGCAATATTCTGGTGAGAAAGAACGTGATGAACACAATCCCGATTAATCCTGGAATCATCAACAATAATCTACGCAGAATATAGTGAACCATCTATTCACCCCCTCTTATATACATGGTTTCAAGCCCAGCGAGACCGTCAGTATCGTCTATTGATCGAAACGTTCCACCAGCTTGTTCAGGTAAGGCAGCCATGGATGAGCCTCTTCGAAAGCATTGGAAGCTCGCAATACGACATCATCTGCCAAATGCCCGCCGATCAGTTGCACACCTACAGGCAGTCCATCAGTTGTCCAGCCTGCTGGCATGGAGGCTGCCGGGAATCCAGTCATATTGGCCAAACAGTTGAACGAAGACCAATGGTTGTCAGGTACTTGTTGACCGTTGATTTCATCAGGTCCGTAAATGCCGACTTTGAACGCTGGCGCGAATAATGTCGGAACAATAAGCAGATCATAATTTTCCATAAACCTTCTCATTGTAATGTTGATCGCCTGTCTGTGCATCGCAGCATCGGTTAATTGCTCATCGGTCCATACCTTATTCACTACATTCAAGAAATTAGGATCCATATACGCACCGAATTCCTTTGCCAGCTGCCGCAGCCCTTTAAAATCAGTATCTCGGGCAATCATGCCTGCAAAGAACTGGCTCGGATTGGATATTCCCGGGTGAACCTCTTCCACATGACAACCAAGCTGTTCAAATACCTTTACGGCTTCTATCGTAATACGTCTTACTTCGGGATCGACAACCCCATAGCCCATATCCACACTCCAGGCGATTCTCAAACCTTTGATATTTTTGTTTTGTATAGCGGCTGAATAATCGACTGTGCCGGGAAGGCTGTGTCGGTCCATATGACTCGGGCCACTCATGACCGAAAGCATCAAAGCACTGTCTTCGACGGTACGCGTCAGTGGACCGATACTTTCCAGCGTTTCCCAGCTGCTTCCCCCCGGAAATTTGGGATCGCGGCAGCCCGGGTAGAGCGGCACTCTTCCGAAGGAAGGCTTGAAGCCGTAGACCCCCGTCAAGCTTGCCGGATTGCGAATGGATCCACCGCCATCGCTGCCCACAGTCAACGATCCCATACCGGTAACCACAGCAACAGCTGAACCGCCACTTGAGCCTCCTGGCGTCAAATCCGTATTCCATGGATTACGGATAATACCAAACACTTTATTGATACCGCGATAACCGAATTCGGGCACGTTCGTTTTACCGATAATGATCGCCCCGGCTTGCCGTAAACGTTCTACGCTAATGTCATCCTCGTCGGGAATGTAGTTTTCAAACGCTTTGGAACCAAACGCGGTACGAATTCCTTTGGTTAACACCAGATCCTTGACGGAAACGGGAACTCCGTGCAGTGGACCTACTTCTTCTCCATTCATGATCTGCTGCTCGGCAAGAGCTGCTGTCTTTTTGGCGTTATCCTCATCCAATAAACAAAAAGCGTTAAATACGGGATTTAACTTATGAATGCGTTCAAATACCTGATTGACCAGCTCAACCGGTGAAACCTCGCGACTACGGATAAGACGAGCTTGTTCGGAACCTGTTAGTGCATATAATTTTTCCATATACGTGTGCATCTCCTCTTCTCCAACCAGACTATCTCTTTAGAAGTACGTTCCCAGGATGCTAACGGTACAATTTAAAGCATTGTTTGGGGAGATATTTGTTATGTTTTCTAACACAATGTATCACAATTATTTGTGAGGCAGGTAATAGAAAAATTAAATATAACATTAGAAATTTAAACCATTCTACCCGCAGCCCTATGTGAAACTGTCTATTTTAGCTTCCGTAAACGACTTATAAAACAAAAAAATACCCCTGATCATTGATTTATCCAAGATAAACCATGTAAATTAGGGATAATTTTTCGTAACCGTCATTTTGAATGTTGGTGTCGCTATTCGATCAGATCAGCCGCATGGGATCACTATGCTTCCTGCTTCTGTTTTATTGCAGAACAGATACATGTGATGTATAATGACATGACAAACCCTTTATCGATACATCGACAAAGTAACTTTTGGAAAAGAGGATGATCCCTATGGATTTAATGGATTTGCATTCTTTGGTTACTGTTGTCAGAGAAAAAAGTATCTCCAAAGCCTCTCGGGTTCTGCACCTTTCACAGCCCGCATTAACGATACGGCTTCAAAAATTGGAGCAGGAGCTTGGTTTTGTTATATTGGAAAGGACGCGCAGCGGGGTGTATCTTACCAAAAATGGCGCATCGATTATGCACCATGCCGCGAAAGCCATCCAGCAAATGAACGCTATGCGGGATTTCGAAGATAACTCAACACTGATCAATCGAATCAAGCTGCTCCATCCTGAACAAAACGATACCGAGGGATTGTCAAGCAATGATGATAATTTAAAAATAGGTATTGCCAACCCACTTGGTTCGACGATGTTCAAGCCGATTTTTCATAAACTATACAGCTTTGATCCGGAGCTGAGGTACCACATGCTGTCGGATTCCAACGAAGTGATATTGGATCTGCTTTCATTGGGTGATATTGACTTGGGGATTGTGCCGTATTTCGAAAAAAGAGAGGGTTTGGAATCCATTCCGATCCTATGTGATGAGATGCTGCTGCTGGGGCCCAAGGACGATAACGTTCCGGATAGTGGACAGCTGGATTACATGAACACTTTGTTGCAAAAAACATTTTTTGCTTTTTATTCCAATCAACCGCTGCGCACTATTATTAATGAAGTGATGCTGAAGCTGTTGGGTAACATTCCGAAGGATCTGCGTAAAATCAATGATACCGGCATTATTCTACAAATGATATCCAATGGACTTGGCTACACTATCTTTCCCAGCTCCTTCATCTATGATACGATGGATTTTTTTAAATCGCTTTACCCATCGGGAGTGCTGCCAAGCATATTACGACATGAATCGGTTCCCTTTCAAATTCAACGTCTGGGCAAAGAGTTTCCATCCAGAACCATTCAGCTGATTTATCCTGCTTCCTCTCCTTACCGCAAGACCATCCAATTCGCTATAGAAGCATTGTAATCCACGCTCTTCACAAATGCTTTATCACGTTCACTCATCATTCATATTTGACAAGTACACTTCACACGGTAAAAGGGCAGTAAGGCCCTTTTATCGTGTTGTCTTATCTACTTGCCTGACAGCAATCGCCCCCAACCCTCCAATTGAATCGGAGGCGATCCAGCCAGACGCAAGGACTGCCATAAGGTTGCTGCCGCCGTATCCAATACAGGAACGCCATATTGCGCCTCCAGCGATTCTACCAGCTGTGCGGCACGCATGTTGGTCCCCGATAATACGATTGCCCCCGTTCCAGGAACAAACGTATCCTGAACGGCGGAGATGATCTGCTCCTCCGAAATAGAACTGCTCAGCTTGTTCAGTCTCACATTGAAATTGCGATATCCTGTACATTCCAAACCGTGCCTGGCATATTGGCCAATTACTTTCTCCGTAACCTCATTCATTAATGGGGTCACCAAACAAAACGTGCGGATGCCATATAAACGCAAAGCTTCATGAAGAGCAAGGATCGATGTCGTAGCGGGTATGGTAGTCAAATTAGTTATTTGTTCACATAATTCCTGATCAGATTCAACACCCAGCCATCCTCCCGACGTAGCATTATAAGCAATGACATCGACACTTGCATCCGCCAACAGAGAGGCCGCATTCAGCAATGATTCCGTATCGGATTCCCCGCGCAGCTCCTGATCCAACAAAATTTGTGTTAATTTGAAACGGGTAAAATGCACCGAAACCTCTTTTAATGCAGCAGCCATCGACACAGTTAATGGTTCAACGACTGTGTTCGAGGATGGTGTCAGCATGCCTAGTTTTTTCATAGTATTCCTCCCTTTCGACGACACTAATATAGCACATTGAAAGAGATATACGGTCATAGAAAATATAAATACATCCACTAAAATCGGTGTAAGATAGAATCGTGTTCATGCTCCGATACGACTGCGCTGCCTGTAACGGCAACGAAAAGACTGCTTGACAAAAAGGACCAGTCCTTCGAGACTGGTCCTTTTTGCTTGTATCTATGAAACAAGGTAACTACGACATTTGGGCAAATGCCCATTTGCAAGCTTTTGAACCAAGGTACTTCCTTCGTTCTTCCTGCCCACGGGGTTAATTTCTATACCCCCATACAAGGGATGATGCTAGAATGTTCAAGAGCAATCCTGAACAGCTTCATCCGCCAGTTAACCAGTAGGAGTTTCTCTCACAAGTTGTTAGGCAATACCATTCCAGAACGTTACATCTTCAATCGGCAAACGTACGGTAGGATGACCTGCCTGCGCTGCCTTTCCGATGGCAATCAGCATGACCGGAACATAACGATCGGAAATGTTAAAAGCTTCTATAAATTTACCTGCATCAAATCCTGCCATCGGAACGGTATCATAGCCGCGTGCTTTGGCAACCAGCATAATCTGCATCGAGACCAATCCGCAGTCAATGAGAACACTGTTTTTGAGACGATCCGGGGCCATTTTTGATAAGAAACCCGTAATATTGTTTACCAGATTTTCTTTAATTTCATTACTCATGTAACCTGCTTCAACCGCAGAAGCATAGATTTTCTCCGCCTGCTTATAGCCTTCCAAATCGCCCAAAACCGCAATTACAGCCGAGGACTCCACCACCTGGATCTGATTGTTTGCAATCGGAAGCAGTTTTTCTTTTACAGCCTGATCATTGAATACAATAAACTTCCAAGGCTGAAGATTAGCGCCCGACGGTGCAAGGGTCGCTTCCGTTAAGATATCTGTCAGTTCCTGCTCTGAAATCTTAAATGTGGAGTCATAATGACGCACAGAACGCCTTTCTTTGAGGACTTGATAAAAATCCTGCACTTGCTGAACATTGGTTTCCATTCCACTCTGCCTCCGATTCTCTTTATACATAATTCATGCAATCTATTCTGAGCTAAAATATGCACAGTTTCAGTCAAAAAAATAGGCAAGCAATTTAACTGTGTGATATTAAACACAGTATAGGTTACATTATCATTCGTGTCAATCCCTTTTAATAAGTCCGTTGGCCAATTCGGCAATCGTGTACTGTTTCATTACATCCAGCATACTCTGTTTCATTTCTGTAACCATATCGGAAAAAACATCATTCATTTGTAGTCCCCACGGATGGTCTCCTGTAGAATCCAGCATCCCCTCACCTAAAGAATCTTCTACCTGAAGTGCTAAATAAATATCGGCAAAGGTAATGGATTCGGGCGGCAGCTTGAGTCGGTACCCTCCATCACGTCCTTCTCGGACCTCCAATATATTTTCTTGCGCCAGCTTAGCCATAATACGACGAATTAGCGTTGCCTCAGAGCACAAGTAATCGGCGATATCACTGCTAGGACAACGACTCGTATTCTTGGATAATACAACCAAAGCCTGCAATGCCAATCCGAACGCTTTGTTATTAGAAGAGCAGGTATGCTTTATCTTTTTCAATGGTATGCTGCTCCTTTCATAAAGCGATTGTGAGTGCATTATAGCAAACCCCCTCGTCTCATTCAAGGTAAACTGTTCAAACGGGCTCTGCAGAAAATATTTATTATATAAAAACTCACATGCGACCGACTGCTACAAATACAGTTAATGCTAAGAAAACGATATTCACGCCAATTTCTTGATATTCTTTACGCTTAACATGAAATACGGCTCCGAAAAGAACAATTGCGGCAAGCCCGATTGCGGCAAGCGGCGTCAAAGCAGGTGCGATATTCGTCGCTTGAGGCAAAATTAACCCAAGTACCCCCAGCAATTCTGCTATCCCAATAAAGGAAACCAACCCTCTCGAAACCTCTTTCACCCAAGGCCAGGACGCTTTTGCTTTTTCATACTGAAACGCCTTCATCCAACCGGAAAAAATAAATCCTAATGCTAAAATCCCTTGCACAATCCATAATGCGATATTCATGATTCGTTAGCTCCCCTGTTTGTACATCTTCAACGCCTAGGTATATAATATTTTGTAGGATAACTATTTGGAAGTAGGCACTTGAAATAAACATAGTATATAAAAATAAACCTTAGGAAGATAAAGGATCGGAGGAATTTCAATGACTACTTATTGTAAATTTGAAACGGCGTTAGATATCCTTATTGGGAAGTGGAAGCCTGTTATCCTACTTCGCCTTTTTTCAAATGGCACAATGAGATTTAGCGAACTTCACAAATCGATCCCGGACATCACAAAAAAAATGCTCACACAACAATTAAGGGAATTAGAGTATAACGACATCATCCATCGCGAGGTTTATCACCAAATCCCTCCCAAGGTTGAATATTCCATTACGGCATACGGTCAACGAATGACCCCTTTATTGCAGGCCATGAATGACTGGGGAATGGCTCATATCGCTCATTTGGACGAGTTATATGGTGAAGACCAGTCAGCGGAACCATTAGAAAGTAAATGAAGAAAATCGAGGTGAGCGGCTGCCACGTACATAAAGACCCCTTTTGGGGTCTTTAACGTAAATAATTCTAAAATTTTATCTGTCTCCGCGTATCATTGCTGTCGTACCCGTTCGAGATAACTCCAGGATACCGTATGGTTGTAAAAGCTCGACCATAGCATCGATTTTACTAAGTTCCCCAACCACCTGAATGATCAGATTATTCGGTCCAATATCAATCACAGAAGCACGAAAGGTGTCGACAACGCCAAGGATTTCTGGACGTATGGATGGCTCCGTCTTCACTTTGATAAAGGCGAGTTCCCTCGCCACCATCGGATTGGAACTTAAATGGAACACCTGAATAACATCGATCAATTTGCAAAGCTGGTTTTCAACCTGAACAATTGTTCGTTCATCACCCGAAGTAACAATAATCATCCGTGATATTCCAGCTTCTTCGCTGCCCCCAACCGTGATACTATCGATATTAAAACCGCGGCGACTGAACAAACTGGATACTCTTTGCAGGACCCCGGGTTGATCGTTAACCTGAACAGAAATGGTATGTTGATTAATCATTCGAATTCCCCCATTATCATTTGATCTAAGGTCGTTCCAGGGAGTACCATGGGATACACATTCTCTTCCTTTGGTACCACAAACTCAACAAGTACAGGTCCAGGCGTCTCCAGAGCCTCCTGCCAAATACGTAAAGCATCTTCTTTATTGCTCGCGCTCAACCCCTTAATTCCATAAGCTTCAGCCAGCTTTACAAAATTGGGACTACCTGCAAGATCAATATGACTAAAGCGCTCATCGTACATGATTTGCTGCTGCTGTTTGACCATACCTAACACTTGATTGTTAATCACGACGATTTTGACAGGAATATGTTGAATGGCGCAGATAGCCATCTCTTGTGCACACATCTGCATGCCACCGTCACCGTTTATAGAAACCACAAGCCGGTCTGGATTTCCGATCTGAGCACCTATAGCAGACGGGAACCCGAATCCCATAGTTCCAAGCCCCCCAGAAGTAATAAGCGAGCGGGGATGTTGAAATTTATAAAATTGGGCGACCCACATTTGGTGCTGACCTACATCCGTCGTAATAATCGCATTCCCTTGCGTTGTCTCATTGATCATTTCAAGAACAAATTGCGGTTTAAGCTCCGTATCGGAATCTTTGTATCGCAATGGATACATAATTTTGTTTTGCTGGACTTTCTTGATCCAACTACTGGACTCAGCTGGCATTGCTTTCGTATTTGCATATTCCAGTACAGCTTTTATATCGCCGACACAGGCAAGATGTGTATGGATGTTCTTACCAATCTCCGCCGGATCGATATCGATGTGGGCAATCCGTTGGGCAAGTGGTGCAAAACCATCCAGCTTCATCGTAACCCGGTCATCAAATCGCGAGCCAATGGAAATGATCAAATCGGCGTTCTGGATAGCTGTGTTCGCCGCATACGTACCATGATGGCCAGGCATGCCCAGACACAATTCATGAGCACTTGGGAAACCGCCCAACCCAAGCAATGTGGTTGTCACAGGAATTTTCGTTATATTCACGAACTCCAGCAGTTCTTGGGAAGCATTGGAATAAACGACCCCACCGCCAGCTATAATGATCGGTCTTTGGGATTCTGCAATAGCCTGAATGAATTGATCTATTTCGTTGTGATCAGGACTCGGAACCTCACTGTAGCCACGTATATTAATGTTATTAGATGGATCAAAAATCATTTTTTGATTGGATACATCTTTGGGTATGTCGATCAATACCGGACCTTTCCTTCCCGTGTTTGCAATATGAAAGGCTTCATGGATGATGCGGGGTAGGTCATGTACATCGCGAACCAAATAGCTGTGTTTGGTTATGGACATCGTAATACTCATGATATCCGCTTCCTGAAAGGCATCCGTCCCCATGACTGCGGTTGGGACATTGCCCGTAATGATCACGAGAGGTACAGAATCAAAATAGGCAGTCGCAATTCCAGTTACCAGGTTCGTTGCTCCTGGACCCGAGGTGGCGATGCACACTCCTACTTTCCCTGTCGACCGGGCATAACCGTCCGCCGCGTGGATAGCTCCTTGCTCATGTCGAGTCAAAATGTGTTTAAAGTCTGGGTTACCGACCATCGCATCATAGATGTAAAGCACATTCCCACCTGGGTAGCCAAATACACATTCAACCTCTTCCAATAGCAAGCTGCGTAAAAGAACCTCCGATCCCGTTATCAAATCCTGTGCTTGTTGATGCGAGTGGTACGTAGACTTGGATACTTTTTCCATTCGACAGCCTCCTTAAATATAAATAACCCCTCTCATCCTAAGACGACAGATTACAACTGCCAATCCTATAGGGACGAAAGGGGAACTTTTCGTGGTACCACCCTGATTTGCCAAGAATCTTGCGATTCCAGGCCTCATGAGGTAAGGTTTCCCTTACCTGCTGCACGATAACGTGTGCCATTCCGTTTGAGACTACTCATTGAACCCAAGCTGGGTTCAACTTTCGAGCAAAAGCTCCGAGACGACATCATACAAGGATTATGGCAAAGGTTTCAGCGTTCCCTCTGCTCTCTGGACATAAGAGCCTTCGTATTTTTTTCTCTTCTTCGCTTTGATATGGTGTACATACAAATAACCCCTTTCATCCTAAGGCGACAGATTACATCTGCCGATCCTATAGGGACGAAAGGGGACCTTTTCGTGGTACCACCCTGATTTGCCAAGAATCTTGCGATTCCAGCCTCATGAGGTAAGGTT
>NZ_JAOQIO010000011.1:0-130164 GCF_025567575.1 Paenibacillus baimaensis | reverse complement strand
TTCCAGCTCGCTACCTTCTGATTCACGCTGGATCGCTCCGATCTCCGGTTTCATCTGCAGCTCTTCCTCTTCCAGCTCGCTTCCTTCTGAGTCGCGCTGGATCGCTCCGATCTCCGGTTTCATCTGCAGCTCTTCCTCTTCCAGCTCGCCGCCTTCTGATTCGCGCTGGATCGATTCAGTAGCAGACCGCATTTGCAGTTGTTGTACAACTTGTCCAGCAACCTGATCCGCTTCCTGCTCATACTTATCACCAACAGGGCCTACAGTCATTTTCGCCTGAATCGGCATTTTGCCCGCAGAACCACCGGCCAGCATTCTTTGCACATTACGATTTCCAATTACTTCATGCAAGCTCATCACCTCGGAAGAACCTGCTGTCGCTGAATGACTTGCTTGATCCTTTGCCGCTGCTGTCTTTTTTTGTAATGTGGCTTCCGTGCTGGATTTACTATGATGACGTGGTTGATGGGTATGCATGCTTTACCTCCTTAGAGTTTGCGAAGCAAACTAACTTCGTAAGCACAATCTATCTTATGATAAACACGCTGCTGGTTGAATACGTTAACTCAACTATACCATATTCTTGAAATGGGAGCGTATATTTCTGACTCTATTCAATCATTAGTTACTTGCCCACACACTTAATCAGCAGCATCGCAATATCGTCAGATTGTTTCGCACCTGCTGTAAACGAATCAACATCCTGCAAAATCCGCATCATCAATGCATCCATTTCAAGATGATGCTCCGAACCTACAAGCTCCCGCAAGCGCGTCATCCCGTATTGCTGTAACTGTACATCCTCAGCCTCACTGATTCCATCTGTATACAAAAGAATTCGTTCTCCATGTTGCAGGCAGGCTGTATTGTCGCTATATTCCATATCTTCAAGCACGCCCAATGGAAGCCCTTTAACTCCAATCAACGGCTCCAGACCTCCACCCTCACGAACCGTATAGGGAGTGCAATGGCCGCCATCGCTGTAGATTAATTCTCCGGTCACCATGTCCAGCACACCGCAAAATATCGTTGCAAACATCGCCGATTCATCCTTGTACAGCTCCCGATTAACTTCCGTTAGCAGCTGTCCGGGTGTCATATTCGCCTTCATCTTACCTTTAATAAGCGTCATTGTGACCGCCATAAACAAAGCGGCAGGAATCCCTTTATCCGATACATCTCCGAGTGTAAAAAACAGCTTCGAATCTCCAACCATAAAATAATCGTAAAAGTCTCCGCCAACTTCTCTCGCCGGACGAATCATCGAACGTACACAATCCGCCATCAGCAGTTCGGAGGACGTTGGCGCATCCATGCTATCATGGACCAGGCCAGCATCCGATAGCGCAGGAATCGATCTCAACGATGTCACACGCTGTGGCAGAAAGCCCAATTGAATATCACTCGCAATCCGCAGCTCGCTTTCCATCCGCTCTTTGGCTGCAACCGTATCTTTTAATGCTTGAATCGATTTCTCCAACGCCTCATACAGCATTGCGTTTTCCAAGGATATTGCGGTCGGTGATGCAATAGACTGCAGCAGCTTCAAATCTTTATCGCTAAAATGCTTCCCATTGCGTTTATTCAACACCTGAAGCACTCCGATAATCTCACCTTTATTCGTCATGGGTACACACATCAGGTTACGTGTCGGATAATCCACTCGATTGGCTACCTTCGAGGACCACCGCGAATCGCTGGCAGCATCATCGATTTTCACGGACTCACCCGACTGGGCCACCCAGCCTGCGATACCTTCACCCATTGCCAACCGGATCTCGCGAATCTGGCCACCTTTTTCCCCAAGCGCCAGCTCGAAGAACAGCTCCCCTTTTTCTGTGTCGACCAGAATTACCGACGACGCCTCTGCATCCGTAACGCGGGATGTCGTATCCATAATTTTTTGCAATAGATCCTGCTTATAGATCGTTGAATTCATCTCCTGGCTGACTTCAAAAAGCTGCAAAGTGCGCGACAGCTCTCTTTCAGCCGTACGCCGCCTCCATTCAACAGCCCCCAAAGCAAGCAGCAAAACCAGGAACGCGAGCATCCAGCCATATGGTAATTCACCCATGCTTGTGTCACCTGCCTATAGGCATCCCTCTCTGCTTACTCAGATAAAGCCTGAGTCGCTTCAGCCTCAGTCGCATAAATCGAGAAAATCGCACTAAAACCCGACATATCAAACACTTCGCGAACATTGTCGGTCATTTCAATCAGTGCCAGACTGCCTTTAAGCGCCTTCATCTTCTTAGCTGCCACAAGTAATATACGCAGACCTGCGCTGCTCACATAGTCAAGCTTGGAAAGATTGAATATGAATTTCGTCCTTCCTTGTTCAACCAGTTGCACAAACGTGCCTTCCAGCACCCCCGATGTGTTGGCATCCAGTCTTCCTTCAATAGCAACAATCGCAATATCGCCCACCGTTCGTTCCGTTACATTCATGCCCCTATTTCCCTCCTAAAAGTTTTCGTAGAAAACCTGTAACATTAGCTATCGGGTTTTCCAACCTATTTTTTTCATGTGCAGTATGTTCAACTTGTCGACTCGTTCATAAATAGCTTCATCCATGGATTCCCGGACAAAATGAATCCCCAACCCGCCAATCCTGCGCTCCTCCACAGATGCCTGAACATCCGGCGAAGGCAGCGATAGCGGATCAAATGCCATCCCATCATCCGTAATCGTCAGCTCAATATTGTCCATATCTACCCATATCGAGATCCTGATCGAATGTGCGACACTTGATTGACAGCCATATAAGATCGTATTCGTAACCAATTCATCACAGACAAGATTAAGCTGAAACAACGTCTTTGAATCAACAGACATCTGTTCTGCCCACGAGGCTAGCCAAGCTTCCAGTCGCGCAAGCTCTTCAAGATTATTTGTCAGCTCAATTTGTTGACACTCGCCGCTCACACCATCCCCTGCTTTCCATTGGGTTATGCCATCTTCATCAGCATCGATTCAAGCAGACGGACACGCGCACTTGATGCATGCAGTAAGCCAATGCCAATCTCCGGATACAACCGGATCAGTCTCGCCAAGCCTTCGCCTCCCAGTGACAGCACGCGAACCTCATCAAATATCGCCTGTGCAGTAACCCCTGATACGGATTGATCCAATGCCGTACTTTCGCCAAATACCTCTTTTGCGCCCAAGACGCCAATGGTGCCCTCTCCCCCATTGCTCGTTACAAGGCTAAGTTCCACATGACCATCTACAATGAGGTATACGTTGGAATTCGTTTCCCCTTGACGCAGCAGCAGTGCCTGATCAGGAAATACCTGCTCTTGTGTAATGCCGGCAATGAGACCAAGCTCATCGACTGATACATTAGAAAATAAGGAAACCTGCTTTAAAAACAGCACCTTGTCGAGCATCGTTAACAGCTTCTTCTCATTCGGCATAACGGCTTGCTCCTCCTCACTTAACGCATGTTGTGCGATATCCCGCAGCCAGTCATCCGATCCCAGGCCAGCCTGTTCAATCACAGCTCTCGGATCGGCGATTTCTCCGTGGTCTAACACGTCCGTCGAGGTCTTCAGCATATCGAGCAGAGCATAGGCAAGCTTGCGATCCCCGAGTCCTTCGGCCAATACCTCAAGGCCGTTCTCGCGAATTTCTTCGTCCTTATCCTGGACACTTTCCCGGACAACCTGAACAACTCTTTCGTCGGCCAGCTTCGCCAGAACAACCCACGCCGCATCACATATAACATCGCGAATTTCATTTAATCGCTGCTCGGCCAGCTCCGCCAAGCCTTCCATCTTAAGCTTTGCTATGGCAGCTGACAGCGCCCTGTCCTGATTGGAGCCTTGCAGACGCTGAATGCATGAGTCAACCAAGGTTTCACGGATTCGGGCCTCGTCAAGCAGATGGGCAAGTGCGGCGACACAAGCGTCCCATATAAAAGGATTCGGATACTGCAGCCCTTCCATTAGCGCGGCAATACCTTTGTCCCCCATATCGATAAGTGCCTGGATAATCGCTTTACGCATCTCTTGGTCAGCCATGGGGTACATCGGAAGCAATGAGCCGATCGCTTCATCATATTGCAGTCTGCCCAGGCACTGCGCAGCAGCTACCCGAACTGCCGGCCGTTGATCCTCCAATAACGACATGACCCAATCGCTGTAGCTCGACAAGCCTAAATCAGCAACCGTACGGCAGCCATACACGGCCCAATCCCCGCCATTATCCAACAGCTTAATAATGGCTTCATCACACGCGGAGAAGCTCTCTTCACTGCCAAGTGCATACAGCGCCTTGACCGCTTCTGCGACGACGCGGGGATGCGTATCCAACAGCTTCAGCCTAATAAAATAATGCGCCTGACTTTGCATGTGACCGGCTCTGGCTATCAATCGAACACATTCAACCCTCACATCGACTTCTTCATCCTCCAGCAGGGAAGCCACCTGCACCAACTCCTGGATCGTTGCCTTTTGCAAGCTCATTGCACGCAGAGCAGCCACACGAATACGCGGATTATGGTCGTCGACGAGCTTGACCAGCCTTGACAGGTAAGAGGAATCTTTCGCTTTGCCGATCAATTCAAGCGCAACCTCGCGCACATAATCATTTGGATTATGGAGATGCTCCAACACCCCCTGCAGCATTTTCGTGCTGCGCATACCTCCCAGAAAGGCAACAGCCATTTCCGAAAAATCGGCTTGAAAAGACTGCACGCTTTTGATTAATTCCTTAATATACAAGCTGCGTCCGAACCAGGCAATCACGATCAATAATAAGGCGACAATCACACCGATTATCGCAACGGAATCCAGACTTAAGATCCCTTTGGAATGCAGGAGGGAGAGCAATGCACCCAGCAATATACCGCCGGATGCCGCAATCGCTTGCGATACATAACGAATGCCATCCCTCTGATTAATCGGAAGCATTTTGAAGAACAATTGGTAGCAGGGCTCAGCCGTATAATAAAGTAAAATATAGAACAGTGCATAGGTCGCTGATACAACAGCCAGCGCGTAACCCGTACCCAGAAATAAGGCGGATAGACCGAAGCCGAACATAAACACAATTGATATAGCCAACAGCATGTTGCTCGCACCCAGCCAATTCATTAACCGTCCCGAGAACGTCTGGAGCAGCAGCGAAGCCGAGAATTGGATCGTAATGATCAATCCATAATAAGCTGTCAAATCACGTTCGATCGGGAACGCCTTTTCAGTGGTCGTGAAATATTGGTACTCCATTAAGAAATAAAGAGCTGGCATTAAGGTCATCAGACCTACAGCACATAGCAGAAACGGACTTTTTATCAGCTGCTTATAGTAATGGCCGGATAAAGCCGATGCTTCTCCTTGGACAGCCAGCTCCTGCTTATGCAGCTGCTTGTCATCTTTAAGGGTTAAAGGGACCAGATACCTGGCTATCGCCTTACGGAAATTGAACAAACCAATCAACAGGAACAAGGGTGCCAGTATATAGACAACCTCTGTACCCGACCATCTTCCGACCTGCTGGGCAATAAAACCGGCGGTTATCCCACCTACAGTAGCAGCCCCGACGAATATTGGCATTAACCGTTTAGCCTGTTGAGTCGGGCACAGGTCAAATGCCGTACTCCACAGCAGCAGCGTCAGCTGGCGAACGACAAAGTTCGATGAAATAAACAGGATCGGATAATACCATTGGTAATCCCAACCTCCTACTTTAAAGCCAATCAGGATCAGCCCATTGACCAGCAGGACCCCTGTCATCAGGAGATACATCGTTCGCATCAACTTAGCCTTCGGCAGCTTTTCCGCCAGCTTGGCCAACAGCCAGCCCTCAAGCGGCATAATAATCGCTTCTGCCATGTACACAAATGGCAGGAATTGCACACCAAACCTTTGATTAAAAAGTGCCATAAAAGCCGTATAGCTTAATAACTCTGCAATACCGGCAAAATAAAAGACCGGCAGCATAACCCAAAGCTTACGCGAGTCCTCTGTACGCAGCCCAAGTAATCGGAATAAAGTACCAGCCACATCATCAAGTCCAATCCTATATAATCTGTCTTGCCTACCGTGTGTGATTTGCAGAGTGGGTTCGGTGCATGGCTAAAGCTTTTTCCAATAGGCAAGCCGGGCTTCACCCTCATAATAATAGTTGGGATAATTACCAATCAATTGAAATCCGAGCTTCGCGAACATGTTTTGCACGGAGGCGTATTGGGGCAAATCGCATGTATAAGTCAAGATGTAACGCCCGCTCTGCTGCTCAATAAATTCAAGCATGGTCTCATACAACTGCTTGGCAATCCCAAGGTTGCGGTATCCCTTATGTACAACCAGATAATCCCACAAATAACCGCCTGTTCTGTGTTCGTTTTCCCGTGTACTGATAACGGCGATAATTTGCTTGTCCTCATTCTCCACATACCAATGCCGATGGTTCGGAATTTGCAGACTTTCTCGCGGCCATTTGCTAAAATGCACAAGCTCCCCTGGCGTATGGTTCTGATCATCAAAAGCATCCTTGGAGAGAAAAAATTGGCTGACTCTCTCTGCGTCCCTCTCATTTTGCATGGCATGCACCTGAAATATGACCTTACTCATGATCGATTGCTCCATTCTAATAGACTAAGAGACGGACAAGGTTCCATTCCAATCCTCGGTTGTACCATTCTGGAAGTATTCATCACATAAATAGAAGTACAGCTTGGCGGCTTTATCCTGTCGATTTGCTTTGATCACCTGGAGGAATGCCTCTCTTGCGTCATAAAAACGTCCGACCTGATACAGTAATATCGCCTGCTCAAACTTTGCCTTTGTTTTTTCCTTCAACGCTCTCAGCGTATCCGGCTCACCTTGATAAACATCATACAACTGCAGCGGCTCGTCCTTGCCCTCAATCCGGATCAGACCGAGGTTACGGTATTGGAAGCTGCTTTTGGCTTGAAGCGAGTCGATAATGTAGCTGGAAACGAGAATACTCGCACCTAACGGCTCGGTGATTTTTTCCAATACGCTCGCCAGATACACATCATCGGATATGACATTGCCCTCCAGCCGCTGCTCCTCTCCGATAATACCGAGTCGAAGCGGACCCTTATGCAGCCCTATACCCATGTCAATCGGTGCGTAATTGCAGCTGGCCCGGTGTGCATTATATATCTCCAACTCCTTGATGATTCCGATGCCCGCCAGCAGCGCCTCGTCTGATCTCTTGGGGAACAGAGCCATAAAGCCGGCACCCTGATATTTGTTGATCATCCCATCATTATTGCGTATAAATGGACCAAAACGATTTAAATAGGAGTTCACAAAGTTAAAATTTTCCTCGGGTGTCAACCGTTTGGATAACAGATAGAAGGCGCGAATATTAACGATCAAAATGCCCATTTCCTGCTCAACCTGATCGCCCAGCTCGACATCCAGAATACTGTCCTTATCCAGAAACCTCAAAAATTGCTGGGGTACGAACCGATAATACGCTTCACTTACCCGAGTGACCTTGGCAATGTAGCTGCGAATATGTGCAGCCATCACATTAAAGCTGTCTCCCAGGTCGGCGACTTCATCCCGTGTGCGAATATCGACGACTGTCTCCCAATTTCCTTTGGAAATAGCGAGTGCCGAATTACGCAGCTTGCGTATGGAGGAAAGAATATAGTAAGAGGTCAGCAGCACAATCGCCAGCAGTACCAAAGTAATAACGGCAATCGTCTGGATAATATTGCGCAAAATCTTTTGGCGATGCTGCAAAATACCCTCCATGTTTTTACTTGTTTCAAACACACCGACAACTTTGCCAGAGCTGTTAAATATAGGACCAATCGCATACATCCAGAATCCTGTATCATCCTGCCATTGATCGGTCTCCACGGTACCGAGCTCCACGACCCTCGTGTTCTTCGGCGTTTTGGGGAACGGATTGAACATATTTACATCGTCCGCATCTTCAATCATCCGGTATATCGTACCGTTCTCGTATTTATACAGTGCTTTATAGAATCCTCCGTCATCATTGTCTCCGGTATCCTCAAAGATCGAATCCATCTTTTGACGGAATACCTTATAATCGGCGGTTTTGTAATCCAACGGTGAATTCATCCGTTCCAGCTTGTCGCCATCTATCAGATTACGACCGTTTCGCGCCAGCAAGGACAGCTCGCTCAATGTTTCGTTCTCCATTTTTTCCGTAAAATCGGTGTAAATAAAATAGGATAGCAAAATCATCGAACCGACAATGATCGGAATGAACACCATCATCTGCTTCAGCATCAAAGAAATACGACGAAGCATGATATGTAGGTAAAACAGTCTAATCGCGATGCCAAGTAGCAGCACTCCGACCAGCGCAATCGCCCAAATCAACCATTTATAAAATATTTGTGAAGAAGCATAACTTCCTTCCACTATCGGCGGTTGGATCGTTCCATCCGGATTTTGGCGAATAATTTGCTTTTCGTGCATGGTGATCAATCCGTTGTCCGCACCTACACTGATGCCGGTCATATCCTCGAAAGATAAGTCGATCCCCTGCTGCTTCGCTTTTTCCACCGTTAACAGCGCTTCGATCACATAAGGCTGCGCTGGATCCAGTCTGCTTACCGCTTGAGCATTATAGTCGATATACACCAGACGACCTGATTTATCGAGCTGCAATTGCTCAGGGAAGTTCCTCCGGGTCCGATCGACGCCTGTTAAAGGATAAATCTGCTCGGCCTGTCCGCCATCGTTAATGCGATATATTTCACCACTGCGTGCTGTGATATAGACCAGATTGGCGTTATTGCCAACAACACCCGCCACAAACTTACCAGCAGGCAGCTGCCAGGAACCGGCAGGTTGGGGCGTTGCTCCCAATTCCCCTCCTGTTGGCATCCGATACATAGTCACCTTGTCGCCATTCTCGACAAAGAAGGTCAATACATCATTTTGCACATCCAACGATTTCAAGCTGCCATACCTGAATCGCTTCGCCTCTGCAGGATTGGAATAACTCAGAGGAAAGAAACTGTCTTCCTCCTGACCCGTTGGAGAAAATCGAACGATCCGCTCCGACTTGACGACAAGCCCGTAAGGGTCCAGCGTCATTTTACTCGTATACAGGTTGCCTTCGTTGTCCACTGCAAGTCCGTTGAAGCTGTGAATGTCGCTAAGCGTATCATTCGTCTTGATGGTATAGAGGACAGTCCCTTGCGGGTCCAGCTTGACAATGCTTTTCTTCGAGTTATGAATCACATAGAGGTTGTTCTGCTTATCCGTTATCGCTTTGGAAATACTGCTCAACGGCACATTACGCTGCCAGGGTGAGCTTGTCATAACGTCGCTTTTTTGGTATACAACATAACCTGAAGCCACAATCAGCACTGTGAGCAGCAGAGCTACTACCCATTTCTTCATCGTTCTTCATCGCCTCGATTTCGCAAGCCTTCGCTTGTCCTAATCGGCAGAAATCCGAATGGTTTTCGTACCGTCATCCCAATCTACCTGCATGCCTAACAACTCCGCTACAAAACGCAGCGGCACATAGGTTCTCCCCGCTATCATAACGGGCATGGTCTCCAGAGCAACAGCCTCTCCATCGACATAACCGACCGAATTATCTATGCTGCAAACTATCGTTGTGTTATCCAGACTGATCGTTACGGAATGCTGTTCAGCATCCCACATCACCATAGCTCCGAATGCTTCGGAAACAGGTCTTACTGGTAAAAATACCTTTTCATTCATTATAACAGGAGGAGCGGAAAAAGAGACTACTAAATTGGGCGAAATGACACTTTCTACCGGAAAAATCCGCGCATGCGCTCCCCAGGACTGTTCAATTTCCGCAGTGGCTGCCGTAAGCTCCTGCATCTGTTCGGGCGTATATTTGGCAAGCTCAATTTGGCCGATCTGTGCAATCGTCTGTTTGCTTTCTGCTGCCAGCTGCTCCATCAGAGCTGCCGGCAGCTGCGCCGTTGCCGACAAGTTCCCTTGCGCATCCTTCAACAGTTCCGCAGATAACCCGTTAATCGTATCTAGCTTGGCAAAGAGAGCTTCCTTCTGTACGGTCAGAAGCATCAGGTTCAATGAGTGGATTGAGCCTTGAAGCTGCTCGACCTTGCCTGTGTCCTTCTGTCCTTGAGCCGTTTGCTGTGCATCCTGCAGCTTGATAAGCGCATCCTGCAGTGCCTGCATATTATCTGCGCTTCCGCTTTCCAATATGGCCAGCTTGCCAGCTGTTTCCATGAGGGATGTCAACTGTGCGGCTGCAGCCTGGGCATCTCCAGAGGTTATGGCCTGCTTCACCACCAGTTCCAGCTCTTCCTGGCGGTGCTCCAGTGCGGCCTGCTCAGCCACGCCGCCTGCGCCCGCAGCAGTGCCTGCTCCTGCTCCGTTTCCGGTACCACCAGGTGCTGCTCCGCTGTTACCACCAGAAGAGCCTCCAGTTGCCCCACTGCCTGCCTCACTTCCCGAATTTCCAATTGCACCTGCGGTTCCACCAGTGTTTGTACCCCCTGTAGTCCCTGTTCCTCCACTGCCGCCATTCTGCAGGGTACCAGCGGCTGCAACGTCCGCTTCCAGCTGCTTGGCGAGTGCCTCCGGGTTATTCAGCAGTGCAACCTGCTTGATAGCCGCCGCCTGATTTCCGCCTAACAAAGCCTGTATGAAGGCCGACTTTGCCTCCGCTTCCTTCAGCTTTATCGACAGTTCCAAGGTATCGACAGCCTTATTCGCTGCAAGCGCCTTTTCCTTGTCCGCCTTGAGCTGCTCCTGCTCCTTTTTCAAAGTTTCCAGCTCGATGTTCATTTGCGCTGCTGTAAGAAGCGGTGCCAGCTGTCCGTTAGGACTCACCTCAACCATCAGCTTAAATGTAGCCAGCTTCTCCGGCCCTATGACGGCGTCGCCCTTCGGATTTTCCAAGACCCGCAAGTTAAGCACCTGATCGGCTGAAACCCATACGCCGCCTGTCAGCTCTGACTTTATCAATATCCCTTGTCCCGATTCGGCCATCGTCCCCTTGGCAGCCGTATACAGCTCAGTCGTCAGCGCATCGAGTGCTATCCGAAACGTTCCGATCATCAGCGTAGTGCCCCCATCGGCTGCTGGTTCGCCCTTCTTCGGTGCTGCGACAGCTCCGGTAACGGCAGGATTTGCTGCAAACTCACCAGGAGGGTCCAGCTTGAGTGTGCCCGCAGTTCCATAACCGGCAGGAATACTTTCAGCCACAATCTCCTTGTCCCTATATAAGATGACCCTCAAGCCCTCTGGCTCACCGAACAGCAGGCTGAGTTCGCTTAATGGCTTTTGAATCGGTTCTTTTTTACCAATCTGTTTGCCTCCCGCTGTAAATAACGCATAATCCGTCACATCCAGCTTCTTGTCGACCTTAAGCGAGAACTCGCTAATCAATGTTCCAATCGTCGGCTTGAGACTCCAGCTTCCTTCCTGAGCCTTCGATTCAGGGGTAGCGGGATTGATCTTCGCAAGTCCATCATCAATATCACGGTATGGCAAAATCCCTTCCTTATATGTAGGCTCAACTGCGCCACCCGTATCGACATTCAGCTTGCCCAGCGCCTGCTTGTAGCTGATCCAGCTATTAAGCACCGTCAACTCAGCCTGATCCTTGGCATCCACCACCAATTGCAGCTCCTCTGCCTTCATAAAGCCCAGCTTGAACTTCTGACCTGCTGCAACAACGTCAGCTGCCGCTTTATCCCGCTCCCTTAGGGTCTGCGCATAAGCCTCCTCCGCACCTTTGGCATCGAGGTAAGATTGACGAATGGATAATATCACGTTTTTCAGACTGTCTTTTTCCTTCAGTATCGCTTTATTCTGATCCATCATCGAAATTGGCAGCGATTGGCGAATATCGTCAAAATAACGAATGCCATCATACTCACCCTGCAGCAGCACCTTCGGAATCGGGAAAATAGCAAGCCACATAAAGCCCTCCCAATCCTGCTGAATACCCGCAAGCGTAGCATCGTAGCCAGCCATGAACAGGTCATAATCTATGTCCTTGGCCTTGTACATGCTTTCAATGACCCGCATGCGGGCTTCGCCGAACTTGGAGGCATACAGCTTGCGAGACACATCCACCTTCATATCCGCGAGCCTGCGATCCTCACGGTCCTGAATCAAGGGCAAGTTCGTCTTTTGAGCATTGACGCTGTATTTTTCCAACATAGCTTGGTTCAGATCACCGTAATCCTGTGTGTAGGACAACTTGACGCCATCCTGCAGATCCATTCCGACTTTGTCCCCTAGTGCGAGCAAACTCGATTTGTACGAAAGCTGCGCCAGCTTCAAGCCCGATGCCGCTTGCTCCAAGCTCTTCTCGGCTTGATCACGGGCCGCCTGATCGGCTAGTCCGAACTTTTGCTTGTTTCTCACGCCCTCTACCTGGCTCTTGGCCGCATCCAGCTTTTTACGTGCCGCATTTTCTGCAAGCAGCCCCTGCAGAGCATTCCCATACAGCTTTTCCATCTCATATTGCACGGATAAAGTCTTGCTTCGCACTGCCTCATTAGCAATCAGCTGCTGCTTGCGTGCTTCTGGAACTTTTAAACGAATTTGCAGGTCCTTGCTCAAATTCCGCGGCTTGGCGAATAAACTCGAATCCTTGGCTTCCTCGCTTTGCACCGCATACTGTGTCTGTACCAGTTCTGCATTCTTTTTGGTTATGTCTGACCTGGCGTCCCGAATTTCCTGGCTGTTCTTAATACCCAGTTGGATGGCCTCTTTTAATGGCAAATCCTTGATCTGATCCCCAGGAGCAGCGAACGCCGTTAACATGAGCCCTTGATTCAACAAAAGGAGCAGGACAAGACAAGCTCCAACACGTTGCACAGACACCAATTCAAACCCCTCCGACGTTAAATAACATTACATTCATAGTACATCAACTCTAGCAATCCCGCATCTTATTTATCGACAAATCTTGCTGCAGTCCTTAGCAGGAAAAGGAATTTATTGCTGCTTTCCGCTTTATTTAGTACTATGAAACTATAGAATCACAGCTCGTGTACGCGCTAATATGAGGATAAGGTGGTAGATTCGATGGGTATACTCGTCTGCGGAGGCGCAATGCTGCAATGCAGCTTTGGTGCTGCTCCAGGCACCTTGAACGTGCTCCCTGCCAATCTGGTGATGACCTCCATGCCCATTGCCAATATTATGGATAACAAACCGATGCTGAACATCATGCCTTTTGGTATGTGCAACTCTCCGGCTAACCCCACAGTGGCCGCTGCAACTGCAGCCGCTTTTGGCGTATTAACCCCTATGCCCTGCATTCCTGTTACAGCGGCACCCTGGGCGCCAGGCGCTCCGACCGTGCTGGTGGCCAACATGCCCGCCCTCAACAACAGCTCCAAATGCATGTGCAATTGGGGTGGCGTCATTCAAGTAGTCAATCCCGGACAAGCAACCATTCAAGTGCCATAAGCAAGCTAGGAAAAGATACGGTTTACAGCCCTCGTGTTGGCATGTGGGCGATCCTGCAATAGGAGTGAGAACGTGAATGCATTCGTAAAGACCATGGATACGATCTTCAGACCGGTTGTATCCCCTATATTTACCAAGATGTTGAAGCCTATGTTTAAATTCAGAGCATTCACCATGGCTCTTATCAAAAAATTCCAGGCGTTCCTGAAGACCATACTGGGAACCAAGGAATCCTCTCTCAGCAACTATGTGCCAATCGGGTACTACTATGTGTCCAAGCGTCTGCTGCTGATCTGTTTTCTCATCATTTTGCTGCTCTCCTACTTTATATTTATTCGTCCCCCTGTTTTTGTAAATAAGTGGTTTAATCGACCGACCGTCTTGCAGGAAAATACGCCTAAGACCTCCGTTTTTTCGGGAAAGGCCAAGGTTGTCGATGAACAGCAGGGCGCCCGATACGAAGGCGAGCTTATTGACGGGCTCTATGCGGGGACAGGTAAACTTTACGGCAAACAAGGTGTTCTGCTCTACGAGGGAGCTTTTGACAAAGGACAAAAGAGCGGCGCAGGTACCTTGAACGATGATCAGGGTAGACTGCTTTACAAAGGACTATTTGTCGCTGACGCTTACAATGGACTTGGCACTCTCTATACCCCGGACCAAAAGGTACGCTACATCGGTGAATTCCAAAATGGCCAATACGGTGGTACGGGCAAGCTGTTCTATCCAAACGGCAGCATCCAATATGATGGTGCGTTCCACGCAGGGAAGTACAGTGGTGCAGGCAAGCTGTTCGATACGACAGGGATATTGCTGTATGAGGGAGATTTTGCCGGAAACGAATACAACGGAGCGGGTAAGCTATTCAACAGCAAAGGCATTATGCTATATGATGGAGCCTTCAAAAACGGCAAGTTTTCGGGTGAAGGCAGCGAATTCCATGAAAACGGGATGCTTAAATACAAAGGCGCCTTTACAGCAGGCTCTTATAACGGAGAAGGTGTCGCTACGAGCGATAAAGGCCTCGTTACGTATAAAGGCGGCTTTATCAATAACGTATACCATGGCGTAGGCGAAGTGATGGATGAGGCAGGAAGAACCCTGTACAAGGGTGATTTCAAAAACGGTATGTACGATGGTGTCGGGACCTTATTCGATGCGGACGGATCCCCTGTGCTGAAATCATTCTTCGTAAGCGGTAACGTGAACCTGCAGGGCTATATCGGCCTTTCGAGTAAAAAGCTTGAGGATATACTCGGCAAGCCAGCTGAAGTCACCCTACTCGGTATGCCTGATCCTCTGGCCGCTTTAAACGATGCCACTGCAGGAGCCGTTGGTGGTGCTGGAGGTACTGCAGGGACAGGTGGAACTGCAGTGACTGGCGGAGCCAACCAAGGTGCAACCGGGGTGGCTGGTAACACGGCAAGAACAACCTTGCCTGGTACAGGCACGGATAGCACTGCCGGTGTGAACGGAATTACTGGCGGCAATGCGACTAACGGCGGAACTGGCGCCGCAGTAAGCGATATTATTGAGCTGCAGCTAGGCTATCCGAATTATCAGATGACCTTTATTGTCAGCGCATCTCCAGCCAACCCCAAGGAGGCTACCGTCACCTCGTTCACCTTATGGGGAAGCAAGCCGCTGGCTCTTATTGTTCCTGCTGTAGAGACCTTTACCGACCCCAAGCAGCCTAATGCACTGGGCTACCGGATCCTGGAGCTCAAACGGGCTGACCAACCGGGAAGCTATACCAATAGCTATTATAAGGATGATTACCTGCTTACTTTCACTCACCGCGTAACTGGCAATATCGCTACCCAGCTTGAAATTATACCGACAAAGCCGGCGAATTAACTCGTATCCAGCAGCTAGAGGATGTCCCCTAAGGTCAATAAGACCTTACGTGACATCCCTTTTTTTCTTAAATCGCTAAGAAGGAGCTCTCCGATGAACACATTTATGATCGGCCAATATGGCAGCTTTGATTTCAGAAAATTTCATCGCGACTTTCGCAATAATTTTTACGGCATTGAGGCTTGCCTGTTTGAGCAGGAACAGGATACGTTAAATCTGATTCATGAGTCCAGACGAGGAGGCTTCCAGGTTGGTATTCATTTCCCGCTGCGCGCCGGTGCGTACCCGTTAAGGGATGCTTTATTTTTATCGCAGGATGATGCCACACGCCAACAAGCCTTTGCATCGGTAGAAAAGGAATTGGAGTATGCGACTGCTGTCCACCCGGACTATATCTTGTTTCATTATCCCAAGCCTGTAATTTTGGACGACCATGTAGATTGGGCGCTTTGGCATTTTGAGGATAGACGGGAATATGTGTATGAGAGTGAGTTTTCAAATGTAGAGTTTCAGGAAAAGAGTCAATATTTATTTGAATGGCTGGCTGCAAAAGGCAAAGCTTATGCGTTCATTCCTGTACTGGAATTTGACGCTCTGAATCCCTATATTTACGAAACGGATTTTCTGGAATCCTTATTGCAGCGTTATCCGAACATTCGATTATGCCTGGATACGAGCAGGCTGTATCTACAGGAGTGCATCGATCCAAACTTCAACTCAAGAGCCATTATTCGCAGGTATGCCCCATACGCACATCTCCTGCATTTATCTAATATCAAAGTAACGGATCGTATCGAGCAAAAGAAATTCCCCGTATTGCCCGATTTAAGTCCGGATGACGGCTGGGCGCCAATAGAGGACTATTTACTTATCATCAAAGAAAAGAACCCGAACATCAAAATCATGTTCGAGCATCGCTCCCAACTCATTAGTGATGAACAATTGGAAGCTTGCTATCAATGGGTAGCTCAGATTTTAACAACCGAATCGTCATTAAAGTGTTAAAAGGAATTGCAAACATTCGTAGGGAATAAGTATTTCATGGAGTTATCTCACCATTACATTTATTTGCGAGGAGTGTTGCAAATTGGAAGTAACCTTCAACACGTATACAATTAGCGATGACAAAACAAGACTGGATATCGACATTATCGGTGGATTTTTGTCCAGAAGCTATTGGGCCAACGAGCGGCCGATTGAGAAAACGCAGAAAGCTATCGAACATTCGCTCTGCTATGGCGTCTATGATCAGAATCGGCAGATTGGCTTTGCAAGAGTCATTACAGACGGGGCTACGATGTATTATTTGTGTGATGTGTTCATTGACGAACAGTATCGCGGTCAAGGTATCGGGAAAAAATTGGTCGAGACGATTATTAACTCCGAAGCCTTGCAAGGAATCAATGGGATCCTGGGTACCAAAGACGCCCACTCTCTGTATGAATCGTATGGGTTTAGTCGGGTTGCTGACCGATTTATGAGACGTGCAGCGGTTGCAGAGTAAAGATAGGAAAGTCGGCCTTTCCCCTTACGGAAGGCCGACCTTTACATACATAACTTGTCATCTGCTAGCTGTAAGCACTTAATAAATTCAATTTCTTAAGCTTGTTCTTCCCGTCCACTCGCCGCTTCCAACGAAGAAATATCGACGGTATCGTCGCTGCCCGCTCCGCTTTCAGTCGCCTTTTTGAAGGCCCACCAACGGATATTGATTTGTGTCGCTTCCGTAGGCTGCTGAAGCCTCACACCGATGCGAAACGTACCCTTTTGCGGATACAATACCGTTCCAATCTTGACGTCTGGACCACTCGGCTCATGCTCGCTGCCTTTGAATACATCCGTAGAGCCAGAGTACAAGCGTTCACTGCTGCTCAGAATGTCGGAAATATAGTCTTCATTGATTTCCTCAATCCCTGTATAAATGAACAGACTGCCTCGGCCAAGACCATGCTCGATCTCGGCGGATACATAGCTTTTGCCCCCACGGCCAAAAGGTGAAGCCGCGAATTTATTCAAGGAAGCTATCGGAATTTCAACGACACCCGTTCGTACCTGATCGCCGGATTGTACTTCAGGAAGCCCCAGGTCAAAGTTCAACTCACCTTTGTCCTTATTGAAGGTAACGTTAAGCTCAGGCTCTTGGTTACCCGCTATTTTCCTGAGACTGGATCTGGCCGTAATCGAACCGCTGAACGGCGTTGCCGGGGCAGAGCTATCCTTGCTTTTCAGCTTGTGCAGGGCAGAGGCATTGTACACATATTCGTTGAATGGAACCTGATCGACTTTTTCAATCATATAGGTCGGTCCCATTTGCAGTAGACTGATTCGGGCCAGGTAAATGCAAGGATCGGAAGGGGAATCCAGGGAGTCCTCCAGCGAACGGTTCACAAAATCATCTACCCACTGTTTATCAACAGCCCCAGCCATGATCATCACTTCATTGGCTCTAGCTGAGGACAGGCTGACCTGCTTATCGCCTATTCGCAGAACCGCATGATCCTGTCTAATCCCGACAGTCGCCTTGCCTCGCGATGAGCTGTCTGCACGCAGCTTAACCGTTACCTCATATTCGGTTTCCTGGCGCTCCTGAGGTTCGTTGAACGTCACTTTAGCGTCATGCTCAGCCTGCAGCTGTTGTCCAACCAATTCGAACTCAAAGGATATTTTGGCTGCCTGCAGTGTCTTTTCGATTACAAAAGTCACATCAAACAGCTGTCCCGGATTCACATAACGTGGTGTTCGCTGCAGTATACGAATGTGTCCATCCTGATACAGTACACTGGTCTGCTCAATGATGCTCTCAATAGGGAATACAGAAGGATCGGGGGCTTCCTCGCGAATAAACAGCTTATAGCTTTCCAGCATGCGATTATATTCGCTGATTTCATCGGATCGAACAGCCGCATTCGCTACGGAATGAACCGGTTCCTTGCCCTTCTCATCGTAGGCCAGACAAAGATACACATTTTTGGCATACTCATTGTTCGAGAATCCCTGCATCATCGACAGCTTAAGTGTGACCGGAGAAGGAATGATGATTTCCCGGCCCAACGCATCAATAGCGGCTCCCATTTCCACAGACACCGACTTATCATCGACGGCGATGACCTGCAAGCCTGTAATCACACCTGTACCATGCAGCAGCCGATTCATCAAACGCCGTTTGTCGTTAAAATATTTCTGCTCCGATTCAAAGTCACGAACGGTCAATAGCTTTCCATAAAAATAGCGATTGCGCTCAAATGGATAATAACGTGTCTTTTTCATCCCACAATCCCCTCGCCTTCCCCTATTTTGATTCATATTCACAGATGGTTTAATTATTCTAATTCGGAATCCAATCCGAGACGGGTATGAATGTCCATTCGCTTGTCACGTTCGAGATCAATCAGGACCGTATTGTAAGGCATCGACGATTTCTGATCCAGTGTCAGCAGCGTTGGTTCCGATAAAAAGGTGTTAATCCCCATATAGGAATGCATATCCATGTACATCCATGGCTGCAGCAGGGTGAGCTTGCCTTCGGTAAATGCAGGCTTTTGATCATTGATGATGGATTCGATAATGAGCCGCTGTTTATCGGTTTGCACGCATTCCTGCGGCAGCATCACACAAAAGCAATACGGATTATCGCCATATAGACGGGACAGGAGCTCGCGCAGCTCCGATTTCTCCTGCATTTGCTTCATTTGAAAATATTCGATGATATACGGCTCTGCCCCCGTGTAAATGTGCAGCATACGCAGCAGGCCCTGTCTGGTACCTCGCAGCTTGTAGAGCTCTGGTGCTTGCTTGATCAGCTGGCGCAGCTTCTCCTCGCCCCACGATTCATCCTCATGAACGGCCAGCCACGTACCCAGCCAGGTTAAATACTGCCCATGAACAGCATTCGGGTCGAAGTATTTGGAGATGTGATCAATCTTCTCCTCCATATCCTGAAAGTACGATCCAAACAAGGCCAGAAACCGTTCCAAAAACCGGCTCTCATCCTGCTGCTCCTGATAAATCGAAGGCAAATATGAGATCAACGACTTACGTGGAAAATAGACACGAAGTCTGGTCAAAACCGGCGTACGCCGCTCACTGCCAACGACTTCTAGCTTCAGCCACAAATAGCGGCCCGTGGCATTCATAAGCAGCGCATCACGCGGATTTGTAATCGGCTCCGACCACAGATCCCTTGTTGCCTTCAGCTTATCTCTGAGCGGAATGATGGGCTCCTTCAAGTACGCACTGAGGTCAGTAAAATTACCATCCAACCATTCTTCATTGCGATCAGATGTGTAATAGTATAGCCGCACCTGCGTTTCATCGGGGATCAAGGCTTCCAGCTGTACACGGTGCCATTCCGTTTCTGTGGAACGTGTATCCAGTGCATGGGAGAAATAAATTCCCTCCGTCAGGGAGGTTTCCTCGAGTTCCATCGTTCTCGGCTGCAGCTCCAGCAGGGTGATTTCACCCGTTAACCCATCCAGCACATACATCCAGTCCCGTGGACCGAGGAGAAGCTTGTCCGTCCGTCCACGAAACCCTGACACCTTGGCTTGAAATTCACCCTGCTGCCCGTACTTCAGAATAAAACGCTCGTCCTCTTCATCCGGACCGACATACCGGCTGTCGCCAATATATATATTATTATTCGTATCAATGGAAAGACCCGCATACGTGCCTTTAGGAGCAATCGAGAATTGTACAGCCAACGTCCCATCCTCGTCAAAGGATATGACCAGCTTACTCTCCGTATCGAACAGGTATACGGCTCCCACAGCGTTAACCGCGGTATAGTATCTTTTGAGTAAATCGGCGGCAGCCGTCGCCTGTTCCAGTCGGAGCGAATCGTGCTGATAGACACGAATAACATCTCCCCCTGAGCCCCACTGCACAATCCCCAGTCGCCCTCCCTCCGGCACTTCTTCATTTCCATTCATCCCAATAATCATATCCAGCGGGATCACGGTATACAGCCTTTTTTGTGAGTCGGACACAATAGCTAGCGGATACAATGGTTTACCCTGCCATTCCTGGGCAGCCCAGACCTGCTGGCTGTTCGAAACCGAATAAGCGGCAATACGTCGCTCGCTGTTCGGGTCCGCGATATAGAGCGTGTCCTTGCTCGCAGCCAATACAGCACTGGCCTTGAATAAATCATGCCCTTGACGAAATAGCTGCTCCGTATATTGATTCTCTGCGTCGTAGGACCATATCACTGCTCGCTCATCCATGACAAACAGCTTGCCATTCTGGCCTACAGCAAAATCAAGTGGATTCTGCGGACCATCCATCTCCTCAGGCTGGATCACCTTATGGATTCCATACTTCTCGGTCTGGTGAAGCCCAAGCCCCCCACTTATCATATGGAGATTGTAATAAAGTCCTTTATCCCAATCCGATTGTTTATTCAATGAGAAAAACTGATACGGGTCCTGCACGGCTTTCACCCCCTTTGTCAACAGCCTGCTGAATCCATAAATCGTTGAGCATGGACGGATTTCCCGCCTTCAGAAGCCAACCAACAACGCATGTGTTGGCATCGCTATTTCTAGTCCCCCGCATTTCATATGATAGACTCACGGCTATACGTCAGCTTTACTAATCAGCTCTACCTGATGCTCACCAGAGGTTACCAACCCGTACGGAGGAATGAGGATGTCACCGCTCGCATTTTTACGCGCCCCTGAGCCCTCAAAATCGATCCATACGTCTTGTACATAAACTACACCCTTCAGACGGCTGATCGCACCATAAATATCACCTTTATATACGGCCCTTCCAAACGTCCAGCCTGTTGACCCATCCGATCGGTCCAAGGGCTGCAGCAGCCCGTACAGCTCATGAAGAATGCGCCTTGGCTCCTCCTTCAATTGCGGTTCAACGACCACAACCGCATGTACCGTAATCTTAATATATTCGGCAGGTATCACATGCAGCTCGGTTGTCAGCAATCGGTGCAATTCCAGATGTTTTCTTACTGTTCGCAGAAAACCAACGCCTGCCTTTGGCTGTGAGCTCTCGCTGTAAGGAACGACAACGACTGTCATTTGTGCTGCCGACTTGGATTGCTCCTGCTCCACCATGCCAGGCTTATAGAGGGGTATGGCTTTTACTCTTGCGACACGAAGCCCAGGTGTTGCACGAGCAATGGCCTCATAATCCTCAGCTGTCACCGCCCGGTACGGCGTATGCAGGTCTCTGCGTACGCGATGCTTGGCCTCCTCTACGGATTCGGCTTCAGTGCCACCCGAGGCGGGAGTGGGATTGGTTACTCTGATTCCCTGAAGCTCAGGATCATCCGTGACGAATTCAGAGATCAGTCCATCTTTGACATTGCCCCTTTGGCCACCACCGGTTTGCAGTGATATGAGCCGCAGGTTGTCCTGCTCCGAATCGTGAGGAATCCAGCCTTCCTCATTGTTGCCAAAGCGGAATACATAATTGGCTTCATCCCACACATAATGCCGGTCCTCTGAACCGGATTGATCAAAGTCCTCAACACGTGTCCAATCCTCCCAGATAAAGCCGGATATCCCTGGCTCTCTCCGTCCGACCTGAAGCAGCAGGGAATCCTTCAAACACCGCTGCGCTCGTTTAACCTCAAATTCCTGCTGAGGAAGCCCGTTGCTTCCACCAATCCAACGGTCCAGCTCAAAATCGGGAACATAGGAGATGAGCCGAATCGTTTGTTTGCCCATGGTCGGAATGGCTCCGTGCTGTCCATCACCAAAACGAATTTCGGTCGTTTTCAGCAGAGGATCATGGGAGAGCTCATAGCTGCAGTCATCGGGCCCACTGTTACGGATATCCGTAACAGCCTGCCAATCGCGCCAATCGCCTCCGGCTTCACGAACCTGTACGAGGTTCAATCCGTAATAGGGAAGATGGGCGACACGGCTGCATATCATTCCGGCCTCACCTGAGCTATCGAATACTATCGCTTCGCTCCATGTAGTGCGCTGTACAGCTTCCACGGTATTTATATGAATCTGCTCGATCTTCGGCGCCAGCTCATAACCATCGCTTTCCAGCGTGCAGCACAGCCAATACCGCCGCTTGTCGTTAGCGGGATGCACAAGCATCGGTCTCATCGGCTTATCCAGACATAGCACAATCTGCCCAGTCTGTGACAAGTGCATCGTAGTGTCGCGAAGCAGCTCAACCGGCAGCCATCCTTCACCATCCTCAGAGCCTACATATTTCCACGAAACGCCTACCGAGGAAATCATCTCGGACATCCCATTGGCAGCTACCCCCACAGGGACGGGATAACCATCAAACAGCTTAAACGATATGGAAATCGGAATCCCTGTCGGGAGCTCACGGTCAAAACCGAGATACAGCTTGCTTCCGCTTTTGGCATCCGGTCCGAAGGCATAATAAGCAATGCTCGCATGATCATTGGAAGAGGTATAATCGCTTGCCGCCACAGCCGTACGCACTATAATTTTATCCAGAGTCGAAGGGACCGCCTGCAGGGTTTCGACCGTTTCGAACAGTTGATCCATCGCGGCAAGCCTCGTACCCTTGGGCAGCACCTGAAGCTCCTGCATCCCCGTAAAGGTCAGCTGTGCTCTTGCAGAAAACGATTCCTTGAGATGAATACCGAGCAGCTTGAGAAATTTACGCTCATTCTTCTCTGTAATCCGGTTCAAATAATACTGTTGAACCTCCGTCATCCAAGACATCAGCTCGATCAGGGTAATCCCCGGATCGTGTGCATTTTCATCCGTCCACTGGGGAAATAGCTTGGGAATCGCCTTTCTGGCGTCCTGTACAATTTGATCGAAATAACGATCGTCCAAATTCGGTATGGGCAGCAATCGTTATACCTCCTTTCGTATCAAGTATTATCGACGAGTCCCTTGTGACTTGAACAACAAACTGTTTTAAAGCGCGGTTACGACTACTTTGTGCATACCGCTGATGATAATTCCATGCAAAAGAGAGGGCAGACTGTTAACGTCCAGCTCGGTACGTATATGATCCTCGATTTTATATACCGACATATACAATTTTTCGACATGGTTGATCGAATGAATCGATTTTAAAAGTGCATAAAACATCGAAAGATGGATATCCTGACCGATTTCCCAGCCTTTTCCGTCATAGTTACCCGCGAGCGGGTCCAGAAACTGCTGCAGCTTGGCTATAGCCGCAAGCTCTGTCGGTACGACGGCATCCATACCCTCAACAGCCACATATGCGGTTACGGATACCTCGATGAAGGCCGGCTGGATGACCTGAATGCGATCAGGCAAAGCCACCATACTCGAAGCGCGCTGCAGCACATAACGTTCAACCTGCCGCTTGAGCTCAGGAAAGGCTGCAAGGCCCCCAACACCCTCTTGAGGCAGGATGACCAAAGTAATACAGCCGATTTCCTTCTCCACCCGCGCATTATAATTCGCCAGACAGGTAACCCGCGCAATGTTTGGATAAGCCTCCCGTGCCAGCCACTCGAAATCCTTTGCTGTTACCGCACGGCCCCGATGCTTGAGCTGCTGTGGTCCACGACGCATGGCTGATTCCTGATTCTCCGCATCGCAGCCGCCAGCCGCAGCCTCCGGGTTCATAGCTCCGCCTACAAAAGCAATCGAGTTTTGCAAGCTGGCAATCTGTCCCGCCCCAACATTGCCTTCTTTGCCGCGAGTCACCTTGTAAGTAACCTTTATTTGTTCCAGACCACCCTTGGGGGGTAACTTACCGTGAATCCCATCACCAAACCGGATTCGGCCAAAGGCCCGATCAATAGCATAATGGCGGTCCTCTCCACCAGAGTCACTCAAATGTGCTACTGGAAACCATCTTACCCATAACCGGTAAATATACCCGTCCGTATCGCGGATCACATCGAGCTCCAATGTGCCCTGCTCCAAATGCAGCCGCACCTCTTCCTCGGACATCGAACCTGTCTCATCGACCCAGACCGTTTCCGCGACAACAGGAGTTCTGCTCAGCTGAAACTCGGAGGCAAATTCACCTGCTCTTGGATCGGGGTATTCGTTATGTACGGTTTCCTGCTGAACGGCTGCTACCGTATTCACATACATCCCATTTACAACTGGTATCGCCACATTACCCGAGAAATCATCATATTTGTCGTCCCTGTTTACCGCACGCAGCCAATAGCCATCCTTACCAAACAAGGAGGTTCGTTGAAAATCGGCTGGACCCGCAAACTGCAACGACCCCGTCCTCGTTAATCCGTTTGTATCATCAATCACCTTGAGCACTGACCATCTTGGGCCTTCCCCTGAATAGCCCGCCCTCCAATATTCCCATTCGAGCAGTGGAATATCTTTCTCAGTCAGCTTCTGCGGCTGTACGGATACTAATATCGAGATCGGTCCTTTAACCGGAGGTACATCGAACGCAAGGTGCAGTGCCGGATGGTTCACCTCCATATGAAAAAAAGGCTGGAACGGCCCCGAATGCCCCTGGCTTTGCAAGGTCTGATCTATCATGACCGTATGATTAAGCGCAAGGCAGCTCCGAAGTGGATACAACCGCTCCGGGTATGCGTAAGTTAGCTTAACCCCCTCCAACCATGGAGAAAGGTATACTGGCAGCGCCGAGTACAGATTTTCAATTTGCAAAATACGCGCCCGAATCCAATGGCTCAGATGGGAATTAACAAATGTTTCCTCCAGGTCCTGTGGACACCGGAACGATACCTGCTTGTGCTGCAGCTCTTCACCAGGTCGATAAAATAAGCTTTCAGCCTCTCTGCCAGCGTCCAGTCTGACCCAGGCACTCCCATTCCAATATTCCCAAATCACCTGGGCAATCGCAACGATCGGCGGGTTCGGTCTTTCAAAGCTGGATTTTTTCATGACAAGCTTCCAGTCCACAACCTGCTCCTGCTCCGTTTGAAACCGGTTAGGAATGACTTTAAGGGCAAACGTCATCGTGATCATGCCATCACGCTTGCTGAGCACTTCATCGCTGGATACGTAGAAGGTACCGTACGGAATGAATTGATCCCCAAACGGGTAAAAACCATCATCTGCATTCGCCTGAATATCATTATAAAACATCATATCCGGCGCAATCCCGCCCCGGGCCAGGCTGTCCACATACTCGGTTTTCACATGTATACGGTCCAGTTCCAGCCGCTGATCGGCAAGTGAGGGTGTATGACTGCTGCCCCGTTTCATCCGGCATTGAATGTAGCGTCCACTTCGGCCGGACAGCTCCTGCTGGGTCACTTCACCAAGCTGCATTTTATGTAAAATGACCCGATTTCCCTCTGATTCAACACGGTCAAAGGGTACCCAGCCGTTATCTGTAGGATACAACCATTCTGCTAACGAAGGGTCTGCCAGCCGCTGGCTCAGGCTCAGCTCCTCATGGGGCTTCGTCGAATGAACGACCTCCAGCTCGATTCGGGCTGTTTCGTGAAGTAGAAACATATCGCCATGCTCCAAATAAAGCACATGCTCCTGAAGATTATTTGCATCCGGCAGCTGGAACAACGGACTTGGTGCCGCTAATCCGGCTTGCGCTGCAGCCACCCATGGCTCTGGTATTTGCAGGATGCTATCGTGCTTCTTGCTGGTCAGAAAAGCGGCAATGAGTGCTGCAGGGGTGAGCAGCAGCAGCCGTTCCGTCTCAAATAAAATGTCACCTTCTGCACCGGGAGCTGCTACCTGCGTACCCGCTGGAATCAGCACGGGCTGCTGAACTCCCGAATTCAAGCGAAACGTCAGAAACGTGCTGGCCGGCCGTGCCGGAAGCAAAGACACATCAAACAGGTTCATAAAGGCAACGAGGTTTTTAAACGGCACCCGGTTCATTCGTTTAATATTTTCCTGAAACATATCGGCAAATATTAGAAATAGTGCACTACCCGGGTCCGGGTCCTCAGGCGAAAATCGCCATTCCGGTGTGTAATACGGAACCATTTCCTTCATCTGGGCTATCAGGTCCTGCTTATCACGCTGATCAATTTTGGGAGGCTGCATGCATCCACCCCCTCTCTGTCCGCTTTGTCATAATCGATGCTTCCACCTTTTTCCCGCTTGTTTACTTCGAGCCTTCATGGATATAGAAAGGATACACCAGATTAAACAAATTGTTAGTCGTACGCACTGTATATCGAATACCTATATTGACTCTACCTATGTCTCCATTGTCCACAATGGCCTGAACCTCGATCTCATGCACGCGGGGCTCCCAGTTCTGGATACCTTCCCGAATACTGCTTTCCAGCAGTCGTAAGGTCGTGGCGTCCGTATTCCCAAATGCAAAGTTAATCACATCGCAGCCAAAATCAGGTCGCATCGTACGTTCTCCCAAAGAGGTTCCGAGGATGATGCGGATCGCTTCAGCGATATCCTGTTCATATTCCGACATCATGATACGACCTGTTGCCTTGTCCACCTGAATGGGGAATTTCCAGCCGCGTCCCAGAAATTGTTCGCTCATCGCTTTCACCCCTTTTCCATCATCTCTGCTAATTGATTTTGACCAGACTACCTTTAATGTTAATGATTCCATCGGATTTGATATCCAGTGAAGCGCCTGCCTTCAAGGCCATCGTTGCGGATGCTTCTATGCTAACCTGCGTTGATTTGATATTAATCGCCTTGGTACTCTCGATTTTCACATCACCCTTCGCATTCAATGTAATGGTCGAGGTACTGCTTTTAATCGTGATCTCGTTAGCCGAGCCGCCTTTGATCTGAATCGCATTATTGCCGCTCTGCTCCTGAATATCTATCGTATCTGCCTTATCCGAAAATTCGATGGTTTGCCCTTTGTTCGTCTTGATCGTCACTTTGCCGTCACTATCATTATCATCAAAGGTCAGCACATGACCTGCACGTGATTTGAATTGACGGATATCGTTCTTATCATTGGCTTTGGGCGAAGGCTGCTTTGTACTCCAGAGCACCCCGATCACGAATGGCTGGCGAATTTCGCCCAGATGGAAAGCGACCAGCACCTCATCCCCCACTTCAGGAATAAACAGACTTCCCCTGTCCTTACCTGCCATCAGAGTCGCTATTCGAACCCAGTCGGTTTCCGTCTCCGTTTCCCGCAGCGGGAGCTGCAGCTTGACCCTGGCCAATCCATCGGGATCTTTATTATCCGTCACAATTGCTACCATCACGCCATCAATCTTTGGAAAGACTGGCTCGGACATCCCACGGAATGAAAAATCCGGGTAATTCATCACACCGCATTCCCCCCAACTTGAAATCGTGTTACATAGCCGGAATCATCAACAATGTGCAGCGTTGAAATAATATAATAGGGCTGGCTCAGCTTGCTGCCGATTCCACTAAGCTTGATGTAGCGTCCTGCGCGTATTTCCGGAATACCCATGCATTCCCCATGACCATTGATCAGCTTCATGGATCTTTTATTCAATAAGGCCTCGGCATGCGTCTTCGCTTCATCCTGAGAGTCGATGTTGGTATACACATGCTCTTTATAAGTACCCTGTGCTTTCAAAATATCTTTGCCCGTCTTGGAATTAGAGCCAAGCTTGGTTACGGTTGTAGCTGTAGCTTCCACTACCTCCAGCTTTTTATTATCCCAGCCACGTACCGTTACTTCCGTAATCTGATCGGCAAGATTCATATCTATCGACAGCGAAAGCAGCGACGTGCCCCACTGCAATTCGACAACTGGCGTCATTTCCGTTAGCGGCTTGCGAAAATACATCGTTTTCCCAACTATAAAAAAATCATAATGCACCAAATCGGCTAAATATTGAATGAAGTGATAATCATCAATCTGATTCTGCGATACGGTATTGTACATAGTCGTTGTATCGTCCACCTGTGTCTTGATGCCGTACGTACCAGCAATTTCCTTGGCAATATCACTATATTTTTTTTGAGTCCATGACTTCGATTTGGAGCCTTTCATCATCAGATACGACATATCCATTCCGCGAACGAGTAAATTGGGTGTCGTGTCGTCCGAAAAATCAGCTGTAACGGAGGTGATGTACCCTTGAAAAACCGTCGTTAGCTTATCCACGTATCCAAGCTTGATTTCTACCGCTTTACCAAGCACAAATACATCGTTAAGCCATAAAAATTCACGTTGTTCCAAATCAAAAGCGTTCGTTATCTGAAAGAAAAACGAATCTGCCGTCCCTTCCAGACTGCTTTCTACTTTTAAAATCGATATCGCAATTTCATCGGCTATTTTGCTGCCATTCACCAAGATTTCGAAAGCCGGGGAAAAAAAATCGCGATATTTTTTTCCCAGCTGGTCCGTTGTAAACTCCCCACTATCCAGCTTAAGCTCTGCCATTGTTGATCACTCCAGCCTTGGAACGGTTATTCTGCGGCCCGGGTCCAGCTTCAACGGATTATCAATCCCATTGGCCCGAGCAATTTCGCGCCATAAACCCGGATCTTCATATTCGGAGGCGGCCATTAGCCACAGCTGCTCCCCCTGCTTTAATAATTTTTGCTTGGTGCGGTCCGCGGATTGACGCGGGATCCCTTTGAGCTGTTCATTTTTCGTCTGCCACGAATGGAAGACCACTTTCAGCTTGGCACGAACCGGAATTCCCGTATCCAGGAACATCGTGAATTTCTGACCAACCGAGATAACGACGCCTTTAAAATCAATTGAGCCCCATACAAATCGGCATACCGGCGGCGCATGCAAATCCTTGTCCACATTGAGAAGCTCGGAAATTTTGCGGGTATAATTGCGAACGTCAGTAGCAGCCTCCGAGGTATCAAAAAAGAAATCCATCGACAGGTTGCTGGTCTCTCCGGATACGAACTGACCGATCGGCATAGAAAGACCTGGAACCACTTTCCAAGAATACTTATTACTTAAATTGTGGTCGTATTCAGTTGGATTGAACATGACATCGATCTCTTCTTTACGAGTTCCTTTATCGACAATGATCTTTGCTTTTGTAAGTGACAATGGTTTCCATCCCTTTCCTTGCATCCTGGTACCGTTTGCTGGTTCGTGCCCATCCTATTTTGTTCTAAAACCCGATGGGATAAAGCTGGCATAACTACACGGTTACCTGCCACGCCGCTGACGTTCAAACCGCATCCGTTTCTCAAGCTCACGTGTTACCTTATCTACAATATGATTGACATCCAGCTGTGGAAGCTGCTTAATCAGCTCATTAATTTGTTCTTTTGTAAGTTCAAGCGGCTCCATGGACTGTATGGTTTCCGAGGATTCCTCGGATTCAGGCTGTCGTTGTCGTCTTAACAGCTCCAGAATAGGTGTATTCAGATCCTCAGACTGGCTCGATTCGGAAGTTGGCAGCTTATGCTCCAGTAGTGCACTCGGTTTTCCAAGCGCTGCCGATTGCTGCTGTGAATGTGTGAAAATATCTCCTGGTGCTGCGCCCATTCCGGGATTGACGAATCTTGGCTGCCCATGATGATCGGCTGTATCCTCCCACTTATGTGGTCTTACAGAAGTAGGAGCTTGTGCCAAAGATCGCAGCTTGCCCTGGAATTGAATTGTCGCTGTCTGGTTGTTGTCCGAAGCAATTCCTTCCTTGCTCTCTGAGCCTGTAGGCTGCGAGGACTTGCTAAAGACGGCCTGCGGCCTGAATTGCGAAATGCGCTTCACAGATAGTTGAGGTCCGCTGTTCGTATTCAGCATGGGTCTGTGAGCTTCTGTCCCCTGGTCAGGTTGATTCCTAATCCCGACCATTCCCGACTTCTTTGTGAGCAGCTCGGATGCAGGCGGCGTTGCAGCTTTACGAAGCATCCGTACAGGTACAGGTTGTCCGGAGCCATCTGCGAAAGGGATTCTACTGACACCCCGTTGTCTGACTAAGACAGAACGCCCCTTAACCCCCTCGAATGCAGGCTTATTGCGATCCTGCTCTACTGCACCCGTCGGCCTGACAGCTGTAGGATTGTGCATTCGCTGTTTGGCATGGTCTGCTATGCTTATGTCGCTGCGAACATCCTGCTGCCATTGAATCGTACCTCCGGTGTTCATTGTGGCAGCTGTGGACACCTGTCCCATATGGTCACTATGATTCGTGCTATCTGTAATGATACGACTCTTATTCTGCAATCTGCGCTGCACTGCACTGGATAAACTGTTTGTGCGTTGAAACACTTGTGAGCCATGATCATCAGACTGTTCATTAGGTGCACTGTGCAAAGCTGTTCTTTGAAAAACAGATCCATTAGATCCTTTTAAACCAGGTCTATTTAGGGCTGAGCCTTGTAAGACAGGTCTACTTAAGGTAGAACCTTGTACAACAGAACCCTTTAATGCAGGAGCTCCCTGACCTTGTAAGGTAGATCTGATGGGAGACATTTGCAAGCTTGATCCTTGATAACCCGATGCAGTAGCAATATGGTCTTTCTTACGAATACCCGCTGGCTCGATCAATATCGGCGCTGCACCCATGCTTGAATGAATAGTGCTGAGGCTGCGAGTCTGGATATGCGTTATTTCCTTTAAAGGCGAAGCTTGCGAACGTCCGCTTATCGCAGATTTTGCACCTGAAACAGAAATGATGTCTTGGTGCGGTGTCATAGAACGTTTCCCTGCAAAATTGTCCAGCGATGGCTGCAAGGATTGCTGAGATGTATATAATGCTCTAGTGCTGTGTATAGGAACCGCGTTTGCTTTTGTCGATGCTGCTCTTAGTGCCAAGCTTGATGTTGTTCCTGCAGCGTCTCGTGCTATATGTGAACGTACAGCAGACTTATCCGATTTGTTTATATGAAAATCGCTTCTTGCCATACTCAGTGCTTTCAAAGTTCTGATTTCGTTGTTTGCTCTTCTTGCCAACCCCCGTTCACGTAATGGGGCTTGGTTAAAGGTTGAACTTCCTTTTGCAAACCGATTTCGCTGAATAAATGCTCCCGCTTCACCGTTTACCAACCTCGGTAAGAAAGCAGGTAACATCCTCGATTCTGGTGAAATGGGTGCTGCATTTGATCCTTGTTTCAAACTTGATGCTGATTGTGATACCCCAAGCATCGCCATAAGTCCGACCATCGCGCCTGGTATTACCCCTGCGTTTGAGTTGGAGGATCTCCTTGCTACATTTCCAACTGCTGAATAATTTGCCTGCTTGCTAATTATAGGTCCTTCACCATTCGCGAACCCTGTATTTGATCGATCTGCAGGCTTTTGCATATGTGTGCCACTCACTGATCTCGCTGTCCGCTGCAGTGATGAGGGCTCTTCTTTGGCACGTGGACTTAGCCCTGATCTTAATGCGTACCCTATCCCCGCTTCTAACTTAGCCAGTTCGGGCAGACCCGAGCCTGATCCAGATGAAGGCTGCCAAGGCTCGATCCACTTTTTAGGAGCATTTGTTCGGATTGCGGCGTCATTACGCTTACCACGCACCTGATCGGTCTGATTGAAGAATTCCGCTCTGTCGGCCTTGTCGACGATTGAAGGGTCAACACTGTTCCTCTGAGATAGCTTAGCGGTTTGCAAAAACTCGCTAGACAGGTCATCCGGTTGCCTGAAATGCTGCAACGTGGCCGCAAGAATGAGCGGACTGGATGCTCTGACTTGAGCCGCTGTTCGATTGCGGGCTAATACCTGTGACGCAATATGTCGTTCTGTCACGGGTAGCTTACTCATGGTAGCGTGTCGATTCCTCAAAAGATAGGAAAGGCGTTCAGATAGATTCGGACTCCCGTTCTTCGCATTCCCGCCCCTTAGAGCATTTGAAACACGATCTGTCAGTGCGCCCTCTTTATGATTGGACTCGCCCCATCTTGCAGCACTCGATTCGGATTGAATCTCCGAAACCGAATTGAACCTATGATTTAATGCTTGTCCTCTTCGACTACGGTTGCCTGTCTTCATCTGCTCGGTCGTATTTCTGCTTTGTCTCTGTTGAATAAGCGGGTGGTCTACGCCGATCCATTGCAGCTCTCTTAAAGCAGTTATCACAGGAAGCTGCAGGGCTAATATGACATTGCTGGCGTTAAGGCTTGATATTTTACGTCTAGCTATATCGTTGAAGCCCGGCAGTGTATCCGGCCCACCTTCTCGATCTGCTGCTTGAGCCCTGGCCCTAAATGTAGTAGTCCTTGCCAAATTTTGAGTAGGTGCAGCTTTTTCTGCCGATGTTCCTGAACTTCGTTGTATGCTGAGACTACTATCCTGATCTGCGTTTGGTTGTCTCACATTTGTCTGCGTATAGCTTAGGGCATTCATTCGCTTTGTTGCAGCGTTTCCTGCCAATATTCCTGAACTTCGTTGTATGCTGAGACTTTTGCTTAGAGCTGTGTCTGGCTGTCTCACATTTGCTTGCGTATACCTTAGGGCATTCATTCGCTTTGTTGCAGTGTTATCTGCCAATATACCTAAACTTCGTCGAATGCTGATACTATTGTCTAGAGCTGTGTCTGGCTGCCTCACATTTTCTTGTGTATACCTTAGGGCATTCATTCGCTTTGTTGTAACGTTTTCTCCCAATATACCTAAACTTCGTCGAATGCTAATACCATTGCCTGGAGCTGTGTCTGGCTGTCTCACTTTTGTCCGCGTATAGTTTAGAGCAGTCATTGGCTTTGCTGCAGCATTATCTATCAATGTTCCTGAATTCCGTTGCAGGCTGAGCCTATTATCCTGGGCTGCATATGGCTGTCTCACATTTGTTTGCGTATAGTTTAGAGCAGTCATTGGCTTTGCTGCAGCATTATCTGCCAATGTTCCTGAATTCCGTTGCAGGCTGAGCCTATTATCCTGGGCTGCATATGGCTGTCTCACATTTGTTTGCGTATAGCTTAGAGCAGTCATTGGCTTACTTGTTAACTGAGTACTTACGCTCAGCTCATGCCCACGGTTGTTGTCTAGAACAGCCGGCTTCCAACCCTTAAGCAGCATCAAGGATAGTGGCGGCAAGGGTGAAGTCATCTGGTAATCGGACCCGTGATTATCGTTATCGGATTTACGAAAAATCGGTTGACGTTGCCCTGCCATCCTGTCGAAGGCTGATGCTTCATATAGGGTACTTGTACGGTTATTCAAACCCTGAGTTGCCCGCTCTTGCCTAACGTAATTAGGAGATTGCTGCATGACTCGATTGGCCAAGTTAACCCTTCGATAAGCATCACTTTGTTGTTCATGTGCAGGTTCATGCTTCTGTGGAGCAAGTATTTTTTCAGATGTCTCTTGTCGTCGTTGAATCGATAGTGCTCGGTATGTTGCAATTGTGCCGACAGGTGGACTGCTTGCACGATCGCCCCCATCTTCTATCTGTGGAAGATTCCTTCCAGCAGAATGGGAAGCAGCCTGCATGATCGGGTACTGCCTGTAGTTACCTGGAAGCCATGGATCTGACTGTTCAAATCGCAATTTACGATTAGCGGATACAGGGTATAACGTGTTAGCTGTATGTGCAAGCTGGAAAGAAGATGTCTTCCTTTGGGTGATTGGACTGAGGGAATCCGCACTCCCCTGATGACGTATGGATTCACCTCTCCATCTCTTCCCAGCATGATTATCATTTTCAATAAAACTATTGTTACGACCATCACGGCTTAATCTTTGGTTTAAGCTAGTACTATAAATCTCCGTCGTGCGTCTTTGCTGGTTAACACTTGAAGATTGGTGCCGAATGTTCCCACTTTGTCTGGTCCGTGCTGGCAACGTTGCCTGCGAAATCATAGACAAGATTGATAGTGAAGCATGCCTGCGACCAAGAGGAAGCATTCCTTCATACTGCCGTTGAATCATGGCTGTTTGGATTTCTTTATCACTGCGAGCTTGATAGACTACGCGTTGACTCATTCTGGCAGAGCTCTGTTGATCAGGTGTTGCCTGCTGCCATTGCAGTTGCCGGCCTGCTGTCTTATTACTAGTCGTACCGCCCGTTTCACCCACACTGGTTCGCCAAACCATAGGGTACGTGGCAGTGTTTGAAGAACGACGCTGCAAATAGCTAATTTGCTCATTCTGCGTCAGCATTCGAAGAGGTATTGTTGAACCTGAGTTCAATTCCTTATTATGCACAATCTGCCCTATACGCTGCGAGATTTGCATGCTTCGCTGCTTACTATTATCCGGCACCCATCTTACAGCACCCTGTTGTGTTGTAGTCAATTCCAATGGATTGGCTGGAAGTGAAAGCTCTGAAACGTTCGCTGCTGACTCTTTACTAGGAACGATTGGCGCATGCTGCATCACTTGTCGATTTTGAAGCTCAATTGTTTCGTTTGTTGCCGCATCAGGCTTTTGATTTACAGTCTGATTCTGTACGGCTTCTGTAATTTGCTGCTGATCCTGAGTAACGTGCTCTTCCGGGATGCGTTCTTCCCGCTTATGTTCATGCACTAAAGATGACCCTTCATCTTGCAGTCCTTGCTGTTGTACGGGTACTCGATCCGATGGCGCTAATTGCTGATTTTCCTGAATGTGACCGGTATACGGGACCTGACTCGGCTCCAACGCTTGCGGCTGTCCTGTAGCTTGAGAATGCTCCGGCCGTTTGCCCTTCCTGTTGACCAATTCAGTATTGCTGTTCTTCGTTTGCTTCGCTACCTGGCGACGAGTTCGATCGTTCTGCTCGGCCTGTTGAAGCTGTTTTTTGCTACCTTTTGTCGCTTTTGCATCCCTTGGCGTAAGTTTTGTACGGGTATCAGGCTTCAAACGAGCCGTTGATATTTTGCCCGTCGCAGTAGTTGAGGTACTGCTAACCGCGGTTTGATTTCTTTTTTCAACCGGAATGACGCCGCTCTGCATGGCCTTCGGTGCTGCTCCAGAGGGTTTCATTTGGACCAAGGCCTGCTTGTTCCGGTTTGTCCCCGCCATACCGCTGTAATAATGAATCAACCGCTCAAGCCGATGGACCGTTTCCGTACGAGTTATGATTTGCTTCGCTCCACTATGCTGGAGTGCCGCCAGTTGGGCCTTTAATTGTTCGACCATGTGCCGCCATTTCGCCGAACCGTCGTCCCGCTCTTCGTCGTCAGCCCCTGCCATTTCGCGAAATACCAATGACAGACGTCCAAAATAATCCTGGCGCCAAAAACCGTATTTACCTATAATGTTGTCAGCAAAAAGTCGAGTAAGACGTGCCGTGCCGCTGCCGTCGTCCTGCTTACGCTGTGGAACGTTCAACCTGCCGAGCTTACCGGCTGTCGTATGGGGGATATGTGATTTTCGGGATTTCATGCCAGTCCCCCTACCCGATTATTTTTTGCTGAAAACCGTTTTCAAGCCGTTATGCACCAGTTCAATGGATTCAATAGCAACACTTGTACTCGTTGAGTTCATATCAGGACCGCTCCATTTCACAGGATAAGCCTCAAGAAAATTCCACCTGCAAATTTCGTTGCCTGAAATATGATTCAAAATAATCGAGCCGCTTTGACGGACAATTTTACCTTTTAGAGCATCCGCGTACCAATCCCACAGATCGCTTGATTTCGTAATTCCCCGCTTGAGTACAATCCTCGGATTTTTTACGCCTTTGCGGAAATAATGGACGTAATCGTTCAAGCCGCCCTCTGAATAAGGAACAAGCTCGATCTCCGAATTGAGCCCTGTTACTTCCGTAAAACCGCCCACAAACAATCCATCCAGCTCGACCTCAAACCGCAGGGGTGCACTAATCTCATTTCTTCTAGAGGCCTCGCTCATCTGTTTTTCACCTCTTATTGAATACATCAAACGGATTATTATCCGGTTTATCATCATTCATATTGCGGTTGATTCTAGAAATTTCGTCACACCACTTCCTGCGCTCTCGATGCTCCATCAACATGATCTCATCGTGAGGCCAGTGGAAATAGTACGCGATGAAACCGGCCTCCTCGTAAATCTTGTCAATGGGGTAACCGACTATGCCTCCTCCATCCCGGCGATAAAAGACACATCCACATCAAATTCATGCTCACATTTCGGACAAATAGTATGAACCTTGGGCACTTCCATTTCATTGATTTCACGGTAAAAGTTTTGCAAAAAAGCCAAGTCAGCGGTAAACATCTTCTCCACAACCCGAGTATCTATCGCTCTCAGATCGCCCAGCTTCGTAATAACGCGTGTCAGTAAAATAATCGTGAGATAACCGGGGTTTTGTTGTACGCGTTGATCCCGCATCGGCAAAATTTCGTCAGCTGCCGTCGCAAGCCGCATAATTCCTCTTTTGTGCAGGGTACCACTGTCATCCACATAACCTCTGGGTAGATCGAATTCGTATTCTGTCTTGAATGCCATTTGGGTTTCCTCCTAAGAGTTTTGCTTCGCAAAACTTTCTTCGTAAGCATAAGCTGAGCGTTCCTTTAGGAACGCTTACTTCGTAAGCATAAGTTAAGAAAACAAGAGATGGGACCAGCGGTAAACGCCCTATCCCTCCTCTTGTTCCCTCATGTAATTGTTACGCCGTGCGTGTCATGCCTTCATGCGACAATTCCAAAAATTCAATTGCTACTTCAGAGCCTGTACCATTAAAGTTCGGAGCTGTGTACTTGGAAGGCCATGCCTCGATAACCTGCCAGGTTGCTACATCGCCGCCCTCTTCATCGATCGCAATAATCGTAACGGTTTTGCGTGCAACTTTACCTTCAATCGACTCCTGCATCCAATTATACATATCCATGGAGTCGGTAGTTCCCCACTTCAAGCTGATATTGCCGTATTTGGCCAATCCCGGAAGCTTGCGCGCCGTAATCGTTTCATTACCTTCACGATATTCCACTACAGCTAGAGACGCATCAAAACCTGATACTTCGCTAAATCCAGCTTGTTGAATACCTTCAACCTCTACTCTAAATCGAAAATTTCTATATGGATCTCTACGCTCGCCAGTCATAATTCACTTTTCCCCTTTCGTATGGTTCATGACAAGTTCCCTACTCAAAGTTTAGAGAAAACTATTCTTCTCTTGTTTTCTGAGTTATCCGGAAGATGACGAATTCCGCCGGTTTTACAGGCGCAACTCCAATAATGCAAATCAGACGACCATTATCGATATCATCCTGCGTCATGGTTGAGCGACCGATGTTCACATAAAATGCTTCACTCGGACTGCCTCCCATAAGAGCTCCGTCTCTCCATACGCGGGTAAGGAATGCTTCAATCGTACGCTGTACACGAGCCCATAGCTGTTCATCATTCGGCTCGAACACAACCCAGTTTGTACCATTCTTGATCGACTCTTCGATAAAGATGAACAGCCTTCTTACGTTGACATATTTCCACAGACCATTCGATGTAGTTGTACGGGCACCCCATACACGAATACCTTGTCCCGGGAAAGCACGAATCAAGTTCACGCCCTGTGGATTCAAAATATCCTGTTCACCTTTATTGTACTGGCAATCCAGACCTACGGCGCCACGTACAACTTCGTTCGCAGGCGCTTTTTGCACACCACGAGTTTGGTCGGAACGCGAGTAAATACCAGCCATCGATCCGGACGGCGGAATATAAATATTGCGTTTATCGAGCGGATCAAACACCTGCAGCCAAGGATTGTACATCGCTGCATAGTTGCTGTCAAAAATATTGCGGTGTGTCATAACGTCCGCTACTTTGGTTTTTTCGCGCGGCACATCCAGAATCGCAAAACGGCTGCCGAGGTTTTCACAATGCGCTACAAGTGACAATTGGACATTAGGGTCCGTTACACCCGGGATGGACATAATGCTTACGACATCGTTATCGATAAAGGATTGGATTCCGGTTCTTTTGCCAGGGCCACGATCTTGACCCATAAAATCGGAAGCTGCCAGATTGGCCACAGAGCCATCACTGCCGCCTGCAAGCGAGATCAGGAACTTGCCTGTCTCCTCCAGCTCACCAGATAATGCTTCAAATGGAGCAGTCGCTCCAAGATCACCAAATTCTCTACTGATATCCTTCACGGAAATAATGTTGGAGCGAACCAGGATTTTCTCAACATGGTTTGCAGCAGCTACATTCAATGACAATTTCTCGAACGATTCAGCCTCATCGCCATAAAATACATGAAGTGTGAACTCGCTTGTAGTCAGAACTTTCGCTGGCAGCAGGTTAACATCAATAACATCTGCATCGCCATCCAATACGCTTTCCAGTTCAATGATATTGTCGAGGGAAGAGACGACACGATTGTATTGCTTGTCACCTGCGTTCTCGAAAGCAACAACGTCACCGACGTTAAAGCCGGCATTATTTTTTACGCGATACTGCTTGGATTCCCCAGGCTCGCCAATAATGTCAAAGATTTGTGTCTTGGCCTTACTCGATGGTACCACGACAAGACGAATCTGGTTACCCCAAGCGCCCGGGTTTTTCGAGCTTATGCTAAGTACCTTCGACTCTTTATTATCCCCGCCCTGATTGGTAGCAAGCTTCGCGTCGGAAGGAGCTACCCGCATGACATACGAACGTGATCCGCCATTGAGAAAAAAGTGCTCCACCGCGTAAGACAAGAAACGGTAGTCTCCAAAAGCATTTTCGGATAAATAACTTCCGAAATTACGGTGAAAATCGGCTACGCTGGTAATAAGCAGAGGGACGCCTTCGATCTCCCCTCTTTGTGCCAACCCAATGAAGCCTGCCGTGCTTGTACTTGCACCTTCCAGCGGCTGTGCGCCACTATCGAATTCTTCTACATAGACTCCCGGTGATAAATACTCAGCCATTATTCCCCGGTTTCATCGATCTGCACCGTCTCGCCTTTACAAGCCGAAATCGGTTCCTTTGCAGAATGAAACCAGTTCTCTCCTCTCTGCTTGTGGATTATAGAAGATGGATAAATCCGATCTGCTAACAATGTTAGGTATTGCCTTTTGAAGCTTTTGAAGGTGTTACCGATGGATCCAAGCATAAGCTCCCAGCTAATGTCGTTCCGCCCTCCGCAAGGTTCACCTCCTTCAAAAGGGAGAGATCGCCATAGGTAATATCAAGTCTTAGATCGAATTGTTTGGCTCTGCAGTTGGCAAAGGCCAGAACAGCTTCGCCTTGCTCGTCAGATCTGGATTTTACGACAGGCAGCAGCAGCGAGCCCCGACTGTAAGAGCCGTTTAATGGCTCGACCAAACGCACTTTACGCTGGTGCTCCAGCACAGCAGCAACGCAGCACAGCTCCTCATCAGCCTTCGCATTGCGTCCGCGAATAAGGAATCGATCACCGATTCCGATTTTTCCGGTTACAGAACCAAGCATCAGCTCATTCTCTCCTCGTCCTGCATGGTCCTGGGCCAACCTTGCTCTCGACACTTCCTCAGTCAACGGGACAGCCAGCAGTGATGCACCCGAGCAAGGAGCTCCCCCGGCGTTCTTGACATTGACGCGAAGCAAGGTCGCTTTATCATGAAAGGGATAGGATGGACGAGGTGTGAGAGAGACATGAACCAACTGGTCCTTGGGACCTACCCTAATATCAACGTACTCTTCGAAATAATGCTGAACAAGCACCCGCAATCGGTACATACCTTCCTGCAGGTCGGTAAAAATGTAATAACCTTGTGCTTTAACAACAGGCTTAGCTAGCATCTCTTCCAAAGCAATCTTTGTATTGCTGCCGAGTGGGGGACCTAAGGTGAATGAGTCCAAGAGGCATACTGCTAATGAGACACGGGTTTTCATCATTGATATTCGAGTTGGCTCCATTCGGTCCTCCTACCCTTGAATCCGGAAGTCTCGCTCTGTAACCCGTTTCGTTGTTTTGATCCTTGTCGAATCGATATGTACTGGGCCTACTACGTACCCTATGGAAAGACGATAAGGAAGATCTGCGAAATTCCACATTCTCGTCAAAGCTTCACCTGTGAGCGTATCCATAACCACACGCACTTCCTCGCCAGCCTCTGCTAAGGTACCTACAGAAGCAGGTCCGCGAAGCACAGAATTATCGTATAGCACCTGCATCGCCCTACCCAAAATACGATGCTCATCGACGATTCTTGATTGAAGTTCCGCAGAAGAGTGGGCCGTGAGCAAATAATATAAATTGACAGTCATAGGAGGAAATTGGATAGAATCCGTCCCTCGTGCAACCATCCGGGTTTGGCGGTTATCGCCGCTTTCCAGAATGTTGTACAAAAATAGTGAAAGGGAGAGATCACCCTTATCCGCAGGGGACGCCAAGCCAATTAACTCCGGCTGAGGAATTGGATCTGGTGTCATATGTTCTCTGAGCAGCTTCAGCAAAGAGGCGCCAACATCGGCAATAACCGTATAATCGCCTATAGGAAATCACTCCTCACATTATATGTCAGCATTCGCCAGATCTCCTTGTAATAATAGAGAATTTCATGTCGGTTTAAGATCCTTTTTCTATTATAATTGTATTTCCAAGGCTTGACTACTACTTCTCATGGTTCATTTGAACTATTTAATAACAATAGTCCACATCTTCCACTTTCAAATAATGGCAGAAATGCTCGATAACCGTCATACATGCTTATCGTACCACGTAATGGCGAAAATGAATTGTGAGAGATATCACAATTTTATCAAATCAAACAAGGCGCTTATCTCCAAGATCCTGAGATAAACGCCCCTATCGTTATTTAATACATATCAACATCATCTTTATTCCATATTTTACCAGTCTTTTGCATTTCATATTTGACTGCCTGCAAAATATGTCGCATCCCAATAACAGTCCCCGCATCTGCGGCCATAAAGGCGGAGGATACGGCAATATTTTTAATATAACCGCCAGCTACCTGAAATTTGGAAGCCACATATTTAAAATCGACGTCATCACCAATCGGCGCTTCCTTCGGAAACATCGATCGCCAAATTTTCTCGCGCTGCTCCTCATCAGGAAAAGGAAATTTAATAATATAGCTAATCCTTCGAATAAAAGCTTCATCGATATTGTTCAGCAGGTTGGTGGCGAGTACCGTGATCCCTTCATATTCCTCCATTTTTTGCAGCAGATAGGCGGTCTCAATGTTAGCATACTTATCATGGGAATCCTTGACCTCGGAACGTTTGCCAAACAGCGCATCGGTCTCATCAAAGAACAGGATCGCATTACTAAGACGGGCCTCTTCAAAAATTTCATGCAGATTTTTTTCCGTCTCACCGATATATTTGCTGATGACCTGGGATAAATCAATCTTATAGAGCTCCAGTTGAAGCTCATTGGCGACAACCTGGGCAGACATCGTCTTACCCGTTCCCGGAGGACCTGCGAACAGCATGCTTAGTCCTTTGCCATATGCAAGCTTACGCTCAAAGCCCCATCTGCTGTATACGATACTGCGGTATTTCATCTGGTTGCAGGCTTGGCGAAGCTGCTCCTTTTGCTCAGTCGGTAAAATAATATCCTCCCACGCGTACTTGGGCTGAATCCGCACCGCTTTCTTGGCCAGACGATGCTGCACCTGCATGAAGCATGCCTTGTACAACGCAGCCTCAACCACATCAATCCCAGAACGGTTGTCCAAATGAGCTGTTTTTTCCGAATTACCGCTGCCATTCCAGGCCGAAAAGCCTTGCGCCAGCATCAGCGCTCTGTTGATTTGTCCGGGTGTGAAACGGAACTTGCTGCCGAATACTACCCAATCAACCTTATAATCGAGTCCGTGCTCCAAGGCGAAGCTTTCCCACAACTTATGCCGCTGTTCGTCGTCCGGTATCGGGATCTCCAGATCAATGACCAGCCGATCCTTCAACTCGGAGGACAATCGTTGGTGCCTATCTGCCAATAGAAAAAGCAGTCCATTATAGCTGTTCAAGCAGTGGTATACCGCCTCAAGACGCTGCCGGGACAGCAGGTCCGGCTCTTCGGGAAATAACACCTCCACATGGGTCAGTCCGAGAATCGCCTGATGCAATATCGCTTCCCTCAGCACCTCATCCAGCAGCATATCAAAGGGCTTGTCCTGCAGCAGCATGGCGGAGAGGTCTGCGAACAGCACAGGCTTGCCGAAGGAACGGCAGCAATGCTGTACCTGCAGCTTTTTCCCAGCACCTGACGGGCCCCATATATAAAAAGCGATCCGCTTGCGTTCCTTTCTGCCCGGGGCATACATCTCCCTTACAAATGTCTGCAGCTGATCCTGCAGCTCCAAACCGGTACGCAGCTGCTGCAATGGCGTGTCCAGCGCATGACGCTGAGTAACACGGAACAGCTCTTCCTCAGAATGAAGTACCGTCTCATCCAGCAAAAACCGGACCATCCGCCGATCCAGAAAGACGAGCTTCGAGAGTAAGGAACGGGTTGTCTGTTCTCCCGCTTCCTTATACAGCATATACTTGGCGAGCTTTCCGGATGGGGATAACGATAAACGGGCGGCACCCATTTCTTCCAGATCGTGGCAAGCCAACTGCAGCAGCAAGCTAATATTCGGGTGCTTGGCAGTCAGATCATCGATCAGGAAGCCAAAGATCCGTTCATACTTACGGTCCAATTCCACGGCTAACGCGATCATGATGCATTGACGCTCCCATTCCTGCATACCAAATATCCGTTCTATATAAGGAAGCGGCAGAAAGATGCCCGTCAACCCACTTTGCGCAAGCCTCCGATCCACCGCTTCTTCAGCCTCATGCAGCCGATCCAGCAGCAGCTCAGCTTCCTGATCATACTCAGGCAGTGAGGCTGCAGCGTTAATCAAGCCCATAAATTCCTCTTCGGAAACAAACATGCCATTAAAAGGATCAGCCTGCCATTCCGTCATCCTTTTCTTCCTTCGTAAATACAACCACTGCAGCCTCAAATCCAATAATTGCAGCTCGTCAGCATAATGCTCCCAGCAGCTTGCATATCCTCTTTCGTCCCATAGCTTCCCTTGCTCAGCTGAGATAAGCTCCTCAAATCGTCCGTTGATCATCATACTCTCCTAAATGTAACCATTTGTATTTCAAATCCTCACCTGTGTTGGTCGCTTTGGATTCATCTTACCAAACATTGTTAGGGTTGACTACAGGAATACACCCGACTTATCCGGATGACACGGGAGGCACAGCCAGCTAATATCGTGAAAGGATTGAACCCACTGCTTCAACTTGACGAAGCCTGGATTTAACTGTAATTTGATTACATAATAATGACTCGCATGATATAGTAATCGTAAGCAGAGCAGCAGCCAGATTAACAAGTCCCGGGAGAGCCAACAGTTTTTCGCCGACATCATTAATAGTTCACGGAGGTGCTACCCATACAATGGATTCCGGCCATGAAACCAAGACTAGTCAGACCGAGCGGTTTGAAACCGCTCTTTGGACGATCGTACGCAGGCTCGGACCTGAGCTCACATCACATACCAGTCTAAAGCTAACCGGACAACAGTTCGTCATGCTGCATTTCATTTCCAAAACAGGTCCCTGTAAAGTGACCGATCTCGCCGGCAGAATGGAAGTCAAACCAAGTGCCATTACTGTTATGATCGACCGATTGATCGCTCAAGGGGTCGTGCAGCGTCGTCATGACGATAAGGATCGCAGGGTCGTATTCATCGACATGACCGATCGTGGACATGAAGTTTTGGAGCAGCTTCAGCAGCTGCGCAGAGAAATTATCGGCAGCTATTTAAACGATCTGGATGCGGATAAGCTGACCGTATTTCTGGATATTTTTGAGCAAATTGCCGGCAAAATTCCGAAATCGGTTAACCCGTCACCCTAGCCAGCAGACGACTAAAAAAAGTGGAATGATTTGGACAAATCTGGATACAATAAAGTATGGACAGCTCCCCCCCAGCATGTTCCAACCGAAGTATAATGAACAGTATTTGGTTGTGATGGTACTGAAATTATGGTATAATCAGAACATTCACAATATTGTATCTGTTAAATTCACATCTTATAAAGATTATTACAGTAAATTTTGGGGTAATCTTTATAATGTGTGAATTTTCTTATTCATGCAAATAAGAGTAAACATTTATTGGAGGTTTTTAAGAAGATGGAAACAGGAACAGTGAAATGGTTTAATGCTGAAAAAGGCTTCGGTTTTATCGAAGTTGAAGGCGGCAAAGATGTATTCGTACATTTTAGTGCTATTACAGGGGATGGCTATAAATCCCTTGATGAAGGACAACGCGTACAATTTAACGTTGTTCAAGGCAACCGTGGACCTCAAGCAGAAAACGTAGTGAAACTGTAAGGTTTCATGATGAGGGGGGAACTGCTCGGACGTGGGCAGTTCTTTTTCAGTTCACGACCATCCATAGTTCTCATGTTGGAATGCAGCGCACAAACTGAAGGAGGGGTTCTACATTGTATTTCTCCAAGAAAAACATGGAACCGGTTCAAGAAGAGCAGACATCCGTTTGGGTGTGCAGTAAAGAAGGATGCTCGTGCTGGATGCGAGAAAACTTTTCTTTGCAAAAAAGCCCGCTTTGCCCTATATGCAAATCAGAGATGGTCAAAAATTCGAAAATGCTCCCTTTACTCAACAATCACCACAAAGTAAACTAATACGGCGCGAATGAAGATTCGCTCATAACCGAAAGGCACCCCTCCAATGGAGGAGGTGCCTTTTTTGTATGCAACCCTATCTATCATGTATATTTTTGTTCACTATTGCCTATCCTTTTACTAGAATCCCTTTTTCATAGAGTGATAGATTGCAATCGAAAGGACAGAGCCATGAGAGCAACCATCATTTGGACATTCATAGTATTAATTACCCTCGTACTGACACTTGAAGCAGCAGCTCAAGGCTGGACATTGCGCCCGCACTCGGATGGAGATCTGCAGCGCTTGCTCCCATTGGCTGAATCCGTCATCATTTCAGATAAAAAGGTAATCGTAAAACACACGAGTGCCTATCTTCCCTACAAGGACGAGCGTGATTTTGCCCAAACGGCCCAGAACATAAGCACCATATTTAAGCTTACAGCGCCATTGAACCCGATACGCAAGCAGGACGTACTACTCTACAGATTCACGCTAAAGGATACGGCTACAACTCAGGCTACCCTGCTGTGGATCGGCTTTCCTGATGGAAGCACACAATTAAGCCTGACTGCCGAAACGCTACAATCAGACGGAATTAACACCCTGCACGATCTGCAACAGCAATGGAATACTCAGCTGCAAGCCCTCGGAATTCAGTCCAACTGGAACGTGATGATTCAAGGAAATATAGATGCTGATACATCTTCCCAACAGCCCGGGTTAAGCCCTTCTCTACAACTGAACGTAACCAATAGCCTTCATGCCCAGGAACTGGCCCGTTATCAGGACGCCAACAGCTTGAGCATTTCCTACCATTCCACAATAGTTGAGGAATCGGCGGCCGACACACAACAAAAAATGAACCTCCAGGTGGCGGTTCATCGGGATTCCATTACCGGTCAACAGCGTATCACCATAGCAACTCCTGCCATTTCGATCGCCTATTAGAGCATTTATAGTACGTGATCAAAAGATGGCTTTTTGAACACCCCCTTATAGGGCAGCCTTCAGCTTATTGATGACTTCCTTATATTCATCGTCTGTCAAATACGTTTCCCCAGGGTTCATTTCAAACATTTTGCCCCATGCGGCTCCGTTCTCATATTTCGGTACGACGTGGAAATGCACGTGCGGCATTGTATCACCGAATGCACCATAATTGATTTTACCCGGTGCGAAAGCCGACTCAATCGCCTTGGCAGCCTGGGCAACATCGCGCATATAAGCATCCTGTTTCTCCTGGGAAAGATGGAAAAACTCCTGCTGATGCTCATTAAGCGCCACGACACAACGACCCTTATGAGTCTGCTCCTTGAACAAAAATAGCGTAGACACGCGCATTTGCCCAATCTCGATCATTAGATTATCAATACGTTCATCACGGTTACAATAAATACAATTTATGGACATTTGTCATCTCTCCAGCCTCGATTAAATTTTCGGAGCAGGTCATGTTGCAGACCCTATTCACCATACTACGTTTCGTCCCATCATTTGTCCATACCAAGTCTCATAAGCTATGAAAGCGTAAACTATTTATTTAATTTTCTGAATATTTGTACTATAATAAAAGTAGAAGGAAATAGCATCCTGGGCAACTGAAACAAGGCATCCTCTTCGAAAAATGATTTTTGGGAGGTCATTGTATGAGTATCGGAATCGAGCAGGGTACAATATTGGTTTTTGTAGGAACTAGCGGAGCCGGCAGGAAAACCATTGCACATCAACTAGGCAAGGAGCTTGGGCTGCAGTACATTATTTCTCATACCACCCGTGAACCACGACCTCACGAAAGTAATGGTCAGGCGTACTACTTCACCACCCGCAGAGAATTTATCGATGCCGATATTCGCGGTGAATTCATACAGACTGCCGAAATCGATAATCATTTTTATGGGATCAAAAGATCCGATGTGGAAGCTGCATTCGCCAATCATTCTGTCGCCTATGTAATCGTCAATCGATCAGGAGCCAACAAATTCAAATATGAATTCAAAGATCGAGCAATTCGTCTATTCATTTATGCGAACAAACAATTGATCCTGGAAAGACTTGAGGCCCGTAATGTATCTGATGAGGTTATTAGTCACTATCTGAATCATTATATTGAGGAGGTTTCGTATCGCAAGGAATGTGAGCATGTTTTTGAAAATCTTGAGCTAGCCGCTACCACGCAGCAGGTGAAGGACGCCATCTTATCGCACATACCAGCAACCACAAGTTAAATAAGGGACGCTGAAATCATAATAAAATGAGAACGAAAAAAATGCCCTCAACCGAAGTTGAGAGCATTTTTATTTGAATTACAGTTTAACAACGTTTTCCGCTTGTGGTCCACGGTTGCCTTGTACCACGTTGAACTCAACGCGTTGGCCTTCGTCTAAAGATTTGAAGCCGTCGCCAACGATTGCGCTGAAATGTACAAATACGTCGTTTCCGCCTTCAACTTCGATAAAACCGAAACCTTTTTCTGCGTTAAACCATTTTACTGTACCTGTTTGTGCCATGTGTATTACCTCCAAAAAATATTTAACATGATCTTTTTTTATTTCTTTAAAAAAATAAAAATTCACACATTGTGAAAAGTTCCATTATAGAAATGAAAACCCTTTACAATATCTGAATTAAGGTTCCATCTATTTCAATGTTTTTATAATATCATGACCCGATTTAAAAAGCAAGCGCTTTATGAAATATATGTAATTTTTCAAACGTGATTGGCGCCTGTCGAAAATCGCCTGATTTAATTGATTTACTGACTATTTCCAAGTAAACTAAGGGAAAATATGGACAAGCTCACTACAGCCGATGTCTCCTCATCCCAAACCACTTCCATTAAGAGACTTTACGAACAGGAGAGACGGACCATGCACGTTTTTACATTGACTTCGCTACGTAAGTTCGGGGGGATCACCCTTATTTTACTATGTATAGCCTGGAGTACAGCATACGCCGAGTTCGAAGATCCTGCCTCCTATACGGTATACGAAGCAGAGGATGCGTTACGGATTGGAACTATCGTTTCCCAGGAGCTACCTGATTATTCAGGCAGCGGCTACGTAACCGGCTTTGAAGTCGCAGGCGATTCTCTGCAATTTACCATACATGTTGATCAAGAAGGCTTCTACCCTCTGGATATCCGATATGCTGCTCCAAGTGGTGATAAAACCAACAATATTGAAATCAACGGCAGCACTGCCGGTGAAAAAATGTTTCCCCAATCCGAGGTATTTACAGATATCGAGTTTGGTCAGATTTATCTCGATGAGGGTGACAATATCGTGGAAATCACTACGTATTGGGGCTACTTTGATGTCGATTATATCCGTATCGGTCCCTTGCAGGAACGCCCTGCCATTGCCCCTGTATCGAACAAGCTGGTTAGCCCTCAGCCATCGATTGAAGCTCAAGCCTTAATGAATTATTTGACTTCTCAATATGGAAAAAGTATTCTTGCCGGGCAGCAGCGCAGCTCATCGAATGAAGCCAACTACATCTATAAGCAAACAGGCAAGCTGCCTGCGGTCGCAGGTTTTACAGCTACCGATTTTGGGGACAATGCGATAGAATGGGCCAAATACGGTGGCCTCGTTTCCGTGGAGTGGCACTGGTCTGCCCCGATGAATGAACGCGAATTTATGACCTCCAACACAAGCTTTGATGCCGCCAAAGCCGTTCAGCCCGGCACTCCTGAGCATAATGCGTTGCTGAAGGACCTGGATCAAATGGCGCAAACCTTAAAACGCTTTAAAGATGCCAAAATCCCGATCTTGTGGCGTCCGCTGCATGAAGCTGAAGGCGGTTGGTTCTGGTGGGGTTCAAAAGGACCCGAAATAGCCAAACAGCTCTATGCTATCATGTTTGAACGGTTTACTACGTTTCATGGGCTTAATAATCTCATCTGGGTCTGGACGACGTCTGACACCAAATATTCCAAGGACTGGTATCCGGGAAATAAATACGTGGATATTTTAGGAATCGATCGTTACATTAAAGCTGGGGATTACAGCACTCTGATGAGTGTGTATGATACTGTCGTCGCAATGGGAGATGGGAAAAAACTCGTTGCTTATACGGAAAATGGACCGATTCCAGACCCTCGTCAGCTCAAAAGAAACAAGGTCGGATGGATGTACTTTAATACGTGGCACGAAAAATTTTTGATGGATGGTAAAATCAATTCCGATTATCACCTGCGTATGGTATACAACCATCCTTATGTCATTACCTTGGACAAGCTGCCCTCGGAAGCGATTTATGGCAAACGTCCACTACCCTACCCTTTTCCGCCCGCTACTCCAGCCCTTCCAACCCCATTCAAATAAAGATGAGCTGGGGTTGAACTCTTATCCTGTTACTCCACCGATACTTTCGTCGATGCAAAAAACTTGCTAATCGCAAATGAGCACGCCCCGAGCACCGCCGACCTGCTCCCAAGCTGGGAAAATTCGATCTGCAGCCGTTCACGCGGATAAGGCAGCGAACGCCCTTCCAGTGATTGCAGCATGGTCGGACGCAGCCACTGGCCCGCCTCTGCGAGGCGCCCCCCGATAATAATCAGCTCAGGGTTAAATCCGTTAATAATGTTCACCACGCCTACACCGAGAAAGTGACCTACCCGTTCAAACAGCTTGATGACGGAAGACTCACCCTTTTCCGCAAGCGACAGCAAAGTTTCCATATCGATTGATGGAGTATTCAATACATGTCTCGCTGCTTCATATAATGCATTTTCCGATGCATACATTTCCCAACAGCCCGCGTTCCCGCAGCGGCATGGCTTGCCATCGTGCTGGATCGACATATGCCCGATCTCTCCGGAAAATCCGGAAGAGCCTCGAAACAGCTCACCTTTGATAATAATACCGGCGCCAATTCCTATACCGACGCTAATGTATACAAGATCGGCTGCATCACGGCCTGCTCCAAATTCCTTTTCTCCGACCGCTCCCGCATTAGCTTCGTTATCGATCACGACGGCTATGCCAAATTCCTCTTCGATGATACGCTGCAGGGGGACATCGGTCCAGCCCAGATTAGGCGCAAATAATACATCACCCTGCCCGTTACTGATTCCCGGGATTCCAATACCTATGCCGACGATACCATAGACACTCTGTGGAACACGCCGAATCATCTCGCGGATGCAAGCTTTCAGCTCAACCAAAGCCAGCTCCAACACTGTGTTATCATGCTGCACCTTATATTGCTCTACAATCGTGCCCTCCAGATCAGTTAGCACAGCACGTATATAATTCACACCCAGGTCGATGCCGAGCGCATAACCGGCTGTACGATTAAAGAGCAGCATCATCGGCTTACGTCCGCCGCTCGATTCGCCCGTACCGATTTCATTGGCAAGACTGCTTTCCAGCAGCTCGTTGACCAGACTGGAAACCGTCGCTTTCGTAAGTCCCGTTTGTTCAGCGATTCGTGCTCGTGATATAGGTGAATAGTTGCGTATATAGTGAAGTACGATAGACTTGTTAATCTTTTTGACCAGGTTCAAATCTCCGGTTTGTTTCATGATAGCCCCCATCTGGATGGTTTGGCATTATTTTAGCATGAAAGTAAACGATGTGCACACACTAAGTTTGTTTAATGGATTTACAAACTATGTGGAGAATGCTATGATGGTTTTGAAAGCGTTCTTGCACAGAGCCATACTCTTGACGGGTATTCAGGTTGATATCCATCTATGTGTTTCTGTGTATTTGTACGCTGCTGCCGTTCCTTATCAATTCATATCTGGAGGTAAAAACAATGGGCTATTTTGATCATGTAGGTACTGTGAAGTTTGAAGGGAAATCCTCGACAAATCCGCTTGCATTTAAATTTTACAACCCTGAAGAAGTTATTTTGGGTAAAACAATGCGTGAGCACCTGCGCTTTGGTGTGGCTTACTGGCACTCCTTTACAGGCAATGGCTCCGATCCTTTTGGTGCAGGTACTGCACTTCGCGGCTGGAACGAATTATCCGGTATGGAGCTGGCCAAGGCACGCGTTGAAGCTTGCTTCGAGCTGTTGAACATTCTTGATGTCGATTATTTCTGCTTCCATGACCGTGATATCGCACCGGAAGGCGACACCCTGCAGGAAACAAATCGCAATCTGGATGAAATCGTCGCTTTGATTAAACAACACATGCAATCCAGCGGCAAAAAGCTGCTGTGGAATACAGCCAACATGTTCACCAATCCACGCTTCGTGCACGGCGCTGCAACAACTTCCAACGCTGATGTATTTGCTTATGCTGCTGCACAAGTGAAGAAAGCCTTGGATCACGGTAAAGAGCTGGGCGCGGAAAACTACGTATTCTGGGGCGGCCGTGAGGGCTATGAGTCATTGTTGAACACGGACCTTGGTCTGGAGCTCGATAATCTGGCGCGCTTCCTGCAATTGGCTGTTGATTACGCGAAGGAAATCGGCTTTGATGCTCAGTTCCTGATCGAACCAAAACCGAAGGAGCCATCCAAGCACCAGTATGATTTTGACGCGGCAACCACGCTGCAATTCCTGCAAAAATATGACCTGGCGAAGCATTTCAAGCTGAACCTGGAAGCTAACCATGCTACACTGGCAGGACACACCTTCGAGCACGAGCTGCGCGTTGCCCGTATTAATGGTGCTCTGGGCTCAATAGACGCTAACCAAGGCGACCTGCTGCTGGGCTGGGATACGGACGAATTCCCGACAGATCTCTACGCTTCGACACTGGCCATGTATGAAATTTTGCAAAACGAAGGTGGCATCGGCCGCGGTGGTGTCAACTTTGACGCCAAGGTACGTCGTACCTCATTCGAGCCTATCGATGTCGTGTACGCGCACATCAACGGTATGGACGCATTCGCGCGTGGGCTGCAGGTAGCTGCCAAGCTGATCGAAGATCGTGCTTTCGAAAATGTCATTGAAGAGCGTTACGCTTCCTTCACAAATGGCATAGGCGCCGATATCGTATCCGGTAAAGCAAACTTCCATACGCTGGAAGCTTATGCCTTGCAAAATAACCCGATCACGAACAAATCCGGTCGTGTCGAGCTGCTTCGCTCCGTTCTTAACCAATACATCATTAACGTATAAGTTAATTTTGTTCTTATCCATGCATAGCATAACAATACTTAAAGGAACGTATCGAGCTGAGTACAGCCTGATACGTTCCTTTTTTTGATGGCTATTTTTGAGGGTGAGCTCAAACAGCTGCTCCTATGATTTAGCAGGCTGTTCCTTCTCCACAAAACCTCCACCTTGAAAAGCGGTCTCATCCTGGGCGATTGTCTCATGGCTGTGCCGTGACTCAGCAAGCAGCTCGCTGGCATCATCCTGCGGCTTATAACCGATCAACTTCTCCAAATACCCGATATCGTAATAATTATCGCTATTGTCAGAAGTTCCGTACAGACTGAGAAAATCGATCGAGCTGTCGGCTTCAATGCAGCAGGCGGCCAGTTGAACCATATCCCGGCTCGATATCCAGATGTGTGCCGAGCGCGCGGAGTGCGGCCTGTCGTCACCCGGAAAATTGCCAATTCGTATATTAAATGAGGAAATACCGTATTTGTCCGCATAGAACCGCCCCAGCAATTCAATATAACATTTACTTAGTCCATAAAAGCTGTCGGGCCGATAAGGCTCATCAGGCTCTACCGTTTCACCTACCTTGTAGAATCCGGTTGCATGGTTCGAGCTTGCAAAGATCACCCGCTTCACACCATGGGCACGCGCCGCTTCATATACATGATAGGCACCCGTCACATTGATTGGCAGCACCTTGCCAAGAAAGTCTTCCTCATCCTGAGCCCAGGCAAAATGCAGCACGACGTCTACTCCCTGCATCAGCTCCTGAAGCCTGTTGGCATCGGTGACGTCAAGCTTCACGATCCCTTGATCAGGGTCAGGCTGCAAATCTGCAGCCACGATGTCATATTTCCCTTGCTCCCTTAGTCCTTGCAGCAGACTCTCCCCCAACTTGCCGTTTGCTCCGGTAATCAACAATTTCTTCATCGATATCATCCTCTCCTATTTGATCGATACGCCTTGACCTGTTGTAGCCTCATGCATAGTATTACCCAATTCCCACCAGGTTTGCGTTATGATATCTGCAATTCAGAGGTAAGGTAACCCCTTCATCCGACAGCAAAAAGGAGCTGCTACTGGCAGCCCCTCAATTCGTATATAGTAGATGATTGCAGCAGAATGCACTTAACCTTATGAACTTTTACAATTCGATCTTAAGAATGATATTGATCCCGCTGCATCCGATACTCGTAATTGTCCTTACACAACTTGAGCAGATCGTATTTCAATCCGTGCTTCGGCTGGGTGATGAGCAAAGGCTTGCTCCCTGCTGCCCGCAGCGACGCACGTACCTTGCGGGGATCGACAACCCGGTTCACGATAAGCTCGTCCGGCCGTTCGGTACGATAATGCGAGATCAGAAAGCTGTCACAAGCCGCGCCCGTTTCCTGATCAGCCCCGGTCAGCTCCTGCATATAAAAATCGCGCAGCATCCCTTCCTGCACCTTGGCGATCATTACCTGGCCCTCTCCGAAGTAAAGCACATCCTGATTGACGATCACCTCGCGGTCGACAATTTGCTTGACGGGCAGTCTTTCGAGAATACGAATATGGCGAAGCATGTTCTCTGCCTTTTCAAATTCAAGACGCTCGGCATAATCGCCCATTTTGCTGTACATCGCCGCTATCAGCGCCTCCCCGTTGTTAACAAGCAGCTCTGCTGCCTGGGATGCCGTATCGCGGTAGGCTTCCTCGGAGATCCAGCCTTCGCAAACACCGCTGCATTTGCCAATATGGTACAGCAGACACGCTCGCTTTGGCAAAGTCCGACAAGTACGCAGACGAAAATGATCGGTGACAAATTCCAGCACAGCATTCCGAAAGCGGGAGCTCGGATAAGGACCAAAGCGCTGCTGATTCAGGGATACTGCTGACGGACCGGCAGCCTGTTTCATTACTGTGGGTAGATGTGGCAGTTCACGTGCAGTTGATCCAGCGGATAGGGAGACCATACGCTTCTGCTGTTTCCTTGAATGCAGTGGATAACGCTGAGGTGTATCCATATGATCCGGGGTTGACTTGCGGTTTCGGTAAAAGACGTCCAATCGCGGAACAGGCTCTGCTGTCAGCTGCAGGTACGCGTAGCCGCTGTTATCTTTTTTAAGCGCCCTGTTGTAGTAGGGCTTATGAATTTTGATTAAATTATTTTCCAGCAGCAGGCTTTCCGGCTCATTGTTGACCAGCACCACTTCAATCGCGGCAATTTCCTGAACGAGCTGCACAATCTTCTTGTGATGCTTGCGCTGTTGAAAGTAGGAACGCAGACGGCTGCGCAGGTTTTTCGATTTGCCGACATAAATGATCCGGCCAGCGGCATTTTTCATCAAATAACACCCTGGAGCCTCCGGATATTCCCCGGCATGGAACACGAATGACATCGATAGAAGTCCTCCTGTTAGTGAACTGGATTAAAGCTATTTGAACCAGCCCTTGCGATAAAACCATAGAAACATGGCAAACCCAATTCCGAACATCACAAGCAGAATCATAAAATAACCCCAGTGCCACGTTAATTCAGGCATATAAGCAAAATTCATCCCGTATATGCCAGCAATAAAGGTCAAAGGCATAAAAATCGTCGTGATGACCGTTAAGGTTTTCATAATCGTGTTCATCCTGGTTGAATTCAGCGATACATAACTGTCCCGCATATCAGCGGTCATGTCACGGGTCGCCTCAATAATTTCCGACAGCTTCAATAGATGATCATAAATATCCGTAAAATAAATCAGTTGCTCCTTGATCCCGTCTATTTTATCCGAGCTGACCATCCGATACAGTAGATCCCGCATCGGTACGATCGTTCGGCGCAGCTTCAACAGCTTCGTTCGGATTTCAAATATTTCGTTCATTAGCAGATGATTAGTGGCGCTTCTGCCTTTGATTTCGATTTCATTAAGCTGGTCCTCAATTTGATATACGGAGGGAAAATATTCGTCGACCATATTGTCCATCACCAGATAGGCCGCATAAGCATGCCCCTTAAGACGGATGGCCTCCTGCTGCTCGACCCGGCTCCAAGCCTCGTCGATTTCCCATGATGGCGACAGGTGGAACGTAACAATGAAGTTATCGCCCCAGAATATATCGACCTCTTCCGCAGCCAAGGTCACCGCGTTCACGGCATGAAGCACCAGAAAATTGACGGTCTCGTAATGATCCAGCTTTGGGCGCTGCAAGAGATGATAGCAGTCTTCGATTGCTAACGGGTGAAAATGAAAGTGGGTATCCAGCATTAGTGCCTCTTCATCTGTAGGGATGTCAAAATCCACCCAATACCAGCCTACATTCGGACTCGACAGGTCTTTTAAGCCAGCCTGAGGAATCACTTGAAATTGATGATCAACAGCCATTATTCGTATCATAACCACTTGCTCCTCGCCTTAATTGCTGCAGCTGCCTGTCTCTTCCACTATACTCCTTGCGTGTTCCGCTTAGCAACCGTCCAGCCTGAGAGATATAGGTTACCTCATACGCTTGTATCAGGCGACAATTTGGACAAATAGATGCCTAAACGGTACATAATGTTGAATTAAATGAATATCTGATGAAATTGAGGGTTGTCATTTGTACTCGGAATTAGATATAATCTTATTGATAATGAGAATCGGTATCATCATAAGGAGCGGATACAGATGGGACGCTTATACACGGAACAATTAGATATTGCTTACGGAGACATTAGCATAGTCGAGCATTTAAATATTAGCATCCCTTCGGGACAAATCACGGCGCTTGTCGGTGCGAATGGATCGGGCAAATCAACGATTCTTAAAGCGATGGCCCGCATGCTGAAACCAACAGGGGGAACCGTATTTCTGGACGGCAAGTCGATTCATCGTCAAGCTACGAAGGAGGTCGCCAAGCAGCTGGCGATATTGCCGCAAAACCCGATTGCGCCAGATGGACTGACGGTATCCGAGCTTGTCACCTATGGTCGCTTCCCTCATCAGAAGGGCTTCGGCTCCCTGACCAAGGAAGATAAGGAAGCCGTACGCTGGGCGATTGAAATGACAGGGATGAACGAATTTTATGATCGTCCTGTAGACCAGCTATCCGGTGGACAGCGGCAGCGTGCCTGGATCGCCATGGCCTTGGCACAAGGAACCGACATTTTGTTTTTGGATGAGCCGACGACCTTTCTGGATATGGCCCATCAGCTTGAAGTACTTAAGCTGCTGCAGAAGCTGAACGACGAAGAAGGTCGTACAATTGTAATGGTCGTTCATGATCTCAACCACGCGGCTCGCTACGCCCACCATATGGTTGCCATCCAAAAGGGACGCGTCATCAGCAACGGTACCCCGGCTGAAGTCATGAACCTCGATGTACTCCGTGAGGTGTTTGGCATCGAAGCGGATATTATCCCTGATCCACGTACAGGCGTTCCACTTTGCCTGCCATATGGATTGGCTCACGAAGCTCACCAACAGCCCTCTTACCCAGCGGGAGCAGCCGGAAGCGAGCCAACCAGCCACAAAGAGCCTGCATCTGTGGGCAGGTAGTCGAACTCCACCAGTAAAACCTCGAGCCAGGCGGTTCGAGGTTTTTTTATTGCTTTAGCGTTCGTATGAATGGCATCATGACTTCGTGTCGAATAGACATTACCGAGTAAGCCTGCTTTATGAACCGGGTATCAGAACGCCCCTTTATGGCTAGAAGGGACACTCGTCGATAACGGACTGGTCAGGCTAGAGGGCAATCGGTACACTTCAGGGTCTCTGTTGCTTACATTAACCCAGGCTTGTACACATAGCGGATCAAAATGACTGCCGCTGTGCTCCTTCAAAAAGGATATGGCTTCCTCATGCGACCAAGCCTTCCGGTAGGATCGGGTTGAGGTCAACGCGTCATACACATCAGCGACTGCAACAATTCTCGCCAATAGGGGAATCTCTTCCCCCTGCAGACGATCCGGGTATCCGGTCCCGTCCCATTTTTCATGGTGAGATCGGATAATATCAAGCTCTTCTTTCATAAACCCCAGATTCCTGCACATTTCATAGCCTTTCACCGGATGTGTTTCAATAATGATACGTTCCTCCGTCGTAAGGCGCCCGGGCTTGTTCAATATCGCATCAGGAATCGTGTTCTTGCCGACATCATGAACAATCGCTCCCTGTGAGAGAGCACGGAGCTGCTCCGGCTTCAACAGCATTTCTTCGGCAAGCCTTAAGGCGTACATGGTTACCCTGAAATTATGGCCTGCTGTATACATGTCCTTAATCTCCGTAGCCAGCACCAGCTCTTTCACGCTTGGAGACAGACAGCTCGTTATACGTTCAACCGGATCATTAGTGAATAAGGAGCGGATCACCAGGGTCATCGATTGATTAGCCGCATACTGCTTGAATAATCCGTACAGCATGACCATCATGGACGCCAACAACAGAAAATGATACAGCCACCAGCTAAGAAGCCAGGTTTCACCTAACACCATAATCAACTGCGCATTAATCATCCAGCAGCAGCTGTAGACAATCGCAGCCTGAAGCGGGAAACGGGAATAGCGGTACGATTGATGGTAACGATACATCGTCATTCCATTCAGGACCATGACCGCTCCTGTCGACAGCCACTTGGAGACAAGCCCGTCGAGCGGTATCCACTCTATCAGATGAGAAAAGGAAAGAGCAGCAACTCCGATCAAGCCCAAGCCAACCGTCCATACCGGCACTAACCATTGTCTCCATTTGGACAAGCGCACAATGAAACCATTATCAGATGAAACCGAAGATAACCATAACCAGAAGGAGGCTAGCAGCACACTCCCCTGTGCGGCCACTCCGGGCAAATGAGACATATGAATAAGCATATTGGGTGTGGACAAGCCATGAACGGAAAAAATCTCCGCCAAGGAAATAAAGGCCATCGCCAAAAAGCTGATTTTGATATTGCGCACGCGACTCCCCGAGATGCCTACAGCAATCGCAATAATACTCGCAAGCAAGGCAACAGAGCTGACAATATAAAAATGCCCGCGGGGTACCGCAAACCGGACATCAAGCAAAGGATTGAATTTTAACAAGTTGAATACAAGAAAAGGTAATGTAATCGCTACCAATGGGCCTGTCAATTCTCGAAATTTCATCCGTTGTTGTCCCCTTTACACTTGCTATCACGCTGTTATTGTAACATAAGACCTACTGTTAATTTAAGGTACTTGCTTAATCAAATTTTTATAAGAAAACCTCTATCGTGGCCTTTCAAAGATGAGCGACCGCGGTTCAAAGGTAGGTTTTCTTGAAACATAAGAATCCATCAGCTCTGCTGAAAACTTATAAATTCTAATGTTATAAAAAAGAGCTCATATTGCTGCCTGCATCGGTCCCTACACCAAAAATCCTGAAACTCAGGCTTTACACTGAATCCCAGGATCTTGGTTTGAAATTATGTCGTTATTCCTTGGAAAGGCTTACGCTAACCTCATCCTTTACCAGATGAGCATCTACGTCAATAATGTCCTGATTACGAGCCGCATCCGCTCCAAAAAAATCAACCAGCTTGATCCTGGCTTTATGCTTCACTTCTTTATCGATACTCATCGCCACGGCACCTACCGCCAGCATGAGCGCACCCAAATCGTCCAAATACCCAACAACCGGAATCATGTCTGGTATAATATCAAATGGAAAAATCAAATAGCCGAGCGCCCCGTAAATTTGTATTTTTGCTTTCATCGGTGTCTTCGGACTTTGCAGTGCATAATAAAGGAGTAATCCTGCGTAAACCACTTTCAGTCCCGCGTCTTTGGCGGCCTTCTTCAGCTTCCCCCAAAAATCGTCCTCCGAATAATGCTTCTCGTATTTGGAATTGTCCATCGGCGCATCTCCTTCAAGATTGGTAGAAAGATTGTCCCTCTACCCCTTATTAACGACAAATACGGGAAACGAATCATGAGCTAACCTGCTGCTCGCTCCATATCCATAATTTTCGGGCCAGCTCTGCATCCTTTGCTTTTGCGGAAACTGGCGCTATTCTCTTCTTATAAAAGTACTCACCCGAGATTCCTCTCACATCTTCACTTGTTGCCAAATACAGCGCGGTCTGCATCCCTTCCTCAGGTGTGAGAAAAAACAGACTCAACAATGCCAGCACGGATTTGCCAAAGCCCGTATTGCGATCAACGCCAAGGCGCGTGCCCACCGCTCCGGGGTGTACGCAATTGACGGTTACACGGGTTCCCTTCAACCGTCTGGCAAGTTCTTGGGTAAACAGTATATTAGCCAGCTTCGATTGTGCGTAGCCTTTCCAGAAGCTGTAGCTCTTGGTGAAAAAGGGGTCCTCCCAGTAGATGGAGCCCACCTTATGAGCACCTGAGGACACAACCACGATCCTGCCCTGCCGGGCACGAATCAGTGAATCCAGCAGCAGCTCTGTCAGCAGGAAGTGTCCCAGATGATTCACACCGAGCTGCATTTCGAAACCATCCTCGGTCACCTGCCGCTTTAAGGCAAATACGCCCGCATTATTGATCAGTGCGTCCAACTGTGTGTATTTCGCTAGAAAGGTGGCTGCAAACTGACGAATACTATCCAAGGAAGCCAAGTCACAGCGCATCAGCTCGATATCTTGGGAACCGCTCTGCTTTATCGCCTCCTGCAGTGCTCGTTCGCCACGCTCTGGACTCCTGCATGCCATAATGACTCTACAGCCCTGCTTAGCCAGTGCAATTGTAGTGGCCAAGCCCATACCCGAGTTGGCACCTGTAACGATTATGATAGGTTGATAACTGGCCATGGAAGCTCTCCTTCACCTGCCGGATTGAAATTCAGATAACCGTGCTTCTAACTCCTTACATTCTCATACCCCAATCATACCCATGATAAACCTTGTCACATACATAATCACACGTAGTGATGGCATTGTCACAACAGCAGATCAGAGAAGTTGACAGTTGGTTTTCAGGTAACTACAATAAGTAGTGTGAGGTGTTGTAAAGTGAAGATACAAAATTTTAAATATCATGAGAGGGGTTTAAATCGATTTTTTGGACCTTTGGAAGCGAAAATCATGAATATACTGTGGGATAGCTCCGAATTAGCCATTAAAGACGTTCAAGCCAAATTGGATCAGGACCAGACCAAGCCCCTTAATTTTAATACCGTCATGACCGTTATGAATCGTTTGGTTGATAAAGGCTTTCTGACCAAGCGAACAGAAGGAAGAACCGGCTTGTATCAGCCTATGGTAAGCAGAGATCATTTTCTGGAGAACCAATCCAAGGAATTAACCCATGAGCTGATCGAGGAGTTTGGGCCGCTTGTAGTCAATCATATGCTGGATGCGCTGGAAGAAGTCGATGCAGATTTAATCGCCAAGCTGGAACAAAAAATTAAGGCGCTCAAAAAGGACAACTAACCATGTGGACAAACCGATCCCGACTTATCTTTGTTTCGTGTCTTCTGATTGCTGGCCTTATCCTTACACAAATGGGCATGTACGCCCTGCATCTTCTGTTCGGACGAGAACTCAGCTTTAATATCCTTCAGCTATGCAACAGCTGGCTCAGATCATTGGGCTTTTTAAAGACGAGCTATTTTCTTGGTGGGCTGGTCCTATATACGTTCGCGATGTGCGTATGGCTGCTCGGCAAGCAGTTGTTCCTGTCTCAACACATGTATCGCAAGCTGCTTCGTGATCAAACTAACTTGAGCTCCGTTCAACCGATGTATAAGCTTGACGTTCCAGGAGCTGCCGATATTCATCTGGTCTCCAGCACCAAGCCTATGGCATTTACGATGGGCTATCTAAAGCCGCGAATTTTCATGACTACGGGTTTATTGCAGCTGCTGGACAAGAATGAGATCCAAGCTGTCATCTATCATGAAAGGCAGCACCAACAAAGCGCAGACCCGTTAAAAACGTTGATCCTGTCTTTGTGTGCGTCGGTATTCTGGTATATCCCTCTATTGAAATGGATGCTTCACCACTATAAGATTGCCAGAGAGATTGTGGCAGACCAATATGCGATTCAACAGCTGGGTTCTTCTGTAGAGCTGGGCAGTGCTTTGCTTAAATTGGTAAAAAGAGGTACGGTGTTCACAATGCCCTTTACCTATGCCTCCTTTGCCGATACATCGGTAAACTATAGAATTAACCAAATTCTCGACCCACAAGCGAAGATTTCCTTTAAACCGCCGATCACTTCGACTCTAATCTCGCTGCAGATTATCGTACTGATTTCTATTTTGTTTGTTTTCAATTTATTTTAATTTTTTTTAACGTGTAACACTACATCATATAGTGCTAATAATAAAAGGAGGCGTTCATATGAATACCAAAGCAGAAATAGGAATCCTGATTTCCAGAGTTACTGTCGGCATTATATTTCTTGTCCATGGTCTGATGAAGTACCAGGGAGGTATCGACAACACGATAGGATTTTTCGAGCAGTTGGGCATTCCTGGCTATCTGGCCTATCCTGTGGGAGCGTTCGAAATTATTGGAGGTGTTTGTGCGATTATTGGTTTGGGAACACGTATTTTTGCAGCGATTTTCAGCGTGATTATGATTACAGCTATTATCTCAGCCAAGTATGCTATGGGATTTGCCGGTGGCTTTGAATTTGAGCTTGCGTTACTTGTGATGTCGATTCACTTGTTGTTGGCTGGCAGCAGGCTTCTGGCGTTGGACCGCATATTCACGAATCAGGCTGCATCTCACATACCTACCGCATAACGATTCCAACCGTTTAATTATACCGACCGCATACGGCCTTACTGTACTCGGTCTTGCCTCTTAATAGACAAAGAACTGCCTTACCCGTCCGGGAATGTGCAGTTCTTTGTTTTTTTAGCCTTTTAATCCGGTTGTACTGATACCCTCGACAATATACTTTTGAAAGGCAATGAACACGGCCACAATCGGAAGCAGCGACAACACGGACATCGCGAACATCGCCCCCCAATCGGTTTGTGCCGTCGGGTCGGACATATTCTTGATAGCGAGCGATACCGTAGCCAGCTTCGGTGAATTGAGATACAGCAGCGGGCTGAAGAAGTCGTCCCAGGTCCAGTAAAATTTGAATATGGATACAGTGATGATCGGCGGGACGAGCAGCGGGACCAGGATCTGCATAAAGATTCGATACCTTCCGCAGCCATCGATCGTAGCCGATTCGTCCAGCTCCTTCGGAATGCCGCGCAGGAATTGAATGATCAGGAAAATAAAGAACGCCCCACCAAAAAAGGACGGCACAATGAGCGGCAGAAACGTATTAATCCAGTCTATTTTTTGAAAAAAGATATATTGGGGAATCGTCAATACCTCGGACGGCAGCATCATCGTCAGCATCATGCACGCAAACCAGAAGCGCGAGCCGCGAAACCGAATTCTGGCGAAGCCGTAGGCTACCATCGTTGAGGAAATGACGGTTCCGATCACGGAAAACAAGGTGATAATCAGCGAGTTTTTAAAAAATACGATAAATGAGGTGCCCGCAAACCCCTTGAAGCCATTGATATAGTTATTAAAATTAAAATGTGAGGGAAGCAGTTGGTGCGCATTGATGAAAATTTCCGAATTATCCTTGAGCGAGCTGGACAGCATCCACGCCAGCGGATAGATCATGATCAAAGCGAAGCCGAATACGAAGAGGTGCAGGATTACACTGCGCAGCCGTTGTAGTTGACGCTGTTGGCCCACCATCCTTTAGTCCCCCTTCGATTCGTAATAAACCCATTTTTTGGAGCTGGCAAACAGGATCGCCGTCAAAAAACCAATCGTCAGCAGCAGCACCCACGCCATCGCTGAGCCATAGCCCATTTCATAATAACGGAACGACTTTTCGTACAAATACAGCGCATAAAATAACGTCGTATCGAGCGGTCCTCCGCCGGTCACAATCATACCCTCGGTAAATACCTTGAAACCGTTGATGACACCCATCACCAAATTGAAAAAAATAACCGGAGTCAAGAGCGGCAGTGTAATGCGTTTGAATTTCTGCCAGCCCCCTGCCCCGTCCACCGTAGCTGCTTCATACAGCTCCGCTGGAACCTGCTTGAGACCAGCCAGAAAGATAAGCATTGATGATCCGAATTGCCATACGGACAAGAGTACCAGGGTCAGCAGCGCCGTGGACGGCTGGGTGATCCAGGATATTTTGGCCACAATACCGAATACTGCGGTCAGGAACGAATTGAAAGCTCCCGCAGCTCCGAACAGCTGCCGCCACATAACAGCAACAGCCACACTGCCCCCGATCAGGGTGGGCAAATAGTAGGCGGCTCTGAAAAATCCGAGCAGCTTCAGCTTCGTATTCAGCAGCATCGCGATCACCAATGCGAAGCACAGACGTAATGGTACAGCGACAAATACGAAAATCAGCGTTGCCTGGACTGATTTCCAATACCTCGGATCTGCGGTGAACATCTCTGTAAAATTATCGAAGCCCACCCACTCCGGTTCGGACAAAATATCATATTTCGTAAAGGCCAGATATAACGAGGCCAGAATAGGCAGCAGTGAGAACACAAGAAATCCGAACAGCCACGGAGATATAAACACATACCCCGATATGTTATCGGAACTCCACCAACGTTTTTTGGGTAGGACCTTCAACTTGTACACACCTCACTTTCCATTAGACATAAAGAGATAAGCTAACCGCGCTTATCTCTTCACGTTGTCGTGCATTTGCTCACTTTACCTATATGCTGCGGTTACCATCGCAGGCTTGTGCTTATCTGTTTATTTCTTTTTCGCCAAAATCGCATTCGCTTCTTTTCTGAATTTCTCCGCACCTTGCTTAGGCGTCGTTTTCTCGAAGAAGATTTCGTCACTGACGTTCTTAAACACTTTGCCTACTTCTACAGCAGCCGTCGGATCGGGAGGATCAATCAGGCTTGAATGCTTCTCAACAGTCGCGAGGTATTCGGCAACTCTCTTCTGTGTATCCGAGAAGGAGCTCTTCATGCCTTCAAGCACAGCCGGGTGATACGGCATTCCAAAATATGCATTTAACGATTTGGCAGCATCGATATTGTTCGTGAAAAATTCAATGAACAAGGCCGCTTCTTCAGGATGCTTGGAGCTTTTGGCAATGGAATGGAAGAACGAAGGCTTGATGTACATGCCTTTACCATCTCCAGAGCCCGGATACATCGCCATTCCTACTTTTTTCTTCAGCTGCGTTTCCATGATATCGACGTGGTTGCTCCAGTAGCTCAAGCTGCCGTAGGCCGCCTGTCCTTTAGGGAATGGACCATCCTCCAGGCCTCTCACTTCCAGCTCAACACCCAGCGGTGAGATCAGACCCTCCTTCTGCCAACGAAGCTGCTGCTCGAAGAAATCGACAAACACTTTATCGTCTTCATAGCCAAGTCCATCCTGGGCGGTGTTGTACATTTTCTTGCCTTGCTGTCTGAGCCATACGGCAAAATGGGTTTGGCTCATATGCGTATCGCCGTAAATGCCCAGCTTATCCTTGAACGTTCTCAAATCCTTCTCGTACTGCTCCCATGTGTAGTTAGGAGTAGGTGGTGTCACACCCGCTTTGGCAAAAACATCTGGATCATAAAAGGATACCAGTGCATTGTTTCCGATGTTAATTCCGTATACTTTATTGTTAAACTTGGCACCGTCGATATGGATCGGATTAACACCTTCCATGTTGATCGTTTTCTTCTGGATGTAGTCGTCCAAGGGCAGAAGCAAATTTTTATTCACATAGTTCGTGATCTTGGAGTAATCCATCCGCACTACGTCCGGCATGCTGTTGGAAGCAGCCTGCACGTTCAGCTTATCCCAATAGGCATCACCTGCGTAATATTCGGACTCGACCTTGATATGCGGATAGGCTTTTTGGAACAGCTCCACTACCGCATTGGTCTTATCAACCGTCAGCTGCGAGCCGGCCCAGTAGGTAATTCTCAAGGTTACAGGGTCTTTCTTGGCTGCTGAAGGTGTACTGGCCGCTGCGGGTTCTGCGGCTTTACCGCCAGCCGCCGGTGTGCTGGTTGCTGCTGGCTGCGAGCAGCCCGCAAGAGCTGCCAGGATCAGCAAGGTGGAGGTGAATTTAAGTTTCATCGATTTACGCATACATACACATCCCTTTTTTTATTGGTACATCTTGGACTCTAGCGTTCTTCGGTTAAGGCGCGCTGCGCCAGGTTGCGCAATACGACATCGTCCATCGGTGGATTGTGCAGACCAGCACGAACATCGCGGTACATTCGTTCCAAGGGCAGCCTGCGCGACAAGCTGGTTCCCCCGACAATCCGCATGGCCTGATCGACAATTCGCAAAGCATGATTCGTTGCGATGTACTTGGCTAATCCCAGATCCCGCTTCAAAGCAATTCGTCCTTCCGGATACCGGTCCCAACGGTCAGCTACCGTATACAGCAGCGTACGCGCCGTAATCAGGTCCGCTTCGATCTGCCCGATTTGCTGCTGAATATTCGGCAGCTCGGAGATCGGCCCCGGCAAGCTGTTCGGTCTGTAGCTGCGAGCAAACTGGATCGCAAAATCACGGGCTGCATGGGCGATGCCTATGTAGCAGGCGGGGATGTGCAGCAGCCAGCCGTTGCCATCGTCAATCCGCTTCTTGTCCGGTATTGAACCCGATCTGCTGATCAGCTTGTCGTCAGGGACGAACACATCCTGCAGAATCAGATCATGGCTGCCTGTTGCTCTCATGCCAAGCGTGTTCCATGTTTCCTCTATGTGGACCCCTGAAGTCTTGCGAACAAAAAACTCACCGACCTCATCCGTGTCCGCAATACTGGCAGATACGGTGAAGTATTCCAGGATCGGGCTTAAGGTACTGAACGTTTTCCGGCCAGTAATCAGCCAGCCGTCTGGAGTTTTGACTGCAGTCGTTTCGGGCTTTCCGCCTCTGCTTGGGCTGCCAGTCGCGCGCTCACTCGCAAAATGGTTGATCATGGCTCCGTTTTCTACGACCTCCCTGCAAAACCATTCATATAACGCTTCTGGCCAAGGGCGGGTATTCCGGTGTTGAAGCATCGTACCCATATGCCAGCCAACAGCCAACGCGGTTGAACCATCGCCGCGGGCTAATCGTTCCTGGGCCAGCACCAATTCATACAAGGAAATTTCGTCTCCTCCATACTGCTTGGGCACGGTCTGCTTCAAATATCCGGCCTGATGTAAGTCCGCAAAATTTTCAAATGGAAATGAGCCCTCTTCATCATGCTTAGGTGCTCTTTCGGCCAGCTTCACTGCCAGTTGGTCGGCTCGCTTGGCAATTTCCGCTTCCCGCTCATTGCGGATGAAGCTATCCGATACATTAGGTTTGGTCATCGTCAGTTCTGCTCCTCGCTCCTAAATCTTATGGGGATAGTAGGAATTAAATTAAGTTTACTCCCTTTACGTATAAAAAAGTATGTAAAAAACGGATACTTTTTTGTGAAAAACAGTGTTTATACAGGTGAAGACGAATAAGAAAGATGAGCATATTTCTGTCCGCTGCTTAGCGATTGAGCGTTTTTTTGAATTCCAGAGGGGATTGTCCCGTATGTCTTTTGAACACATTGCCAAAATATTGCTGGTCACTGCCAAATCCCGACTGCTCGGCGACCTCATACATTTTGATATCCGGTTTATCGGTAATTAGAGCTTTGGCTCGCTCGATTCTGAGCCTCGTAATATACGGGGAAAATTTATCTTTCATTTCTTTGCGAAATAATTTGCCCAAATAATCGGCATTCATAAAAAAGAAGTTTTTGGCCAGCCATTGCAGCGACAGCTGCTCGTTAGCCAAATGCTCCTGAATGAGCTGCGTCATCCGTGTCATCAGCATATGCTTTTTATCCGAGTAGGCCTCAAAATGCTCCTTGGCCGTGGCCAGAGAGAGCTTTTCAATATAATGGTGAATGTCATCAAGGGTAGACATGCTTAGGATCGGCACAATCTTTTTAAATGGCTCGTTCATTGGTGATAATAACGTCTCTCTGACAATTACGGTGATCAATTCAATGCACAAGCTGATCGCTACATTGATTTCTACACGAGCTTCATGCAAATGATCGAAGAAAGCCTGCAGCTCCTTGCGAACGTCGTCCGCTTCACCAATTTTCACAGCCAGCACGATAGAATCGTAGGCATAGCTTACCGTTTCTATCGAAGACAGTGGCGCGTGCATATCGAATTCGCTCGTAATAATCCCGTTTTCTCCGAGATAAAACTTATATTTCACATATTTTTGAACCTCTTTATACAGCTTGGCAATGTCCTCAATACGTCCTGAATCACTGATTGCCAATGTGACATTCAATGGATACATCTGCCGGAAAGCCTGCTGAATACGGCTTGTCAAAGCGACTGCAGCCGACAGCTCCCCGTCCTCTATCAGCACCAGCAGCTGGTTGCCGACAATCGTGCTCAACACAATCTGGCCGACTGCCCCCTGCTTCTCGGAAATCGTCTTCAGTGTATACAGCTCGATATATTCAAAGCGGCCTTCCAGCTCAAATAAAAGCAGCCGAACCTGCTCATGCTCGAGCTGCAGCAGCAGCTTGTACTGCTCCATTTCCTGCTGTATATAGGTACGGTTCAACAGGCAATCCCGCAAAAACTGCTCCCGAACCTTGGGCATCGCTTCTGTTAACTGCCGCTGCATGGATGCAAGCAGATCGCCCTGCTTTTGCTGATCTTCCATTTCCTGGATTACCTCACGTAATACGTGAATAATCTCCTGTTCATTGCACGGCTTCAGCAGGTAATGCTTAACACCGTACTGCATCGCTTGCGTTGCAAATTCAAATTCACCATACCCCGACAGTACGATAAAAAGAGTATCCGGCAGCTGTGTCTTCACACGCTTAATAAGCTCGAGTCCGTTCAGCTTGGGCATCTTGATATCGGTAATGACCAGATTCGGCCGCAGTCGAATAATTTCCTCATAGGCTTGAATACCGTCTGGTGCGGACCCGATAAACTTGAGACCTAATTCCGGCCAAGGGATCAGCATCGCGATGCCTTCTCTGATCACCCGCTCATCATCTGCTAAATACACCGTGAATTCACTCATACGTCCACCTCATTAAGGATTAGATTGGGATATCGGTCAGATAAGGGATGGTTATAGAGATGATCGTCCCCTGCTCGGGTCCGGTCTCGATTTCAACACCATTGCTGTCGCCAAACAATATTTTGAGACGCTGGTCAATGCTGTGCAAGCCTATCCCTGTGCCTGCAGCAGTCGTTTCATTGTGCTTTAACTTTTCCAAATATTCCGTATCCATACCGGGTCCCGTATCCTGAATCGTCAGGACGAGACGATCTGGAAGCTCTCGCTTTTCAGCGTGAATCGTAATATCACATTGGTCCGTCGCAGCCTCGATCCCGTATTTGATACAATTTTCAACGATGGGCTGCAAAATCAGACTTGGTATATAGAGGGCATACAGCTGCGACGAAATTTCAATACGGCAGGCCAATCGCTCCTCAAAGCGAAATTGCTGGATGTGGATGTAATTATTCAGATTCGCTATTTCTTCCTGCAGCGTCACAAATTCCTTCTTGCTCACTGCTGCCCTCATCATATCCCCAAGCGCTTTGACCATACCGGATATCTCCGGTTGTCCATTCATTTTGGCCAGCCAATTGATCGATTCCAGCGTGTTATACAAAAAATGCGGATTCACCTGAGCCTTCAAGGTTTCGTATTCCGCTTCCTTCAGCATAATTTGCTTGATATAGTTCTCGTTGATCAGCTTATCCAGCTTCTCGGTCATTTTATCGAAATTATGGTTCAGCAGGCCAACCTCATCTCGGTTTACCGGAAATTCTGCCTTATCAATGGCAAACTGCCCCTTTTCCACATTCACCATTTTCTGGGTCAAAGCTTCAAGCGGCTTCGTAATGCTTTTCGAAAATCGCAGACCACTCCACAGCAGCAGCAGCAAGGTGACAGCATACAAGACGAGCAGCACCGTTTTCATGATCATGACATTTTTGAAAATCGAGCCGTACGGAATCAGGTGGATAAAGGTCCAGCCGGTATAACCGAGTGTAAACTGCGCGGCCAGATAAGAATTGTTGTCGATCGTAATGACGCTGTAATCTTTCGATTTATCTATAGGCAGGTCAGACAGCTTCAATTGGGTGTTGCCGGGATATATAATGTCGTTACCCGATACGATCATCAGCGAGGAATCGTAGGTTGTACTTTTTTCCGCTGCGGAGCCATAGATGGCCTTGTCAGCCTGAATACGAATGAACAAGGTGCCCAGTGACTGCAAATTCAATTCGGGAATTTCTCTAATATCACGCACCGAAAAAAAAGCATCCTCCTGCAGCCTGCCGCCAACCCATATACTGGCCCCTTCCTGCGCATAAGCCAGCTCCCGAATTTCATCCATATTCGCATAGTTCATACGATCCACGTTGACCCCAACACTATGTGAATTGGAATTTCTGTCGATGATCACAATGGACGATACCGAATAATCGTACAAATGGAAGGTTAACAGCTTTTGCTTCAATTTATTGGCCGCATCGAACGCTTCGTACGTATCCGGTTCGGTCTTGATCACCTTCAAATACCGCTGCACGTCGGAATCCGCCATCACAGACAGCGACAACTTATCAATTTCCTTGAATTTCTCTTCAATCCGCTGCGAAAATAAATGGAACTTATCGACCGTTTCCCGATAAATAAGCTGTTCGTACAACGTTTGCGACTGCTGAACAAACAGCCATCCAAGGAGACTTGTCAGAAGTGCCCCGAGCGATATGAATATAAACAGCTTATGCTTGATTTTTAAATTTCTCATTCATCCACCACGTTTAAGGTAAAAACGTCACTTTCTGTTCACCGAGCGAAGCAATGCGGGCCAACGACTCAACGCGATATCCGGCTTCCTTCAGCCTGCGGGCACCGTCCTGGAAGGATTTCTCGATCACGATACCGACACCCGCAACCGTCGCTCCTGCCGACTCAATGATCCGTGCCATTCCAAAGGTCGCTTCGCCATAGGCCAAAAAGTCATCAATAATCAATATGCGCTCACCTGGCGCCAAAAATTTACGGGAAATCGTAATTTCATTATGCACCTGCTTGGTAAAGGAGTACACGGTCTCCACATAAAGATCGTCCTTAAGTGTTAATGATTTATGCTTGCGCGCAAATACCAAAGGCACCTGCAGCGTCAAGGCAGTCATGACTGCGGGCGCGATACCGGACGATTCCAGCGTAAGTACCTTGTCGAACGTAACCCCTTCAAATCGCCTTACAAATTCCTGACCGACCTCCAGCATGAGCTGCGGATCGACCATATGGTTCAGAAACGAATCTACCTTTAATACTTGATCGCTCAGTACGATGCCATCCTGTCTGATCTTATCCTGCAATGCTTTCATTCGTCGGATGCCCCCTCTTGTTCATGAATTTCGCTGTGCTGAATGCGTCTTGTTACCTCTATAGAAATTTGCTTTTGCAAAAGTCCCGTTTGATCTATTTTCAACATTTCACTCGAATATTCGACATTCATGCATATATTCCTGCTATGATCCGCGAAGCTCTATACCGTGACCACCAGGCTTCATCTAAACGAAAAATAGTAAATAGGCGAATAAGAGGGATAGCCGTGTACACGCCATCTCTCTTATTCGCCTTGTCATGCATGCTTTCGCTTCAAGGAGTCCGCTCCGGCTTGGATCTTGTAGCAGCACATCGTATGTTCAGTTTCTATGTGTATCGGTAAGGTTAACTACGATAAAACCATTGCCAGTCGATAGCCGCCAGGCACAGGTCCATATCTGTCCGTTTGAAGGGGAGCGATCTATCCACCTCTAAGATTTGCGGGTCTTCCACTTTCGTGTAGGTTAAGAGTGCTGCACCCGACCTCGTAAACGTACAGTTCAAATTCATGAATTCATAGGGTCCCGTTTCGATATTCCCCGCCTTGCGCCAGGTGGCTCCTCCGTCCTGCGAGCATGCCGCGGATAAAGGAGTCCGCAGCCCATAATGATGTCTTGTCGGGTCATAGTCGCTATCATTATAGAACAAGACCAAATCGCCAGTAGCAGGGATGACTCTCAGGCAGGTGCACGATTCGGGTGCTTTCAAGCCCGAGGTCTGGGGAAGCGACCAAGTCTCGCCCTGATCGTCCGAATATGATAAGAAGACGGCCCCCAGTTGGGTTCGCAGCGACATAATAAGCTTGCCGGAGCTGAGCTCTGCTACAGACGCCTCCATGGCGCCCCGCATGGGCAGATCCACCGTACCACTTGCCCGCCGCCACCGTTGTCCCCCATCATCACTCAAATAACAGCTAACCGTATTATGCTGGCTGCCTTGATGTCCCGTGCCATAATGGTAAGGCAGCAGCAAACGACCGGATGCCAGCACATTCAGCTGATTAGCACCTCCCTGCAGCCACTGGCCCTCACTTCTCTCCCAAATACTCGTACCTTCGGTCCATGTCAGACCTTCATCTGCGGACCGGAACACACACAAGGTCGAGCTGATGCCTCCCTGATGTCCACGGAGGCAGTGCAGCAGCAGCTCACCGGAGGTGAGCCGGGATAAACCCGGTGCCTGCACGTTGTTGTCTCCTGGTACAGTGGGTACCAGCAGAGCTTCATTCTCCCACGTCCTGCCACCATCCTTGGAGTATTTGGCGTATATGTGGCACAGTCCGAAATCGCTGCCACCTTCAGGGCCCGCCTCGTATTTGTGCCAGACGGCAAGCAAGCGTCCGTCCGTTAGTTCCAGGATGCTCCCTGTATCGTTGCGAGGATTACCGATTCCGGATTCAGCCACCCGACTGTACTCCATGTGTCTTCCCGACATTGCTTGACCTCCAATATTGAATGATTGATGACCCGTAGGGTTGATTATTGTTCTTGTTTAATGGGTTGTTCATTAATTAAAACTTAGTACAAATTCATAATAGTCTTTGGTAAGGAACGCCTTTGTTTTATTGTCCTGGTACCATTTGGCGTACCATTCCTCGATTTTTTTGCCATTGTTGGTCTCCCATGCTTTTTTGGCATCGTCCAATGCCTTATCCAGGGAGGAGGAGTTTCCGGAGAGGATATACTTCGTCCAAATATCGCTTAATGTTTTGGTCAGGTTGTTATTCGATATTTGCAGCTCACCCGGTAGGGCTGGCATATGCTCGGGATGCGTAAGATCGGGCATTGGACGCTTAGGGTCCAAATATAGCTCATATGCTTGTTTAATATGATTATAGCCGTCTTTTTCAATGGGATCATTGATGTTTAAATTGGACTGTACTTGGCCGCAGGAGCCTTCAAGAATCGGTGAAAAGAGCATTGTATAGGATGGCGTGTATTTAATCTTCGGCGCTGTCTTGTCCTTGTCGATAAAGGCTTGGCAGCCGTTGGCGCCTTCCTTCCAGTCCTCACCCTTTAGCCCGTACTTTATTGTCTGGCCGGTTTCCTTCATCGCCATAAAATCAACGTATTTCATGACCGCTTCTGCATTTTTGGATTCGGCGTTAATCATTCCAGTGATTTGTACAGGATTAGCCAATATGGGGCTGAACTGCCCAAATTCGCTTGCCGGCAGCGCAATAACGGTTACTTCCGCCTTGGGATCAGCCTTCTTTAAAGCCTTATACGTATCAAAATCCGAAGTATTGCCGCTTGTGCTTCCCCACATCCCAATTTTACCGGCAATGATACCTTCTGCATCCAGACCCATATAGCCCGAGCCTTTTTTCGTTAAATAATCCTTGTCGATAAGTCCTTGATCGTACAATTGTTTTTTGAATGCGGCTGCTGCCTTGGCCCGGTCCCAATTGCGAACGAGCTGATCTTTCTCTAATGTCCAACCTACATTCCCGAACATACTGTCAAGGATCGCCTGAGAACGACCGCCCATATCATAAGCAATTGTATCCTTTTTGCCGTTCCCATCCAGGTCATTATCGCGAAATGCTGTTAATACGCGAAGCAGCTCATCAGTTGTTTGCGGCACAGGAAGATTCAGCTTATTTAACCAGTCTGTTCTGATCATGAGAACATTTTGCGGCCTGAGTCCATTGATTCGGCCAAATCCATACATCTTCCCGTCCGGCATCGTAGCCACTTTTTTCAGCGCAGGGTATTTCTGCAAAAGTGCCTTATACGTCGTACTGTACTTCTCAATGAGCTCATCAACAGGCATGATCAGCTTCTGATCATAGATTCGATTGCGAAAGCTCGCGTCGAATTCCTGAATGAGGTCAGGCGCAGAGCCAGAGGCAAACAACGTATTGAATTTCTGGACCGATTCCGTCCGCGGTATAGAGATCACTTTGATCTTGGCCGGACCGTTCTGGGACATCCAGTCGACCCAACGATTTTTCTCAATCGTTCCCTCATCGGGAGGCGTACTTCCATTCTCATATGCGGAAATCGTAATTTCTGGTTTGGCGGCTGCTCCACCTGATGATGCCTTGTCCGATGGTGAATTTGAGCACCCTCCAATAGCCAGTGCCAAGACGCTCCCCCCGACTCCTAGAAGCTTGATCATTTGCTTTCTTTGTATAAATGACATATTTAGACCTCCTGTTTGGTTGGTAGTTTAATGTGAAGTCCACGCTCTGGATTTAACCCTTCACAGCACCGATTAAAACTCCCTTAACAAAATATTTTTGCAGAAAAGGGTACGCAATGATCATAGGCATCAGCATCACCATCATACCTGCCGATTTGATCGACTCAGGAGTCAGCAGTACCATGTCCTGCTCCTGCAAATTTTGCAGTTCATTCATCATGTTGGACTGGGCAACCATTTGCTGAATAAGCACAGAGAGATTGTACTTGCTCGAGTCCTGAATATAGATCAAAACATTCATGAAGGAATTCCAATGACTAACCCCATAAAATAAAGCCATGGTCGCCAGGACAGGTGTAGAAAGCGGAAGAATAATTTGGACCGCCAAGCGCCATTCTCCACAGCCATCCATGCGTGCCGCATCCACCAGCTCCTCAGGAATATTTTCAAAAAAAGACTTCATTATCAGCATATTGTAAGCACTAACTAATCCAGGAAGCCAAAGTGACCAATAAGAATTCAAGATGCCCAACGATTTAATTAATAAATAGGAGGGGATAAGTCCGCCTGAGAAAAGCATCGTGAAAATAATAAGCAGCGTCATCGGACGACGGCCGATAAAATTACTTCTCGACAGCGGATAAGCCGCCAGCACCGTGAAGATCATATTGAACGCAACCCCAACGAACGTAATAATCAGACTGTTCATAAAGGCTTCGGGAACACGTGTCCCCTTGAGCAGAGCCGCGTAGGAGCTTAACGTGAACTCTACAGGCAGGAAAGTTACCTTTCCAGCTAGTATCGCATGGTTGCTGCTTAAAGAAAGCGATAAAATATTAAACAATGGTAATAAAGCGCTTAGAGCCGCCAAGCCTAACAGGATCGCGTTGACCTGGTAAAATAATTTCTCGCCCCACGTAGGTTTCATAGCTGCCTCCCCAACCCCTGATCAAAATAATCCACGGTCAAATTTTCGCGCCAAAGCATTTGTAGACAACACCAGGATCAAGCCAATGACGGACTCGAACAAGCCCAGCGCTGCTGTTATACTGAATTGCCCGCCTTGCAGGCCAACCCGATAAATATAAGTTGAAAACACATCCGCCACATCGGAAACAGCAGCATTCGACAGCATATACACCTTGTCAAAACCCACATCGATCAGTTTGCCCATATGCAGGATTAACAGGATGATAATGGTTCCACGTATGCCAGGCAGCGTAATATGCCAGATTTGTTTCCATTTGCTGGCGCCGTCCATGGCAGCCGATTCATACAAATGGGGATCAATAGCCGATAATGCAGCCAAATAAATAATCGCGGAAAAACCGGCTTCCTGCCAAATTGCGGAACCAAAATAGATCATGAGCCAGGAAGACACCTGATATAGGAACGGATAAGCTTCCGTTTGCCCAAATACCGTCTTCAATACTTCATTCACGATCCCGTTTGACGCAAAAACCGTAACAATAATACCGGTAACGATCACCATCGATATAAAATGCGGCAAATAGACGAGAGTTTGCACCAGCTTTTTGTACCAAAGCCGACGCAGCTCGTTTAAGAGAACAGCCAGCATAATGGGAAAAGGAAAACCGATTACAAATCCCAGAATACTGAGCAATAGCGTGTTGCGAAAGATTCGAAAAAATTCCGGGCTCCTCCACAGCATCTCAAAATACGTTAAGCCTGCCCATGGACTGTGCAGCATCCCTTGGCGTAAATTGTAGTTCTCAAAAGCGATGATAATGCCGCCCATCGGTGCATATTTAAAAATAATGAAGTAGAGCAGCACGGGTACAAACATGCACCAAAGCGGAATGTTGGATTTCCATAAGCGTGTTTTTCTAAATCTGGCTAGTGATTGCAGCTTGGTTATACTGGATTCCGTTCTCACGGGTTTCCCTCCTTCTTACATGATTACACCTTACAGGTGTACCGTGTGACCGCCAGGAATCACGAAAGCCTCCCCTTCTACGCTGGCCCATACTGCAGTTGCTGACGGGTTATGAATGATGCGCCCGGATACCGAGCATTGAAGCTGTTGAAGCGCATGCAGATAAGCAATAATTTCAATGTTCGTAGCATACCAGATATCCGCTCGACCACCTGTGAGCTCCCCGAATTGCTCAACAAGCTCCCAATTATCGTCACGATCGTACTCATAGCTGTGGCCCCATACATAAAGAAGGCTCATTCGGGAATGCCTTGGTTCATACTGGATGAATTTCTCCCCATACTCCAGCATCTGCTTATGGTGGCAGGTCGGATTCCACAGTAGCGGGTTGGAAGGCAGACTGAATCCCCCATTGCCCCCGGTTGTCCGTGCGTAGTCCATGCCAAGGGCGGACAATAGCTGGACCACTTGCTCATTATAGCTGCCGAAGGGATAACTCATCCCTCTAACCGGGTGGCCCACCAGTTTCTCCAATGCAGAGCGGTCCTCCATAATCTCCATAATCAATCGCTCCTGCGGGATCAAATCAAGAAAAGGATGGCTTGCCGTATGGACAGATACCTCGTGTCCCTGATACAAAGATTGAATCTCTTCACTACGAATATAGCCCGGCCTTCCCAGCAAACCGGAGTTCAAATGAAAAGCACCTTTGAGACCATACCGGTTCATAAGCTCAACTAGTCGACGATCCTGTTCTCTTCCATCATCGTAGCTTAAGGTTAATGCCTTCGATTTCCCTCCATAAAATCGGTCGTATTTAATATTCATCACTATTCCTCCTGGATATCATCCCGTTTGGTGTACTCACCATATAATGATCGGACCCATGAGACAATATCCATCTTTTTTCTCGATAACAGCAATACAAACAGGCTTTGTTCCTGTCTTCCGAAGGCATACATGCAGCCTACTTCCGATGAACAAAGCCTGATTAACATTCCTTTACTGGATAAACCGCATTGCATATATGGACAATGAGAGGCGTCGGGAGAATACACATAGGATTAATTACACTTTTCAGGCTTCCGCCGATAGCCTTCTATATTCACCAGGGGTGAGCCCCGTTGTTTTTTTGAATACTCGAATAAAAGACATCGTGTATGTGTATCCAACCTGAACCGAAATGTCCTGCACAGCTTCTTGCGTATCCTTCAACAGCTGCTTCGCCTTTTCCATTCTGCTCACGACTATGTAATCGGTCACATTCATTCCGATCTCTTCTTTAAACGTCCGGCTTAAATAACTGGAATTGATTTGAAAAACTTCACCGAGCCTGGCAAGGGTCAAGTCTGGGTCTATATATTCCTTATCTATATGTTCCTTGATTCTATGCATTAAGGCTGTGTGTGACTTCTCATCCTTATGTTGTTTAATATCCTCGTAAGCTTCATTCAATTCACTGCAATAAAACTGCGATAGCTCTATTTCTGTTTCATGCGTATCCAGCCCCTCGTTTAACCGCAATAATCGTTTTTTCCAAATGGCTCTAAGCTCTGAAGAGACCTCGCTCATCTCCCGATCCATCGAAAATAACAGGAGCTGCAAAATGTGCTGTACATTCTCTTTGGCAGCATGGGCTTCTGTCGTCTGGTTGACAAAATCGAGCAGCTTCCTGGGCCATTCAGTGTCCCCTTGGCGAAAGGACTGCGCAATCATTTTCAAAACCTTTGGCTGCACAATCAATTCCTCTTCCGTTTCAGGAAGATCATTGAACCGGATTACCCGGTTTCTGCCGAATTTGAACTTCATTTTGATTGCTGCCAAAGCGCGCTCGTAGGAACCCGAAACCTCCCCCATGCTCTTGGCAGGCGAACCTATGCCAATGGTAACTGTAAAATCCAAATTGTCCTGAACCCATTGGGACAGCTTCCGAGATGTAGCCTCTACCTGCGAGGCCGACTCCCGCGATTGAAATAAAACGGCGAGTTGATGCCCTTCCACCCATTCTGCCCAGACTTGAATGCCATGCTCCTGAGAAACCTCATAACAGACATTTTCGACCACAAATCGTAATAGATACTGATCATGCTTATTATATAGCTCCACAAAATGCTCATAAGCATCAATTTCGACGACGATAACACAGGCTTGGCCCTGCTCCTCCAGCATATTTTTCACAATCTCATCGTTGCGGTCTACAAAATTCCCTTCAAGTAAATCCAGAAGCAGCTTTCGTTGACGCAGCTTCACATGTTCTTCTACGTGCCGTTGTTGATAGTCAAATCGATCAATGAGGTGGTCTAAAGCATGCTCAATATAATCAAACTCGCCCCGCTTGTCGCTACCGAGCAGCTGCAGGCTTTTTTCGGATTTATATTTCTCCAAGCGGCCCATCAAAGCTTCAACAGGCTTATAATTTCTTCGGGTAATCAAATATATCCAGTAGGCCCCTGCTGCGATGGCAGCAATCCAGAACGCAAAGTAACCATAATAAATCGCAGAGCTAAAACCATAGACCTCGGAATTATTAATGGAGCTGTGCAGGCTCCATCCCGTATAGCTAGATCTGATGGTAAAGGAATGTGTTTGATTCGCCAGTCGATCCTCCTGGGGCAGAGCTGCATCACGAACTGACGCGATCGTAGTATTATTTTTATCTACAAAGTCCAACAAGCTGTAGCTGGAATTAGCCATTTGATCAATCATCGATTGAATAGCATAAGGGCGGACATTCACAACAATCAGTCCAAGCTCACCCGAGATCGTCGGCACCTTGCTGGTCAACGTCAACACCTTGCGTGATATGGTTTCATTGGTCACTACATTGGTTTCCGTAACCTCTCGTAAATCCGACCACTTCGATTGCTGTTGGTTTTGCAGCAGCTTCGCCAAAAAATCCTTGTCCTGAAACTGCTCGATGGCTATTCTCTCATCTCTAGTCAGCACAATCTGATCGCGAAATCGATATAAATATAAGGAATCTATCAAGGGTGTGGCATGAATAATGTTACGGATTCGGTCACTCATTTCCAGGGAATCCAGATATTTATCCGTCTCCTTCGACAAGTCAAAAAATTTATCAAAAGCTACATTGTTGAGAATTTCCTTTAATATTAAATGATCGATAGACCGCAATGCATCATCTATGTTTTTCAGCATTTGGGTAGTTGCCACTTCGTTTACCCGCTTCGCTTCATTGCCAATAGTTAAACGGACACCCACAAAAGAAATAATGACGATGATCGAGGTAGCAATAAAAAACACTGGCAAATAGGAAAGAAGCAGCTGATAGTACCACTTCTTTCGAATCCTTTCTTCCTTTCCTTGCATGAACCTGTTCTTATTCGTTGTGCTTCGAATATTCACAATCCAATAACACTTCCTTTCGACGGCAAAAAGGAAGCCTCTTGTGGCTTCCCGCTCCCTATATCCCCATAATGGGCTCCAAGCTGATGGGCGCTGCTTTATTATATCACGAACGAGACAGCGGTTATTCCTATCGAAAACGGCTCTATAGCACGATAGAATCGAAGCTTCTTCATCCTTGCTACAAACCGAGTAGGGATTTATTAATTTTAATCACGACCTTTTTCAATTTAATCCCACCCAACCTTCCACAAACCGGACGGTGAAGATCATTCGGGAAATACACGACAAACATGCCAGGGGTCAAAGTAATCTCGTTCTCGCCAGCAACCTCGTCGTATAATTCGTAATCCTTGGATTCCAATTCATTTTCTACGGACCTATTGCCGCGCGATTGTCTGCCTACAATCTGCAGCTCTTCACCACCGCCAATTAAATATTGAACATCTATATATTTGGCGTGATGCTCTGATTTACGCTCCGCTCGTATAACCGTGACGGGTGCTTGCACCATGGCGTACATATCATCCCCCTGGATCGGATAAGTCCCAACCTCAGCGTTGTCCAGATCCGTCTCAATTAAATACTGAATCGCCTTTTGTAAAGCTGGATGATATGCGTGCTTTTCTTCTCCCCAATGCTCAAGGTCTCCCCAGATCATCTTCTTCACCTCTTATCTAATTTAGGAGCCACTAAAATGATACTCAACCCTATGATCGGCTGCTCCTTATTTAAGATTACCATTCGCCCTTTCCACCGAACCTTGCTTTCATATTGACGCCAAACTCGCGACCCGCTTCATCGATTGCCTGCAAAAGCTCCTCTGTCGATTTACCAGCAGCATGACGAGCGGCAGGAATAACCGTATTGCATTCATTACTGTCCATATATAAGGAGGCTTCAAGCAGCCTGGATTCATCCTCCTCAGGAATGGTGAGAAAACCATGTTTGTCCGCGTGAATCAATTGCCCCGGCTTTACCTTCGTACCGAATACCTCCACTTCGATTCCCCAACGTACCGGCGTACTGTAGGCATGGCTTACACACATTTGACGAGCGACGGCTTTAAAACCAGCATTGGCCATTTCATCCACATCCCTGATAGCTCCATCAGTAATCGTACCTATACAACCCAATGACCTGTGAATATTACTGTTCACTTCTCCCCAGAAAGCGCCAATGACATTAGGCTTATCCAGATCCTGCACCACTACGATCTTCGGACCGGGAATACCGGCCACATATTGACGATATTCACTCCATGCATTCGGATTCTGGATCGGATGATCCGGATTGCTTGGTTGAAATTGCACGGTAACGGCATAACCAACCATAGGCCCCATTTGTGGCATAAAATCTCTTGTCGCTTCCATATTAAATCCGCGAGTGATATCGTGTTTCGTAATAGCCTCCCAACCGTTATATATAGTCGGGGTATTCCAGCGCTTCAGCTTCAACAAGTCGGAATGTGCTAATCGTACCATTGCTTACACCCTTTCAATCATTGTAAGTACATGTTCATCTTAACGCTTTCTTCAGAATAAATTGATCATATTTCAAGCTAAAATGATCATTTCTAAAGAAATCCTTTTCATTTATAATAGAGGGTACCATGCAACAAGGGGGCTCTACATGTATCCTCAATACCTGATTGAATATCCCAACATGAACACCAGCTTCCCTTTTTACATCAAAAGAAAAAAGCATACACTTGTTCCGCCACATCGCCACGATTTTATTGAGTTAACCTTAATTATGGACGGAAAAGGAAAGGAACTCATCAATGGGTTAACGCATTCCATGACACCTGGCACGATGGTGCTGCTGCTGCCGTATCAAATTCATCAAATCGAGGCCGATCCTTTAAGTCCTTTGGATATGTACATTTGTAATTTTGACATGAAGCTGCTAACGGAGGGGTCTGAACCAGAGCAGGTATTATGGGACTTGATCTATGGAGGAGACAGCCAACAATCCAGCTTCGTTCAATTCGATTCTTCCATACTTGGGGATATTCAATCGATATTTGCGAAAATGCTGCAAGAATATCAGGGTGATGAATACGGTAAACATATGATCATCAAAGCAAAATTGCTTGAAGCGTTAACCTATTATGCAAGGAGTATGAGATCCCACACACATAAATCAGCTCAATTAGTAGGCTCAGCACCTGTTCGAACCAAGCCCATTTGGCAAATGATTAGATACCTGCACGAGCATTATCTGGAATCCGTTACGTTGTCTGTATTAGCTGATGCATTTCATCTTCATCCTACCTATATCAGTGAGCTATTCTCCGAATATTATGGTATTCGTTTTCTGGAATTCCTTCAGGAACTGCGGATTCGTCATGCTTGCAGTTTGCTGCTCTCATCGGATATGCCGCTTTCCGAGGTAGCGATGGAGTCCGGGTTCGATGCCTATTCGACATTTAACCGAACATTTCGCAAGCTAAAAGGATGTTCTCCCCGGGCGTACAGGAGCAAACAAGCCGGTCATAGTCTCTGTCATTCCCAGATTCCATGAGAAACTAGCACATATTCAAACTTCGGTGCGTTGGTGCTGATTATGCTGCTTCTGGCGACTCCGTATCAGACATCTTGATTCAAACGGTAGCAATGGACGAGAAAAAGCAAACAGGCAGCTCAAGGGTTAAACCCCTGGGCTGCCTGTTTGCTTAAGGAATACAACTTTAATTCGTGCTTATCGGATTACTTATTCACATTTTATCCACAATTTATCCACACATATCCACAATTCGCTTATTCGTCTTCTTTAAACAAGGGCATAATTGTCAGATTAAATTCAAATTCCTTCTCATCCAAACGATACTGCTTCAGAAGCTCCGGTCCGCAGGAATTGGAGCCAACACCACTCATCTTGTAATCCAGATGGACAATCGTTTCTTTACGCTTCTTAAGCTCATGCGCATGTGTGGCAATCGCCAAATCCTCTGGTGTAAAGTGCGCTGCATTCAAGGAGAACTCAGCGCCGCGGCTGGAGAATTTCAGACCCATACCCTGCTCATTGGATACAATGGCCCATTCTGTGCCATAACGTGAGCCGTTTTCCTGTGGCATCACGTAGTTCTGGAACATTTCGTCGACCGTCAGCAGGTATTTACCCTTCTTCGCGCTTTCTCGCTTGTCCGAATAGCTTTCATGCGGACCAAAACCGAAATATTCGACTTCCTCCGTTCCTTGCGGCATCGTCAATTGCAGACCAAACCGCGGCAGGAAGGCTAAATTCTCTCTTACCTTTACTTTCGTCTGCAGCGAGATAGCCCCTGTGCCATCTACAGTCCAATGCGCGGTACCGTGCAGCAGCGGCAGCTTGATGTAACCTCCCAACGAATACTGTACGGAGATCTCTACAGAATTACCCGTCTGCTTAACGATTTCGGAGCTGTATACGTGCATCTTAGCCCGATCATAGCCTTCCTTCATCCACTCGTGTTTAATATTCCGGTCATTATCGATCGGAGCCCGCCAGATGTTAAAGGCGAACGGTGCCTGCAGCATCTCTACACCCTGCTTCGTTACACTTACGAAGGTACCATCATACAAATCAAAGCTGTGACGGAAATCAAAGCCATCTATCACGAGGTTATGACCCTGCTGATCTACACGAATCGCAGGAATTTCCCGTTTGCTGCTCTCTTCAACGACTGCAGCTACCGGAAGCTCAAACTGTTCGAATGTAAGCTCATAGCCTGCTTCCGCCCAACGGTAATCCTGCTTTGACCTAACCGATAATGTCAGGAAATAGCGGCTGGATGAAGCCTTCGGCAGTGTATAAGGAACAACCGTAGTTTGCGTAGTATGAGGAGCCGCTTCGATACTTGCAAGCTCACCCTGCTGTACTGTGTGCCCGTCTTTTTCAACCTTCCAATAGATCGTAACCTGCGACAAGTCGATAAAATCATACAAATTGGTAATCGCGATCGTACCTTTGTGTAAATCCTGCGCCTCGATGCGGACAGGAGCAATAACCTTTTTCAATTCAAGCAGTCCGATGTGCGGCTTCCTGTCCGGACTTACCAGTCCGTCGATGCAGAAGTTCCCGTCATGGGGCTTCTCCCCAAAATCGCCTCCGTAAGCAAAGAAAGGAAGACCGTCCGCCGTTTCGGTTTTGATCCCGTGGTCATTCCATTCCCATACGCAGCCACCCATTAACAGCGGATATTTATAGATGACATCCCAGTAATTTTTCAAATCTCCAGGTCCATTACCCATAGCATGGCTGTACTCGCACAGGAACATCGGTTTCGTGCTGGCTGGGTCCAATGCATAAATTTCAATGTCCGTAGTGGACGTATACATCCGGCCTTCCAAATCGATATATTCCTTGTCCTTACTACCGTTATATCGGGGATCTACGCCTTCATAATGAACAGGTCTGGACGTATCCCTCTCCTTGGCCCACTTACCCATCGCCATATGATTCTTATCGTAGCCCGCCTCGTTGCCCAATGACCAGATAACAACCGCAGGCTGATTTTTATCCCGTTCGACCAACCGCTCGATCCGATCTACAAATGCCGCTTCCCACTCCGGGTTTTTCGTCAGCATATGGTAATCACCGGCATTATGCACACCATGACATTCCAGATCCGCTTCATCCACTACATAAAACCCGTATTCGTTGCATAGCTCCAAAAACCGCGGATCGTTAGGATAATGCGAGGTTCGGACGGTATTCACGTTGTGTCGTTTCATCAGGTCCAGATCCTTGATCATGTGATTCAGCGGAATCGTCTGGCCAAGCTCTGGATGAGAATCGTGGCGGTTAACGCCTTTAAGCTTAACGGCCGCCCCATTGATCTTGAATACACCGTCGATGATTTCAACCTTGCGGAAGCCTACGGAAAACCGCAGTACCTCGTCCCCGCCATGAATATACAGCTGGTACAAATAAGGTGTTTCCGCATTCCACAGCTCTGGAGCGGTAATCTCAATCTCTACACTACCCTTGCCATCTATAAGCGCTTTGCCTTCGCCTACAAGATATCCTTGGGCGTTCTTTAATTCGGCCTTTACTTCAAGCAGCCCCGTAGTTACCAGCTCACTTCGCAAAACCGCTTTGCCGAAGTCATCCGATAGCTCCTGCTTATTGAACACATCGCGGATATGTGCGCGGTCCCGTGCAAGCAAATACACATCCCGGAAAATCCCCGAAAATCTCCACAAATCCTGATCCTCGATATACGTACCATCGCACCATTTTAGTACCATCACGGCAATCCGGTTTTTGCCGCTTGTCAGGTACGGAGTCAGATTAAATTCCGCAGGGATTCTGCTGCCTTGGCTGTAGCCGACAAACTTGCCGTTCACCCACAGATAAAAACACGAGTTCACCCCTTCGAACACCACATACCCGTCTTTATCGTTCCAGGATTCTGAGACGTTGAAATCCCGAACATACAGTCCAGCCGGGTTTTCATTAGGCACATAAGGCGGATCGCAAGGGATTACGTAATTGACATTACTGTATTGCAGCTGATCGTAACCGTTGGTTTGCCAGCAGGAAGGTACGAGCAGGTCATCCCAGCCGCTAACATCGGCCGAGGTCTCGTAAAATCCATCCTCCACATATTTAACACTGGTATGATATTTAAATTTCCAGCCGCCATTTAAAGTTTGGTAAAAAGGGGAACGCCCTCTCTTTTGCGACAAAGCTGATTGCTCATCCTGATATGGAATATAGTAGGCCCGCGAAGCCTCCCTGTTCACTTGCAGGACGTTCAGATCCTCCCAATACTTGTTCAAATGAATCATCACTATCGCTCCTTGTACATAGTAGTCGTATTATTTTCAGTTATAACTTATTCACAGATGGATTTCTATCAGAACATTTGAATCCTGATATAACGATTTGAAGATACTATCGATTACACTCCGTATCGAACAATCTCTGATCGTCAGCTGTCCGCAGCCCACCTCATGAAGTAAAACCACATCAATGAAATGGCTCACGGTGATGCTGCGCTTACACTACATTTTAAGTTGGCATTCAGACTCCATTAAGTCTCCATTCAGTTTATCGTTCTATAATTTGGTATTAAAGGAGATGGTGGTGTAGAGATGAAAACAACAAAAATGATAGCAGCATGTGCATTAACAGCCCTACTATTAAGCGGATGTGGTACGAATACGGCAGCACCAAGTGCCTCTAGTTCGGCAAGTGCAGCGCCAGCGGCAAGTACAACAAGTCCGGCAGCAGATCAAGCCAAGCCACAAAATGGCGCACCTGGATCAGCAGCCAATTCGAACCAGCGTACGATGATGATGACGTTCCAATCCCTCATTATGATGGACAAATCCACTGGTCTTGCCATTACGAAGGATCAGGCTGCCAAAATGCTGCCTGTTGTTCAGGAAGCCGTGACCAAAAGCGAGCTGAGCACAGATGCGCAAACCAATCTGTTGGCACCACTAACTGCCGACCAGAAAAAGTTCATTGAAGAAGCTCAAGCCAAGAGCAAGCAAAGAGCTAACGGACAAGGCGGAGCAAATGGCGGACAAGCTGGTCAGCCCCCACAAGGTGATCAAGCCGGTGGACAAGCAGCAGCCGGTCAAGGACAGGACGGGCGGGACAGCGTCCTCAGGGTGATGCAGCTAACAAAGAGGGTGCCAATCCTTCAGGCAATGCAAATGGTCAAGGCGGGCAGCGTCCTCAAGGCGGCAATATCGGGCAACAGCTCGTTGAGCTGCTGCAAGCCAAAACCAAATAAAATGGGGTCGTAAGCAAAAGAACCTTCATATCCACGGATTTATTGTGTGGAATGAAGGTTCTTTTTATATCGCAATTTGATCAAAGCTTTAAAGCTACACCATACCTTTAATTCGTTCTGCCAGCACACGCATCATGCTGCGCAGCACTTCGATATTTTGAAAGCAAAAGGCAAATACCTGATCCTGCTGGAGCTCGAGCAGCACGGTACGGTCTGTTGATGTACAATCGGCCGAACGCGGACCGCTGTCGATAACCGCCATCTCTCCAAAGCAATCTCCTTGACCGAGCATCGCAAACGTTTCATTTCCATTATGGACGCGGACGTTCCCTTCAATGATTCCGTACATCGTGTCTCCAAATTCCCCGGTTTTGCAGATCACTTCACCGGGGCCATAGGTAACCTCTTCAACGATTTGGGCAAGCCGGATGAAGTCATCCTGACTGAGATGGGCGAATAAATTGATTTTCTGCAAAACCAGAATACGCCGCAATATGATCGCATCCTTGGACTGATCCGCAGTATCGGGAGATGATACTGTGCTCACCGCTGCAATCTCCTGCACAGTGATCTGATCAATGGCTTCCTGCCCACCCCGTTCCAGCTTGGTTCGCAGTCTGCGTGAAAGCAGCTTCATCATTTCAATCGCAATACTCGTACGATCGAACATCATTTCATACAATGCCGTTGAATCCAGCTCCCACAGCTCGATATCGGTTTCTGCCCGTATCGTTGCCGTCCGCAGCCCTTGAGTCAGAACAGCCATTTCTCCAAAGCAATCGCCAGCCTTCAGACTACTTACCTTCTGGCCATTCACGTATACACCTGCTTGACCACTGTGAATGATGAATAAAGAATCTCCCGGGTCGCCCTCACGAATGATATCCATTCCTTGTACCCGACTAAGCTTCTGTAATCGAGGTGCTATCGCCGAGAGATCGCGAGCTACCAAACCATGGAATAAGGTGACATTGTGCAAAAGTCGGACACGTTCGATCTGATCAGCAAGGCTTTCATAGGACAGTTGTTTCTCTTCTGCGTTTGCATGTTCCTCGATAAAAGCAAGCGCCCTGCTGGAGTGACTCTGCATGGTCATATAACGAATCCAGTGACGAAGCCACGTATCTCCTTGCTCATACAGCCAAATCAATGCGTCCTCATTTAAACTTTCAGGTGAAGCTGTGCCTGTTAAAGTACGTGGAGTCGACATCATTCTGGCCAGTTCAGTACGCAGGTTCCCTTGAAGCATCTGATCCATCACTTCGGTCGAATTCGCCTGCTGTCTGCTATCGCCCGACAACCAACTGGCTAACACCGCTTGTACGGTCTTGGCATCAATGATCAAGGATAATAGTTGAAAAATACGCCTGCATACCGAAAGACGCGTCTGCTCGATGATCAGCGGCATTTCGGAGCGATCCTCTGCTCCGGATATACGTGCCCCATGTACGGCAAATTTCCAGTAAAGCTGAATTTCCCCAAGAATAAGCTCTTCAACCTGCTTCTCATCCACCCGCCAATGGTCCTTGTTCATTCTCTGCAAGGCTTCCAGAATCTTGTCGCGCAGTTCAAAGCGAGCGGATTTGTAAAGTGACATCAGCATATCAAATGACCGCTGGGTACCGATTCGCTCATATACTTGCGGCAAATACAGGGCCGCAGTGTGCTCAACCAGGAAAGGCTCAAGCAGCGGCAGTATTTGCTTTTCCTCATAAGCAGCTAATGCTGCAACCGCATAACGCCGGGTCTCACTGCTATCCAGTAGAGGAACAATATAAGGAACCAGCTCCAATACCTGAAGCGCAGCCGCAGACTGCAGAGCACCGATACGTACCTGTGGGGAGGCATCCTGAAGCAAGGCAAGCAGCGGCTTATAGAAGCTGGCAATCCCGATTTGGCCAAACAATGCCGCCATCGCCATCCGTTCTTCCTCATGGATACTTTCCAGCAGCTGCTTCAGTGTACCTACCGCGCGGAACATGCCTTCAACCCCATAATATTTTACAAGTCCTGCAATTGCTGCCGCTCTCATGCGGACTTCCGGCTTCTCCAGATAGCTTGTAATTTCATCGATATATTCATCCTTCGCATATGCTGCCAGCGCTACTAAGGCTCTCGCTCGTACCTGCTGGTCCCCTTCGACTAGCAGCTGCTGCAGCATAGGCTCCAGCCCATCCGGTGTCACTCGCTCTACATAGACCAATGCCTCGGAACAAACCTCGGCAGCAGGATGCTGCAGCAGTGCAGGGAGAAACGGCTTCATATCAAATGAATCCAGCTCATTTAATAGACGGAGTGCGTAAAGCACCTGCTGCTTATCGGGACTCGATAAAGCGTTAACCAGCAGCAAGCGGCTTGAAGGGTCCATCATATTGAGTTCTGCCTTCTCCAAATCATCATTGCCCGTTTGCAGGGTGGACAGCAGTGTCTTCAAATACGCACCCTTTACCTTGATTGCAGCCGCGATGCAGATAGCAAGCAGCACCAGAATGATATAGCTAAGCTGCTCTGGAGCAAACAACCGGGAGACGACAAGCAAGCAGAGCGCAGCCAGACCCTTTGCTCCATTACGTACGATACCGTCCAGAAAACCTTTTGCCTTCCCACGCCATTCCGGTGAAATCGGGAACATAATCAACTGACTGACGGATGAATAAATCGTATCCCCAATGACCTTATCACTACCTTTAACAGTTACAGCCATTGCCAGCACAGGCATCAGCAGCACACCAAAGCTGCCCATAAACAAGGCAATCGGAAACACCAGCAGCGCTGTCATCACACCAAAACGGGTTAACACCCTACCCGATACGAACAACTGAACGAATAAAGCCAACAGTCCCGAATATCCATAAAAGCTGCCCATAAATCCGGCCAAGGCTTCATTTTGCAGCGTCTCTTTCAAAATAACCTTGAATTGATAATCGATTAAGGTAAGCGACAGCACCAGCGCCGCCGACATGATCGCCACGTATTTCAAATGGGGCACGTTCTGAAACAGGCTCGACTTGGCTTCAACCTTTTTCCTTGCTGCTGGTGGCCGTTTCTTCGTAGACTGATCGGTTGAAAAGAGCTCTTTTGGCGCAGACAGCATTCGTAGAATCTGCACGACTGCTATCAGACAAAGCAGCTGCAGCCCCGCATAAAAATAAATTAAATTCGCTGTGCCGACTGCCGGTACCAGTGCCTTCAAGCCAAAACCGCTTAAAATTCCACCCATAATACCGCCGCTGCCGACCCAACCAATCATTCGTTTGACCTTACGCTGATCGAGCACCGAGGTAGCGAATTGCCAGAAGCAGACGATCATCAAAAAGTTAAACACATCATACACGACATAAATAACAGGAAACACCCAACGCATTTCCGTACCTACACCAAGCCTCGAAATAAGCACGAGAAACGAAATCAACGGGATCAACCTAAGGATCAAACGATCCAGCCGAAACTTGCTGCTGTACCTCTGGAATATAAACCCCATCAGGATCATCGCCGCCGCCTGGGGCAAGTACATTGTCGACAAGTAAGAAGCATCAAAGCGGCTGAGAAACAGTGTGTCTGCTGCAGTCCGACCCATGGTGGAAGCCGATACTACACAGAACAAATAACCGAACAGCCAGAATACCTTGACGTATTCCTCTCGATCTTCTGCAAATCGGTTAATCGTATTTTTAAGGGAAAGGCTCGAAATTTGCATGGCTTTGGGTTACATCTCCATTTCCAAGAATTGTCTTCCTACGCAGGGTCAGGCATTTGCGAACTAATCAGCTTCAGCAAAGCGGCTGACCCCTTTATTTCTTGGATGCCCTGCAACATATTATTTAGAGATTACCGAATGGTCACGTAAAATTTCATTATACGCTCTGAGTAATGTAAACCGATTCATTCTTATGTGGTGAGCCTCTTGCAGACTTCTCGCTAACAGCTCGGAGCCTACTCCAAGCTGTTCCGGCGTCGTGGGACCACCCAACTTGTGAAGCATCTCACGCAGCGCTTGACCCTCCGGAATTCGGCCAATTTCCTCCTGAATTTCCGGCCAATGACTAATTATCGCCGATTGTCTAACTGTGGTCGATTCATCAGCAGCTGCCTTTGGCTCCATGGATGCTATTTTCGGGGATATACTACTCTCCGCCAGCTGATGATACAAAGTAGCGATTTGCACACAAGCTGCACCTACCTTGGCCCCATGCAGCAGCTGCCGCTTGCCAAGTCGAATATACTCCATTTCCCAATAATGGGATAGATGATGTTCGGCTCCTGAAGCGGGGTGAGATTGACCTAATATCATCATCGCAATGCCGGATTCAATCAGCGCCTCGATTAAGGTTTGGATCCCTTCTTCGCCACGTTCGGCAATACTGTCCAGATGATCCACACATTTTTGGAGGGCATTACGGGTAAGATCCGCTACAAGCTGTGAGTAGGGCTCTCCGGCTACAAGGCTGCCAAATTTCCAATCGAATAACGAGGTGTACTTACCGAGCATATCGCCAAACCCGGCAGCTACCATCGCCGCAGGAGCTTTTACCAAAATATCCAGATCGGCAAATATCGCATCCGGTCCGATAGCTGCAATCGTTTTCTTTTCACCCCGAATAATAATTGGCGCTCCCTTGGAATTAAAGCCGTCCACGGAAGGTGCCGTCGGTACCGATATAAAAGGAATACCTGCCGTATACGCCGAATATCGGGAAATATCATGCAGTGTCCCTGATCCTGCGGCCACCACGACCTGTGCCGAATACTGCTGCAAATCCATAATCAGTTGAATCAAGGAAACCTCATCAGCGATTACATCCCCTTGTTCATTAGGTTGGATTATCGTCAGCTTGGTGGAGATGCCTTTGTCCGCCAAGGACGCCTCCAATGCTTTCCCGGCGATTTCGTATGTATTGGCATCAGCGACTATCGAAACCCTCTGATAGGATTGATCGAATAAGAAGCCTGCTACCTGATTAAGAGCACCTGATTGTACAATAATCGGATATTGATCCTCAGGCTTAACTCCTTCTTCCCCCAATTGTGCTGCAACCTGGTTGACTCTCGTCCATATATCGGTCATTTTTACCATCCTCTCTTTACCCTACTGTTTTAACTGTCGATTTCTTATCATGTTATTTAAAAATATACTCTGCTTTGCTGTCGTTTTCAAGACAATACACCCAGAAAATCCACATCAAATAAACGTTATTGAACTTAAATGAACACAAATGAACTTAAAATCTTTAAAAAAGAGCACTAATCGCAGCCGATTCGTGCCCTGTACATGATGAAATTTTTTGAAAAATGCATACATCATTTATCGTTATAAATGCCTTTTATCGGAAAGCGGCGGAAACAGACTGACCTTGTTACGTCCCAGCTCCTTCGACAAATACAAAGCATCATCCGCGCATACCAGTAAATCCTCACTGCTCATACCAGGTGCATATTCTACCGCGCCAATGGATACCGTAATGCCTACCGATTCACCAGCCAGCAGCCAAAAGCGGCTTTCCGCGACCTTTTCACGAATATTTTGTGCAACGCTCTCTGCCTGCAGCAGCCCGATATTATTCAATAAAATGGAAAATTCCTCACCGCCGCTGCGGCATACAAAATCATTAGGTCCTGTCTGTTCAGTCAAAATGTTGGCAACTGACTTCAAAACCTCGTCCCCGGACAAATGCCCGTAGGTATCGTTAATATTTTTGAAATAATCGATATCCAGCAGCAGCAGTACAAAAGGAAGCCCTTTGGACATCCATGCGGGTATGCATTCACCCAGCTTACGTACGTTGTACAGGCCCGTCAAATAATCCGTTTCGGACTGCTGCTTCAGCCTGTGATTTTGATTCGTCAGGCTTTGCCCTTGAATATCGCTAATCCGGGACAGCTTCAATGCCGTTCTGAGCAGCTTGTCATATTGGTCAATTAACAGTGAGTATCTCTGCATCAAGGCCTCTTGGCTTGCTGGTGGTTCTATTAAATCGTTTCTAGCTTCCTCAAGGATCGTGAACTCACCAGAAAACAATCTCACGTACGAGTGGCGATTTGGCTGCATGTGCTTCTCTCCCTGCATATATCTTGAAGATTCCCATCTCCAAAAATTCGACGATTATCCGGGATATCCTGCACAGCAGAACCTTATCCTCCTACGCCGCCTTGACTCAAGCTTAGACATCCATCTTATAGTTGCTCTTAAGATGCTCGGAAATGGACGTAAAGTTAAAGCTTCTTAATATATCTTCAAGCTTATTCTGGGTCCGGCCTACACTGTAATAGTGGATAAAATTTTCCTTGAACGGCAGATCCAGCTTCTGTTCATACGCATCAATTTCTCTCGGGTGCAGATATACAATCGAGCTGTGACCTCGACGATTCGCGGAGCGAATTGCATATTTAATCAGAAGCCTTGGGAAAAATCGGAAATAAAAACCACCCGAGTACCCGATATTTTTACCGCCCAGCTTCATGACTGACATCGGAACCTCATACAAATCAATTTCTCTGCCATTGACCCGCGGCTTATGAATCTCGGTAGGCGCTGTTGGAATCCCGTAAAGAAAGGTTTTTACAGGAAAAATACTGGCATCATATTTCATGCCCATCTCTTCGAGCACTTCCAGATAATGCAGATTGTCTTCCACAATAGACCATGAAGGAGCCCGGTAGCCAAGAACCTTGGTACCCGTCAAGTTTTCCAGGATATCAACCGACTTTTTCACGTCGTCCCTGAACTCATCAATCGTCTGTTTATAGGCGAGCTCATGCGCATAACCATGCGAGGCCACATCATGTCCTTCACGCGCTATCGCTTTGACCACATCCGGGTAATCTTCACCAATGCAGCCTAACACAAAAAAAGTCGCCTTGCAGTCCGTTTCGCGGCATATTCGCAGCAACGTATCCATGTGAGCCCTGAAATTCGAGCCTCTGCTTCTGTCAGGCGCTGCAATACTATCGTAGTTGGCATGAAACCATTCCTCAATATCGAAGGTGAGCATATTGGTCGCATGTTGCTTGTGCTTAGTCACTTTTCTTTCTCCCTTTTATCGCAAACGAAGTGCAGAACGTACCTGACAAAGCCCCTTGTCCGCTGCTCTTGGTTACAAATTTGAAAGGATGGTAGATCTTCATAAATTCAATCTGCTCAAAGCCATGCTGCATAAATACGTTCTTCAGCTCGTCCATCGCATACATTCGGTCAAATTTATTGCTGCGTTCAAATAGCTTCAATAGCTTACGCTGTATGGAGCCGCGGTTTAAGGTTTCTATGAGAAGCGTTCCGCCCGGCTTGGTCACTCTGGCCAGCTCTTTAATGACGGACACATATTGTTCGATCAATTGGATAACGCCAATGCATAAAACTACATCAAACTTGCCCTTTTCAAAAGGAAGTGCCGTCAAATCCTCCGACATCGTGATCAGACCTCTGCCTGCCGCGAATTCAAGACTTTTTACTGAAAAGTCAACACCATACACGGTGTTGTTAGCGACCAGAGGCTCACTAAAAGCACCTACGCCGCAGCCCGCATCCAATACGGTCTTTCCCTTTAATTCGCCAAGCCAGCGCAAGGTGTTGTCTCTCTGCATGAAAAAGCTTTCTTCATTGAAATAGTCGGAAGATTTGACAGAAGCTCCATGTGTTTCGGCTTTCTTGTCAAAGTACTGCTTCCAATTGGAATTGCTCATTGTCTGATATCCTCCGATTAAATAAACAATTAGTATATATAACAGTTTTCCTGCTAAAACTCTAGAAGCCCAATGAATAAGTCACCGGACTTCTAAGGCAACAAATATTTAATCAATTTCCTGCCGACCGTGTCGGTGATGAAAGCAGGCGCTACCTTCCACATCTCTACGAAAAAGCTGAGGCTTTGCTTATCTGGAGGGCCTGCTGCTTTGCCGCCTCCGTCATAGAGCAAGTATTTCAACTGCTCTGGCTGTGCTCCCCATTGCTGCTTGTACTTGTAGGTTCCCGAGCCTGTCTGGGATCTGCCCAAATCGAGCTGCTGCAGACCGTTCCTGATTCCGAAGCGCACGGCCTCCCAGTACATAAAATTATTGAGGTATTTGTTATTATATTCGGATAAGTTCGCTCCATATGGATAGTACAGCTTGGCATTTCCCGGACTCGTTAACAGCAGCATCCCGCCTACAACCTTACCGGATTCATTATCGAGTACGGTTAACAGATGTGCATGCTCAGGTAAATATTCGAAAAAATATTTAAAAAATCGAATATCCTGAGCCGGAGAACCGAGCTGCTTCATCCTTCTTACATATACCTTATGAAAATCCTCGATATGCTTTTGATCAAACGAAACCGAAAACCAGTTATTTTTATACACTTTGCGTACATGGTTGCGATTGCTTGCATTGGAAAGTGAAAGTATCTTATCCTCATCCTCACACAGCGGCAGCACGAAGGTATGGTTATGCAGATTCAAGCTCCAGCCTGAGCTGTCTATGCTTTGATCCTTTAATCGCAGATCGACATAGTCGAGCTTGTACTTCACTTTTAATTCAATAATCGCATCCACAGCATACTGAAATGCTTCTTCGCTATCACAGGCAATGTCGGTGTAATTGACAAAAGGCAGCGATACACCGGCTTTCTTCCAGCCGAGATTACGTCCGATTATCAAGGGGATGATGGCGCAAATCCGGTTGTTCTCATCCAGGATCGCGTGATAACCGCAGGTATACCCAAAAGATTGGATCAAGACTTGTCTCAATGCAATGGTATGGAAAATCGTACCCTTAGCTAACGCAAACCGATCCCATTCGTCCTTCATTGCTTCGGTATATACAACACATCTGAACATCCAAGCCTATCCTTTCACCCAAAAAAATACACCAATCAAAATAAATCCGCAGCCTGTCCATTTCATCATGCTGATCTGTTCGTTGAACACCCATATCGCTACAGCAACGAACAGTATATATTGTACACTCGATACGAAGGTCACATAGCTCAAATCAAATTGATTCAGGCAATAGATCCACAGAAAAGCGCCTATTGCATACAAAGCAAAGCCAGCTACAATCAAAGGTGTTGTCATATAACCGAACAAAATCGCCCACAGCGAGCCTTCAAAGTTAACGGATCTGCTTCCGATTTTGAGCAATGTACTTGCCGCTACCGTCATGCTTAAGCTTGCAAAAAGAATTAAATATTTGATTGTGATTCCCCGCCGTTCATTCTCTTCTCAAGCTCCTCGAGCCTGAGCTTGGTTAATCCTAGTTCCTGTGTAAGCGTCTTGTTATGCATCTTCATACCCGAAATGCTGACACTCATATTCAATAGCAGCAAATAAGCTGAAGCGATCAAGATGGCAAAAAAGGCTGACGGCGCATAGTCTACACCGATTAGTGCAGAGAACCAATCCATCAAGTCTTTAAATACTGACATCACTAACGTAAACAACCCTATAAGAAACCAGACCAGTGAATACTTTTCTCTGATCATCCGAGCTCTTACCATCAAAAACACCGAAATAATCATTATCAGACTGAAAGCAACACCCATCAATTGAACGCTGTACAAATTCCCACCCCCCGTAGCCCTTTCACCACCTTGTCCTAATATAGGAGAAAAAGATCGACACAATGACCTTAGTCATGTAATAAGGACTTTTGATCATAGATATGGAGGAAACGCCATGCTCCCGCTCCTTCATTTCAACACCGACCTCAGCTATACGAAGGCCATGTTTTTTGAGCAGAATAATCGCATCCGGCTCGGGATAATCATCAGGATAATATTTGGCCATGAGCGCGATACCATTCCGATTGTACATCCGAAATCCAGACGTACCATCCGTAATTTTGGCATTTATTAACATTCTGAATATGAGGTAAAACACCTTGATACCCATTCTCCGAAGCCAAGTGGTCCGAAAGGATTGAATATCGAGAAATCGGGAGCCGATCACCATGTCGCAGCTATTCGACACCATGGTATCGAACAGCTTCACTACCTCAGACGGAAGATGCTGCCCATCCCCATCGATTTGCACCATATAATCATAGCCATGGGTTAAGGCATATTTGAACCCGGTCTGCACAGCCCCGCCAATACCCAGGTTATAAGGAAGATCCACAACTTTGACACCCTCGGCTTTGCGAGCATTGATAGAGGTGCTATCGAGAGAGCAGTCATTCACTACCAGAATATCAGCAGAAGGAAGCGTCTTTCTGATATCCCAGATCACCCTCAAGATGTTGTTTTGTTCATTATAAGCTGGAACTACAATGAGTATTTTTGCTTGTTCCATAACAACTTCCCCGCATATTTTTTGGTAATCACAATGGCTCCCTTGATGATCCTGTCCCCACCATAAGCTGCCACAATCGCTACAAATGGCAAACCAGGGGCTCTATATCTATACATACCGTCAATGAAGAAAATAACACAAAATACGCACGAAGCCAGAATAGTGAGCCACAAGATGGATGCCTTTCTGGACAATCCATTTCGAATGGTGTAGACCAGTCCGGTCAAAAACATGAAAACAGGAAATGCATTCCAGGCAAATTTCATAATACCCCTAATATGGGTCAAATCCACATAGAATACCCATCTACCCAGCAAAGCCAGTGTTCTTTTGCCATACAAAATCATAATATTATCCCAGTTATGGTAAATAAAGCTGATAATGAGACTATTCCCGATATCTATAGTGTAATTGGGCTTATATTTATGATCGAATGGCGAAGCTCTGTCAAAAAGCCATCCCGTCGCATAAATATTGTATAAGACCTTTTTGGCGTTAAACTGCAGCGAAGCCACGAGCGGGTCCAATTTATTACTGGCAAACACAATCATGGCAATGAGAATGCCTGCAAGAACAATACTTCCAAGGGTCAAACCGTATTTTCTGACAAAGCCCATTATGGTTTGCTTGTTCAGGTTGATGAGCACATAGATCATAATAAAGCTTACTGTGATGATCCCTGCCGGTCTGAATATAAGCATATATACGGCTGTCGCGATAAAAATAATCTTGTAAACGTTCTTATTTGATTCATAAAACTTTAATAAGGAATAGATCGAGAGAAGCATGAGGCTGATGAAAAAGCTGTCCGTCAATATATACACAGACCATAAGGTAATGTCCCAAGAATATGCATAAAAAAGAGAAGCGATGATCGCCGTTGTCCGATTGAATATCATCTGTGAGATCTTATAGACCAGAATGACACTTAATGCGGCAGTGACCACCTGTATGAATATGACGGCAACAGGGTCTCTAAATATAGCGAGCATGACCGTTAGCAAGACATTGTATCCCAAATACAAAATGTCGTTCATATCCAGTCCAACTTTAAAATGCTCCATTAAGGAGTAAGCATAATCCAGGTACCATTGGGTGTCGTCCGATTGAGGAAAGCCTTTGCCAGAGGATAAGAGATAAAAGAAATACCGTAATCTTACCCATAAGGACAATAGGGCAAGTGGGAGGATATAAATGAGATCAAAATGTTTGTATTTGTGATAAATATAGTGTAATTGGCCCACTGTGCACATTGCTCCCAAATATAGCGTATGATTATAATGTAATGGTTCAATTATGACATATTCGACATATGAATCGCAAGCTATAAATATGAAAAAATTGTGCGAGTTATCTACATATTTTAAATGTCCAAGCCCCTTATTTCAGCAAGATGTTCGACAGTCGATGTACCGCTAATCAACTGCTTGTTACTCAAGCGAATGCCAATGTTCACCCAACGTTATCGAATCCATATGTCTGTAACATTTATCACTGCTCAGAGCACTCAATCCGGTATACAATCCTACATATCCCCGCACAAAGAAGGAGCGTGCCATAGTATGAAACAAGAACGCATTATCCATTTTAAAGTGATTCATCATGATGCAACCCGATTGGGCCGAGGCTTGCTATATCTGGATGGCAATCAGGAGCCTACGCTCGAGGATTACGAGCAATGTCTGAAGGCAAGCGGTCACGATGTGCATATCGAAAATGCAGACCAGCTCCTGTTCGTTGCGCATAAGCCAGATGAGGACTACAGGATCGAAGTCATCCCTAATTATGAACAAATGACCAGAGACATGCAAACGGAAAGTCTGGCCAAAAGCTTTTTGAAGTAACAAGCTTCATGCCCTAATCCTGTTCGCTCATCGCCGGCCGATATTATCGATCATTATACTTTGCGGTTCTCCTGTACGACTGCACCCTTTTGCTGCTCAAAATGACTCTTGTATTCCACAAGCCCAATCTCGCAGCCCGATCCGATGATCACATGATTTCCACGAACCACCTTGGCTTTTGTATTCATCAAGTGAACATGATCGCCTTCAATAACGTCAGCGGTGAGCAGAGCATGGGGTGATGGCTTAAAAAAGAAGCTGAAGGGATTAAATGTGCTGGCTCGGGTGACCCGTATTCGCTCACCACCGATTTCCCGGGCTTTGCAATCCCCATGCAGCTTGATGTCCAGTGTGCCAGCATTCAGCAAGCCTCCTATATGAAACATCCCGTGGGCATTGAATATTTCGGCTTCGCAATCACCATCCGTTTTCATCTCACCTTTCAGCACCAGCTGTTCACTGAACAGATTTCCCGCCGCTTCAATGGTTCCTGAGCATCGCAGTTCTTTCAATCTAACCGCCCCGCCAATGGCTGCAGTTCCGGATACCTTCATGCTATCCGCATCAAGATTGCCGGATAAGGTGCAGGTTCCCACCACATTTACCGCTCCGGATTTCAAGCTGCCTTCGATGTCCAGTGTGCCTACACATTTGAGCCGCGAACATTCCAGATCACCGTCAATCGCACCCTCACCTACGATAGAGACCCTATGATACAAGCCACCCGTTGTCGAGGAGCTGCCTGTAATCAATAGATTTTTTTTATTTAACTTATCCTTTGTGGAAGTTACCATGGGATTGCCTCCATTCTTTAGCATGAATTACAATTGCTCTAACCTTTCTACCTTTGACCCTTTATCCTGTTCAAATTTCCCTTTGTATTCAACCAAACCAATCTCACACCCCGGTCCGATAACTACATCCGTCCCTCTAACTGCCTTGGCTGTTGTATACTCGACATATATGGTGTCGCCTTCAATAGTTTGAGCCGTCAATTGGCTGCCGACTGGAATCGGTATCCATTTCAACCACTTCGTATAATCGATACCAGGCTGTTTGCGGATCTTGATATGCTCCCCGCCAATTTCCGCGATGTGACTCTGGCCTTGCAGCGTAACTTGTATACTCCCTGCATTGAGCGTACCCATCTGCAGCCTTCCGTTGGCATCAAATGTTTCCGATTCGCAGCCACCATTAACGGAAAGCATGCCATTTAAATGTAGATGATCACCTATCAGGTTCCCCTGCACAGTCAACTTGCCTTGAATTCGAATCCGCTCTGAATGAAGGTTACCCTCAACAAGCGCAGTTCCATTAATTTCGGCCTTGGATGACTGCACACTTCCATGAACATCTGCTTTTCCGTTAACAATAAAATCGGAGCAGTTCATATCCCCATTCACCTTGCCGATTCCATCAATTTTGGCTAAGCGGACAGTTCCCCCATTGGAAGAACCTATGCCGGACAAAATCAGATTACGTTTGCTTGGTGTTTCCATCGATTCCTACCTCCTTTACATCATTCCAATTGTGAGCTTTAACTCCTCAATACGTTTGGATATATTGTCCCTAAGGATGATTTTCACGCCGTTTTCAAAGTAAATTTCGCTTCCCGCAGCAACTAGAAGACAAGCGGAAACTCCCATTTTGCGAATAAACATCAAGTCACAATTTTTACCTTCAAACTTCGTATAGTGTTCACCAAAAGTTTGCAGCAAAATCTTCCCCTCATCCAGATTCAGCTCTCCTGATTGCAAGCAACGATCCAGCAAAAAAAGCGACAGGATTTGTTCAAATCTATATACATCCGAGCGGCCAATATACGGTTCAGCATATTCAATCGTTATCAAGGAAACAATGTTTCGTTCCACTAAATCAGTTTTGCTTATAGAAAGATCTGTAGGCACCGGGGAAAACATATTAGCCAGCTCATCTAACGATAAATCCTCCTTCATATCCAGGATTTTATCCATACGATCTAACATCTTTCGCTTCGGGAAAAATGTTTCTTGCCCTGTAAACGCCGATTTTCGAATAAACCACTCCTCAGGAACAAGATTTTTACGTTTCCATCGGTATAATTGACCATAGGATATCCCGGTTAGCTCTAATAGTTCTTTTTTGGATATCAATTCTTCTTCCATGGGGATCCCTCCATTCAAGAACAATATAACATAACATTGTTACGTTGTAAATCCGCTCCATTCACGATTAGTAATATTGCCTGTGGATATCCCTATCTGTGGATATGTGCAAAACATTTAGGGAACTTATATACAATAAATAGATGTAGGCTGTGAGCATTGTGGATAACTTTGTGGATGAATGGCAGCAAAGCATATTCTTCCGTTCCCGCTGCAAACAAAAAAGAACGCCTCTCAGGACGTTCCTTCTGAAATACATATGAAATTCCAGGAATTTTTTACCATCCAAAGTCTAATGTCTTTCCGGTTTCCGCCAGTGTCTTGACGTTGCTCAGGATCATCCACCAATGCTTCTCCGTGTCTGTATAGGAGGGGTGATTATCTGACCACTGGTCATTGATCAATGTCAGCTTTGTACAATTGCCTACCGTCTCTAATGTAAAGGTTACACGGGTTTCAAGCTCGGCATGATTAGCTCTATAGGAAGGCCCAGGATGCTCGGTACAGCTCAACTCTTTATAAAGCTCATATTTCAGTATGCTGCCATACACATGAACGGTCTCATCGCCATCGTTGCCTGGCCCCACGTATTCATAACGATCACCCTCTTGGAAGGTGGATCTGATCACGCAACCATAAAAGATTTTACGCGTTCCCTCCGGTGACATTAAAGTATTCCAGACTTTTTCAGGCTGTGCATCGATATAAAACTCATATTTGAGTTCCATGGTCTCACTCCTTCATCAATTTGAATGTTGTTGGCTGGGTCTGCGGGCTCGTCTAACCTTACCTGTCTGTGCTACTATAATTATAATTCATCCTGGGAGCCAAGTATGGTAAAAACGCGACAAGAAAACAAGGAGTGATTCATGTGAATGCAAATATTCCGCAGCCCAGTATGGGTATCTTGAACATAAATGGAAGCGAGGATAAATTTCGGCTTGTCCGTTATGCTCCCTCCGAGGAGATTGGTTTATTCGTCAAGCATTACTGGATCGTAAGCTGGGATTTAACGGGACAGGAGCCCTATTGGCAGGATGTCATTCCGAATCCTTGTGTGAATCTGGTCATTCAAAAAAACCATACAGGCATCTACGGAGCGGCCAAATATAAATATTCCAAGCTGTTGGAAGGGAAAGGATCTGTGTTTGGTGTAAAGTTCAAGCCGGGGGGATTTTATCCATTCATTAAGAAGTCCGTTTCCGAACTAGCTAGCCAGCCCCTGGATATTTCCAACGTTTTTGATGTAGAGACCCTTGCTGTAGAGGATGCCATTCTGTCTCAAGACGATGCTGGCAGCATGGTAGAACTGGCAGAAAGCTTTATTAAGCCCAAGCTGCCGGAAAAAGACGAAACGGTCGCCCTGATTAATCGGATCATAGACCGAATTGTGGACGAAAAGGAAATTACGAAGGTGGACGATATTTGTGCAAGCTTCGCCATCAACAAAAGACAGCTTCAGCGTATTTTCGATCAATACGTCGGCATAAGCCCCAAATGGGTGATCAAGCTATACCGACTGCAAAATGCTGCTGAAACCATCGATCACGATAGAAACTACGACCGATTGAAGCTATCGGCTGATCTCTGCTATCACGACCAATCGCATTTTATCAAAGATTTCAAAGCGATCATTGGCAAAACGCCAGACGCATATGCCAAGCAGTAACAATGGCAAAGGCTTACCAGCGAATTTGTGAGATCAGAGCGATCATCAACTTTTGGCTGCTCGGGCTTGTTGGCCACTGACGAATTTCGTTCTTGATGTGTTCCATGTTGGTATATCCTTTAGCCAATCCGTTCAAGCGAGCTGTCAGAGTGGCATTGTTAAGCTCCTCCTGAGTGGTGTACAAGGTTCTCAGCTTTTCAATCGCATTCGGAAATCTTTTCAGATAATATTTTTGATGTTTGTCCTCTGCAAGGTAAAATCGGGAATAAGGAGCTATCTCAGTTGCCGGCTCCCCCTTTCCGAGCGCCTTCCGTGTCCTGATGACGCGCTGTATCACCTCTTCCTGCAGCTCGTCGGCATACAATAGCAGCGACCTATACTGGTTTCCTTTGTAATCGTTAATATTGAACGGATTGTGGTTGTTCCAGAACACATCGAGGATTTCCTCAAACGTGATCTTCTCCGAATCAAAATCGATTTGGATCGTTTCGGTATGATCACCCATCTGACGGTAAGTAGGAGTTTCGGCAGTACCTCCTGCATATCCCACACGTGTTCGAATAACTCCTGGCAAATGGCCGAACAAGGCTTCAGGACTCCAAAAGCAACCCATACCGAGCGTAGTTGTCTGGATAGCACTCTCCGAAAAAGACGGCGCGAGAGCACTGCTCTGTAATTCCTCCAGCTTGTCCATAGCTGCCCTCCCTCCCATTCCACAAAATGAAATCATGCAGGTGACTCCGCTATAGGGTACCTACAAGCACGTTAGATCACTCACGGAATCAGAATCTTCACTTTCATAATTATAGCATGGTGTCTGTCCAGTCCCGAAATAAACTCAATCGGGCTTGAATAATATCAAATTATCTCGAATGAAAATTAACATGGCGACAACCTCCTATAGCCGCCGTATCCTAAAAAATGGCGCATTTATTACACCCTCATAAATCCTCTTTTTCAAAAGGACAACGGCGGTTTTGATTTGTTATTTTCAAAGCCGCCGTTTGGTCTTGCCGCTAAAATTACAGCAAAAAACTACTGCCAAAACTGCGTTTTACACAGGGCAAGTTGTTTTTACATTTTGCTCTATTGCATTGTCATTCAATATAAGTAAGTATTTACATATTTACATGCGTTCTCTTATACAAAACTGCTATTGCCGCTGCTATAAGGATCATACCCATAAAAGCGGGTGCGGCATGACCAAGTGATATATAGATTTGACCTCCAATGATAGGCCCAATCATTCTTGCTAAAGCCTGAATAGATTGGCTACCTCCTTGAATCCTTCCTTGTTCACTAGAATCAACAGACTTGGAGAGCATCCCATTGAATGAAGGCCCAAAGATCGAATCACCAAAACCAAATATAAACATTCCAACGATAACAAGAGGATAGAATGAGAACAAAGCCGATACTGCAATAAAACTGTAGCCTATTATCTCCGCAACCATTCCAAGAATTGCTATCTGTTTATCACTAAGTTTTTTCAAAAGCTTTGGCATTATAAAACCTTGTGAAATGATGTCCTGTAATCCCATAATTGAAAACATAAGTCCGATTAGTGCAGGATCCCAACTGAAAGTATCCATTGTAAATTGCGAAAAAACTGCCTGTAAAGATCCGTTGGGTATCCAAAGTAAGAACGCTGAGACAAGCAGCCTATTTAAGTTTTTCATGGAAAGTATGTTTGCAAGCTGTGTAAATGGATTCAACCTCACGAGAGTAATCTCTTTAAGTCTATTGTTCTTGTTAAGGCTCTCAGGCATAAAAAAATATCCATAAACAACATTCAATAAAGTGATTATTGCTCCAAAATACATGGGTGCAGAATAACCAAAGTTGGCAAGTAATCCGCCTAGAGTCGGGCCAATGACCACACCTACACCTACAACCGCACTCACCCATCCAAAGTATTTGGTTCTCTGTTCAGGAGGAATGATGTCTGCAAAATATGCGAAGATAGTGCTTACGCTCCCGCCTGTTATACCTTCTATTATGCGCCCAGCAAATAGTATCCATAGAGCTCCTCCTATGCCGAAAACTAAGTACCCGATTGCGGAACCCAAAAGGCATACTAAGAGCAATGGACGACGACCATATCTGTCGCTCAAAGCTCCAAGTGCGGGGGCCGCAAAAAACACGCAGATTGCATAAACAGAGGTCAGCAGCGTAACAACTATAACTTGTTCTCCCGGATTGCTTGTATAAGGCTGCACCAAGAATGGGACGACAGGTGTTATGATACTGAAGCCTATTCCACAAAGAAACACAGAGATAAGACCGAATATTAAAGCGTGCTTATCTACGGTTTGTGCTTTGTTCTGTTCATTGTGTGATTTAAATATGGACATTTAAATTCTCTCCTCAAAAGTTATATCTTTGATTCCTTGGAAACAAAATCATCGTATCCCAATTTTGTTTCCCTGTCAACAAATTAATGACAATAAAAAGGCAGCCCGTTCTCAATAGAGCCCGGCTGCCTGTGGTTACATTTTCATTATTCAAATTTATTCAGACTTCATATCTATACCCAGTTTCTTTATTTCTGCATCCAAATGCCTACTATACTTTTCCAGGAAGCTAAGCATACTATCAAATTGTTCCTCGGTTACCTGCTCAAATACGGCTTTATCCCGCTCTTGAAACTCTTTGTGCAGGTCCTCATGGATTTTATAAATTACTTTCCCTTGCTCAGTAAGCCTAAAATAGATTTCTTTCTTGTTATCCGACTTCTGGTAGCTTTCGATAAGGCCTTTTTTTATGAGCTTCTTAGTCATTTTACTTATGGCACCGCGAGTCATATAAAAGGACTCCGCAAGTTTTGTCACGTTGGAATCTACATTTCTTTCAATGTATTCGATGCAATGTACTTCAGAAGACTTATAACCCTTAAGACTGTCTTCCATCTTATCCTTATTAAGCCAAACCATCTTGTTATATAAGTCCCTGAAACCCATTATGACCTGTTCTTCTTTGTTCATGGCCTGTCCTCCCACCCGTTGATGCATTAACAATATTAAAATAATTATTTTTAAAGTGGAATTGACCTTGTTCCTGGATATTCTATTCATAGGAAGCTCTTGATCCGCCGCGAGTAAACCCCATAGTAACGGATCGTCTTAAAGTTCTCATCCGCATTTGCGGAACTTCTCTACTTCCTTCAGAACATCGGGACGAAGTTTATCCTTGTATTTTTTACAAATTCATCCCAATGTCCTCGCTCGTCAAAGATAATTCGTTTCAGAATGTTCGTCTCCATACCTCTACCTTACCAAAAACAAAAACAGAGTGGTAGTCCTACTCCCACTCCGAAAATTTATAAATTGTATAATGTTAAGAATAACCCAGCCTGCGGCTCAGTTCTTGTCTAAACCCGAAACGTGGGTGCGTTGGCGAGGACATGGGTATGTGGTTTTATCTTCTACCCCTTACCCCTAAGTCTATCGTCGATCCGTTATTCATAATCGCGGACCCCTATGTCATCGCTCAGCCGCGAACCTAACGCAGACAATCGTGCATCAGAATGAATCGCCGCATACAGCTGTGCCATCAAGCCCATCCCCATTTGCGATAGTACACGGTAACCACCGCGCTGCAATTCCAGGCCTCCGGCATTATGCTGGGCCACACCCGACAGGATACCGTCCGGTGTCAAATAGGTTGCCAGCACGTTCAGGCTCTCCGCTGCCACGACCGCATACGACTCTTGCAGCAGGCCATGCTTGGCACAAAGGGCAATCGCTGCCGCAATGCCAGCCGAACCGGATGTCTCAATACCCGTTTCCGGTTCATCCAGGAAGCAGGTCCACAGCCCTTCCGGCTGCCGCCAGGAAAGTGCCGCTTTGGCGACGCGGCGGAGCTCTTCTTCGATTTCGCTTACACCCGGCAGAGAGGCGTAACGAGACGTCTTCAACTCAATCCATGTTTGGGTCATGCCCAGCATGTACCACGCAAATGCGCGCGACCAGCTGCGGAACGTATGGGTTTGTGATTGCTGAAAATATCTTAAGTAAATGTGGTTGCCATCAGCCAAGCAATCACGACGCAGCAGGAGCTGCTGAATAGCCTGCTCTGCAAGATCCTGTCGGTTCAACCTTGATGCAATAGCCGCCAGCGGATAGGCCACTGTATAAGCCCCTTCCGCAGTCACCGCGTCACCATCGATGACGAGTCCTCCGGCAGCTGTATCCGTGCCTCTTGAGCTCCAGAATTCCAGCGCCCCCGTGACGATCGAATGATCCGGCCATACCTTAACAATGACGGCCAAGGGCAATGTGGCTTCGATCGTTGTAAATGAGCCATCTGCCTTCCTGCCGTGAAGATCCTCGTAATGCAGATTGCCTTCACTATCCAGGAATTGTCCAAGATGAGCCTCGATCACTTGATCAATCCGCTGCGCGCCCAGCACGTTGCGCATCGCATAAATGCCATCCAGCACACAGCCTTCAAGCCAACCGAAGGGCTGCAGGGATGACAACGATGATACACTATCCAAATAATGCTTCATGGGCTGTTGATCGTCGCCAATCAACAGATGCGGAGCATACAATTTGCGCGAGATGTCGCCCTCCAGCGCATCAAAAATCCACAACGGCCATTCTCCCTCGTCCACCCTGATACCGACGCCCTGACGCAGTACGGCTTCTGTCTGTTCGGCAGTAAGCGCAAGCTCAAAGGGCTGAAATACATAGGCGTAACGAATATCAATATGGCCTAACACGGAGCCCGTTTCCGGCAAAAATACTTCTATAAGCTTGGCGTCTCTGTAATCCAGAGCAACCGTGATACGAAGTCGGGATGGTGCCGGGAGCTTGCGTGCTATATAATCCCCGGTGTCCGGCCATTCCAACTGCAGCGGCTCGTTAACAACAGGGACAGCTGACCATCCGTGAGGCAATCGTTTGCCTTCAGGCAACAATCTGTCCGGCGCGTTCATAATCCGCGCCGGATAATAATCTGGAGATTCCAAACTCAATGCAATCGCTCCCCTGCTTTATATGATAATGCCTATTTTGCCTTCATCGACTTGGACTTTATAGCTTCTTGTGCGTACCTTTTCATCGAAAACCGACTTGCCTGTTTTGATGTCGAACTCCCACCCGTGCCAAGGACAGCGTACCAGCTCTCCCTTGCGTCCAAATTCATATTCATACACATTCGAGGGCAGCGTGGTTCCGCAGACAGGCCCTTTACACAATGGTGCTCCTTCATGCGGACAACGGTTATGCAGCGCATAATACGCCTCGCCAATACGATATATACCAATTGACCGACCTTCGACGTCAACAATCTTACTCTTGCCCTCTTCAATTTCATCTGCTTGAGCCACATAATGAATCGCCATATGAGTTAAATCCCTCCTGCTAGATTTTATATAACGTTTTGGCGTTGGTGTTAAATATTTTCGTCCGCGCTTCAGGACTTAGCCGTTTCAATATTTCTGTCGGCATATCATTGTCCCAGTGCGGATAATCGCTTGAGAACATCAGGATGTTCTCGGCATCGATCATATCGAAAATGGAGATCAATTCCTGCGGTTCTTGAGGCTCCTCAATGGGTTGGGTTGAGAACATACAATGATCACGTATATAGGCACTCGGCATTCGCTTCAGCCAAGGTACGGAGGAACGCAGTCCTTTATAATTTTTATCCAGACGCCACATCAAGTGCGGCAGCCACGCAATTCCGCCCTCCAGCATGACGAATTTTAAATTGGGGAATTTCTCGAACACACCTTCGCAGACCAAGCTGACCAAATGCGCCATATAATTTTGCGACAAGCAGGTATGCCATTCGAGATAACGTGTAGGATAACCGGCTGGAGTTGGAGGCGGAGTCCCACCCGCTCCTTCGCCGCCTGGATGAATCGCAACCGGGAGACCATGTCGTGAAGCAGCCTCATAGATCGGATGAAATTGGCGCTGACCGAGCGGTGCACGCTGGGCACTGCCCATCAGCACCTGCACCATGCTTGGATGCCCGGCCAGACGGTCGATCTCCTTGGCAGCCAAAAGCGGATCCTGCGGCGCTACGGTAATCGAACCCCGAAAGGCATCATTCTTCGATAACCAATCGGCAATAATGTGATCGTTGTAGGCCGAAGCGATAGCGGCAGCATAATCGGGATCATGCATCGTTGAAATATTGGTCATATTGCCTGTTAAAATAACATGTTCCATGTTGAACTGCTGCATCAGATCTTGAACAAGAAAATCGGGATCAGAAGCTGATGGGCCACCAGAAGGCGGCATGCAGTCCTTACGCACGACTCCAACAGGGGACATATAACCGTGACCTGGCATACCGATTCCCGATGCAGCTACCCGGGTTCTCCATGGTTCAGGTAAATAGGGTACAAGCTCTAGCGGGCTCTTCAGGTCATTATGCACATCGACATCAATAATTCGTAAATCCTTATCCATGTATTAGACACCTCTCCTGCAAGTTATTACCTCTATGCACTATAGGTTCTATTGTAAAATCATTGATTTCGAATTACGATTGGTAATCATACACTTTTTTTAACGATTCAACGATTATGGTTAGGATCATTAAATAGGAGGGCATCTATTTTGAAAATCGAGCATATCTATTTCGATCAATCGAACGGAACCAACTGGAAAGTCGGTTTAGCTCCGACCCGACATCATATCCTTTTCCTTGTTGTCAAAGGCAAAGTTCATTACCATATCGATGGCACTACCGTCACGCTTGGAAAAGGAGAGGGGTTATTTATGCCGCAGGGTACACTGCGTTCTGCAGAAAGCGATGTGACAGATCCGCAGCAAATGTATTCCATGCATTTTAGCGATTTACCTCCGGAGCAGCTCGCCTATTTCATGGATGAGCCATACAAAATCATACGTCCGCTCGGTAACGATTACCTTAAACAGCGTATGTCTGTGCTTCATGAATGCTGGATCGGAAAGATGCCCTGTTATGAAATGATCTCCAAGGGCATCCTGATGGAAATTTTGGGGATGATTCAGCGCGAGCTGGTCTCCGGTGGAATCCCTTCCTCCAGACGTAATCTGGCGATTCGTGTGCAGCAATATATTGTACAAAATTACCGCAGTCAGCTCCGTTTAAAAGAGCTCGCCGAACACGTCGACCGGAGCCCAAATTACATTTCCAATGTTTTTAAAGAAGTGACCGGATGGACCCCCGTGGAGTACATGCATGAAGTACGCATTGCTGCAGCCAGAGAACTGCTGTTAACCACAAATATGACGATTGGAGAAATCTCCGAATCGCTCGGCTACTGCGACCAGACCTATTTCAACTATATATACAAGAAGATTGTAGGCCATCCACCGTCACACTTGCTGAAAACCGGATATACAACGAGCTGATGAGTGTCTTGTCGAGAAGGATGGGGATAGGGGATTCGGAGTTTTGAGCCTGTTGCGAGTAAGCTTACGCACGCTGCCGGTATTCCCCGGGCGCCACATTCGTCCATTTACGGAAGGTTGTCTGAAACGCACTCGGCTCGGAGAAATGCAGTAGATATGCAATCTCTGCAATTGAATATTCTTGCTGAGCTAAATAACGGATAGCGAGCTCCTTGCGGATTTCATTTGCCAAGCGATTATACGAGGTTCCCTCTGCTTTCAACCGGGACTGCAGCGTTCTTACACTCATATGCAGCTCCTTGGCGGCCTCCTGTAGGGTTGGAAAATGGGAAGGCATGCATTCAATGATCCACCTGCTCAGCTTGACTTTTAGGTCGGAGCCCATAGTTAGCTTAACTCTAACCTCCTCTGCCATCGCTTTAAAAACCCCCAGCAGTCTCGCATCTGAACCTATTACCGGATAATCCAGCATCTCTTTACTGAACCGCAGTGTATTGGCTTGCTGATGAAATTGAGGAACAACCCCCAGAACAGTCGAATACTCATCCATCACAGCTGGTGGGTCGTACATGAATTGAACCGCTCTAATCGGGATCACTCTGCAGCTTAATCCGAGCAGTATCTGGTAAAAGGATACCGTCATGTCCTCAACGCAGTGTCGGCTCGGCACTTCTGGAGAATTGTTGAGGAACAAGGAAATAACGACATCCTCCCCTTCAATGTCGATATCAGCATTGAACCCGCTGCAGACGATAAAGTTATATTTTTGATAGGCCGACAGCGCTTGACCCAAGGTCTTGGAATGCAGCATGACATAACCGAGCACGCCTAAGTCGGAAATCCCCATGCGCTGGCCCTGATGCAGTCCAAACATGTCATCCCCTGTATATTGGGCAGCCGCCTTCACCATTCGCTCAAATTCCTCTTGCGCAATGCGCACCTCCTCCCTCAACAACAGGCTCGCATCGATTTCTGCATATGTGCAAAAGGCGTCCCAATCATATCCGCCTAAAACCAGTGACTTCATAATCGGAAACAGAAGAGATACAGAAACACCCTGTGTATTCATCCAACCCACTACTCCTTTGCATAAAAAATCAATATCTTTGCGTATTTCATCATGGGTAATTACAGCATCCGAGCTTATCATTACACTATAGCTATCTTATCACGGACATCCTGCAAAGTGGAGCGATGCGGCTGCTCTCGTGTATCCACATACAAACGAGGAGGAATTATTTTGAAAAACAATATTGCTGTTATCATTGGCCACCCCTATCCCAAAAGCTATTGCAATGCATTAGCACAGGCTTACACGAAAGGTGCTATCAGCAGCGGCGCAGACGTTCGTATCCTCGATCTCGCCCAGATCAGCTTTGACCCCAATTTGAAATACGGTTATCATCAACGGACCGAGCTGGAGCCTGATCTGCTAGCTGCTCAGGAGACGCTCCGCTGGGCTGATCATCTCGTATTTGTATATCCGAACTGGTGGGGCACGATGCCAGCAATCCTGAAAGGCTTCATTGACCGGGTGTTTTTACCTGGCTTTGCTTTCAAATCCAAGCCAGATTCTGTGATGGTCGAGAAGCTGATGAAAGGGAAATCCGCTCGTCTTATCGTCACTATGGATTCCCCGCTCTGGTATTACCGTCTGTTCATAAGAAGAGCAGGTCATCATATCATGAAGAGTGTCGTCCTGCAATTTTGCGGCATCCATCCTGTAGCCATTACCGAAATGGGAATGGTAAAAACAACCTCTGCGGAAACAAGGGAAAAGTGGCTTCGGAAGGTGGAGGCGCTGGGCAACAAGAGAGCATGACCCACAATCGGGAAACAGGTGATTAGGAAGTTGTGGAGAAATATTTAAGTGACCGCTACGCCTAAGGAGCCGATGTATGACTAATCTGAATGATCAACAACGGGATCACATTCAACAAGTCTTCCCCGTTTTTTCTCACGTTCCCGATGAAAGCTGGGATTTGGCACAACTCGTTCGCGTCACTTCCTCCACTCCACACTCGATTCGGGAAGGCCATATGCTTCAACATGCGATGTTTATTATGGATGGTTGGATTCGAGTTTTCAAAATAAGCTCATCAGGCAAAGAAATTACTTTGTATCGCGTGGGCAGCGGTCAGTGCTGTGTGCTTATGATGGCAAGTATATTAGGGGAAACGGAATACGAAGCGTCGGTTTCGATCGAGGCCGCGACTGAGGTTCTACTGCTCCCGGTCGCACAATTCAGGACTTGGATGAACACCCACCAACCGATACGGCAATATATTTTCAAGCAATTTATTGACCGGATGACGAATGTCACTCATCTGCTTGAAAATGTTGCCTTTCAATCGATTCCTTATCGGATTGCGGAATATTTGCTATTGCAGTCTGCACAAACTTCAAGCGTGTTCATCACCCATGAACGGCTGGCGGTTGAATTGGGATCCTCCCGCGAGGTCATTACCCGCACCTTAAAGGATTTGGCAGCTAAAAAAGCTATCGTTTTGGGCAGAGGAAGGATCACCATTTCCGATCGCTCTATACTCAATCTCATCATCAATCCACTTTTGTGACTAAGTCACTGAAGCTGCAGCCGGATTCCCATACAATCAAGCATAGCTTCACCAAAATTGTATGGGAGGTACACGATGAAACCTTATTATGACCGCTCCAATCTGGAGCGAATTCCCGAGCTGATGCAGCTTGCCCCACAAGCCGCGGCTTCCTTTTTGACCTTTGAGAAAGATGTCTTTCATGCCACCAATGCGATTCCTTTGAAAATGAAGAGCTGATTGCCATCGCCATTGCTCATGTGACCGGATGCCCCTACTGTATTGATGTGCACGTAAAAAAATGCAAAGCCCTCGGAGGTACACAGGAGGAAATGTTGGAGGCGATTATGATCGCAGCCTCTACGCGGGCAGGTGCCATTCTCAGTCATGCGACACATGCCTTAATATCCTTTGAGGAGCAGTCCCATCCTCCCACCCACAAGTCAACGGATTCACCCTCCTCCGCACCTGACTGCTTCTGCTGAACGACATACTAAAAAGGCTGCCATGCGGCAGCCCTCTAAATTAGTACAAATTTAAAACCAGTCGGCATAACCCATCTTTCTCAGGTTGTCCCCGGATGTCTTCAAGCAATCAAACGGATCACGTCCGTATACATCATCCTGCTCTACCAGAAAATACTGTGAGCCGCTCTCAAGACCGGCTTCAATAATACCTTTCATATCCAGGTTACCTTCGCCAACCTCGGCAAATTCAACTACATTCGTGAAAGCTTGCATGAACTTACCCATATCCAGACTGCCTGCTAATACGCTCATATCGATCTGACCGATTCGATAGTCCTTCAAATGCAATAAGGCGATACGTCCTGCATATTTCTTTATAAACGTTATAGGATTTTCCCCACCTCTTTGAATCCAGTGAATATCAAATTCAAAGCCAAGATGCGTTGTATTGTTTTTGATAATATCCATCAAATATTCGCCATCATATTTTTGAAACTCGATATGGTGGTTGTGATAATATAATTCGATTCCATGCTCGACTAGTTGGGCTGCGACACCATCTGCTTTTTTGACAAATTCCATGATCTTATCTTTATTCCCAATGGTTGTTAAGGGAAGCATCCCTATACGTAAAAACTTGCAGTCTAAGGTTTTGCAGTCATTTACAATTTTATCGAAATCAGCAGCCAAGGTTTCGCCAGGCATACCGGGCATCATCGGCTCCAGAGCGGCAGAAAGTGAAGCGATTTGAATATCGAAATCTGCACTGGCTCTCTTGAGCTCGGATACATTGTCAGCCGTCATCGGAATTTGAGAAACCTCTACACAGTGATACCCAAGCTCATTTATTTTTCTCATCGTCTCATACACACCGATTTGCTCCACTTTCCCTTTGAGCATCATCATTTGAACACCGAATTTACCCTTTTTCATTGAGATACCTCCATTTGTTGTTCTTCTTCAATCTTTTTATTTAATTCAGCTACGTATTGCTCCTCATCGAATGGAATCTCGACTTCTTGACCCAAAAATCCCGATAGATGGATCGCGTTCGCCAGCCTGACTCCATGAATACCCTCGCTGCCTGCTGCAATTAAAGGTGTGCCATCATTAATATTCGCAGCGAAGTTTTCCAATACGGCGATATGCTGAGCGCCCCATACACTTTCAAATTCAAGCACTTCTTCGCTGTAGATTTCAGATGCGCTTTGACCCATGAAAATTTTCATCACATCCTGCATGCTCATTGTCGAACTCATTTCAGGCTCGGGCTTCATAAGTCGTTTGATCGTAATCCTCTTGCTGTCATCCACGACGATTTTACCTTTATCGCCTAAAATCTCAAACCTATCCGTACCGAGAACATCATGCGTGCACGTAATAAATACGCCTGTCGCCCCATTCTCGTAATCAAACATCGCGGTAACTTCATCTTCAACGGTAATCGTTCTTTGATAGCCGTATTTTACATTCGCATATACCTTCTTCGGCATTCCGCAAATCCACTGCAGCAAATCCAATTGATGCGGCGCCTGGTTGACAAGCACACCTCCGCCCTCGCCTTTCCAGGTTGCTCTCCACTCACTCTGATCGTAGTAGCCCTGCGGTCTCCACCAGGTTGTAATCAACCAGTTCGTCCGGCGAATCTCGCCAATTTCATCCTGATCAATCAACTCTTTCAGCTTCTGGTACAACGGATTTGTCCTCTGATTGAAGAAAATTGCAAAGGTCAGCTCAGGTTTGGTCGCTGCAAAATCGTTTAATTCTTGGACCTGCTTCGTATAAACACCTGCCGGCTTTTCCACCAGGGCGTGTATGTCTCTCTTGAGTGCCTCGATTCCCATCTCCGGGTGCAAATAATGCGGTACACACGTCACAATAGCATCAACATCTCCGCTCTCCAGCATGTCGATATAGTTGTCATAGAACGGGATGCCCGGATACTTGTCTGCGCACAAGGCTTTTTTGGCTGGGTCTATGTCACAGATCGCACCGATCACCATGCCCTTCACTTTGCCATCTGCCAAAAATCCAGCATATAATCCACCTTCTGCTCCCAAACCGATAATTCCCATTTTTACATTTTTCATTACTTTTTTCCTCACTCTCTATAGTTATATTTTCATTTTCAAGCCATGCTTCAAGACGGATTTTGCCTTTTATTTGTCAAATCAATTGTAAGCTGCTTGGATTGCTGCTTGGTTAATGGATAGAAGAAAACTAAAATGATGAATACTACCAAAAAGACGATACCAGGCACCAGAGTAGCAATTGTATGAATCCCATCCAGTGCGCTTTGCGTTTGTACCTTGTGAGTCGCATCATAGCCAACTGCCGTTAACGCTACCCCTCCGATACCGCCAGCAATAGCCTGACCGACCTTACGGGAAAATGAATACACAGAGTACACGGTTCCATCTTCGCGCAATCCTGTTACATATTCATGATAATCAATCACGTCGGTAACGAACGCCCAAACTACCAGATTAAAAAATGCATATCCAAACATACCGATTGCTGAAATCGCAATAAACGAGATAGAGGATAAATGAGGCAAGAAGTATAGAAGTGTATATACCAAACCTGCGATTAACATACCCACAGAGGCTGTTTCCTTTTTCCCAAATTTGGCTACCAACGGTTTGGCTAGCGGAATTGCAATAAATACGGTACCGATCTGGATAAAACCAACCAGGCTTAGCACGGCTGCATGACCAAAAAAATCTTTAAACAAATAGACGTTGACTGCACCCAAGAGCATGTTGCACATCATAAAAATAAGAGATGCGGTTAAAATAGCCAGCAGCGGTTTGTTTCTTAACAACCCTTTTAAGGTTTGGCCGAGATGGGATTTGCGATCCTTGATTTCGGGAGTCACAATCCGTTCCGTAGATAATTTGTAACACGCCATATAACAAGAAATAGACAGTATTCCGAAAATAACAGCCCCTAATGTAAACCGGCTTGCGTCTGCCTTATTGTCTACAAACAAGATCAAAGGTCCCGCTACATTAATGATTAAGCTCGCTAACGAGCCGCCCATCGTTCTAAATGTAGATAAGGTTGTACGTTCAACGGGATCACTCGTAATGACAGAGGCCATGGAGCCGTAAGAAATATTGACTGTGCTGTATAAAGTCCCCCATATGAGATAGGATACAAAAGCATACGCCAGATAGAATCCGTCTGACATTCCTGGAATTTTTACAAACATCAGTACACCCGAGATGACGAGCGGAAATGACATTCGGAATATCCATGGCTTAAATTTGCCGTGCTTGCCAGCTTTCCTCGAATCCAGAAACCGACCCCAGGTAACATCTGCCAGAGCATCCCATAAGCGTGCTACGAGGAAGAGCATCCCTACCGTCACAGCGCTAATACCAAAAATATCTGTATAATAAACCATCAAGAATGAGCTTACTAAAATAAAGAAGAAATCATTCCCGAAATCGCCAAACAAATAACCCAATTTATCTCTCAAGCCGAATTTTTTGATTTCCACCATTGTATGCACGGAGCTCGCGGCTTCCAGACTGACATGCTGCTTCATTGTTCCCCCTCCAATATTTTCAAAAAAACATCGTTTAGCAAGCTTGGGTTTCAATTTGAAACTGCTTACAAAAAGAGTATAATCAAATTCAAAACATACGAGAAGGATGTAAATTGCATTATCAGGACTTATTTCACATGTAAAGGATTGGATCATCGTGATCAAGCATTTTCAACTAACGTCTGCAAGTTTGACCCTTTTCCATGTACTTGATATGAATACCATCATATTAACTCCAGAAGGCTCTGTAGAGATGGCGCATATCCACGACCCCTTGCCAAATTTTTTACTCCAGACGCAGCAGGAAGACTTTTTAAGACTTAGCTGGCAAACCAGGCAGGCTCCCCTACAATGCTGCACATACACGAATGTATTTGGGCTGACTTATTTATCAAGATTCTTTGAGTTTGAAGAGGAGCCACCCGCTGTTTGGGTAATTGGGCCTTTTCTCATGCAGATACCGGATATGGACAAAATTAATGCGCTATTCCGTACAGAACAAAACAAGCAAATGGCTATGGGGGAGTTTGTTCGCTGCTTGAAGCTGCTCAACAATGCCAGAATCCAGAGTGCCGTTAATATCTTGAACCAGGCAGGCTCCATTCAACAGGTTCCTTATCGAAAATTAAACACACAGCATACGTGGGAACGATTAGATGCCAACGACATCCAGCATATTTTGGCGCAGCCCGATGAAATGGACACGAAAGTTATTGAACTCAGATATGAACTAGAGAAAGAACTTATGAGTGCGGTCGAAAACGGGGATAAAAAAATGTTGAAGCATCTCCTGAAGGAAACCAAAAATTTATTTGATTTTTCTGACCGCTTTCCCAATCAGCCTGTCAGGGCAATGAAAAACATGTTAATTGTTTTAAACACATTGTTACGTATGGCTGCAGCCAGAGGAAAGGTTCAGCCGTTTTTCCTGCATCACATCTCCGAAAAGTTTTCCAAGCAGATCGAACGCTGCGATAGCATCAATTCCCTTAATGCGCTTTTGGATTGGATGTATGAAGAGTATTGCGATATGGTTAAGCGTCGTGCCGTTTCTGGATATTCCCCCTTGGTGCAAAAAGCAGCTCAACACATTCATGTTTACTTCAGTAAACCCTTGATCCTGCAAGAGCTGGCCCATATTTGTCTTGTGCACCCCTCACATTTATCAAGGCAATTCAGAAAGGAAACGGGGATGACACTGACCGATTATCAGAATAGGACAAGAATCGACCAGGCCAAGCTTTTATTAAAAAAGGCTAACACCTCCATTGACTGGATTGCCGGTCAAGTCGGATTTGATGATGCAGGCTATTTCACTCGTATATTTAATAAGCTGGAAGGCATGACCCCGTCCAGATATAGAAAAGAATTTTGAGCCTCACTTTGTAAAAGATGATAATCAAATAGATGCAAGTTAAAACTTTTTTGGGCTGCCCACACGTCTTACTTGTATACAGACATCAAGTTGTCAATAAAGAGAAAGGTATTGCTGATCATGCCCAACAGGAAAACCGAACAATTACTTACTCGCTGCATCACCGATCACAAGGAAAATGTATACCGACTGGCATACAGCTATGTCAAAAATAAAGAGGATGCGCTCGATATCGTTCAGGACTCGATTTACAAAGCTTTGACGTCCATCGAGCTTCTCAACAAGCCTGAAGCCGTCAAGAGCTGGTTCTACAGAATTGTGGTCTACACCTCTTTAGATTTTCTGAGGAAACAAAAAAAGGTTCAAATCGTAGATGAAGAAACGATCGAATCCTACAGCCCTGGGACGGCAGACATTTATCCCGATATTGATTTGGAACAAACGTTAGACAATCTTCCCCATAAGTATCGAAGTGTCATCGTGCTTAGATATTTTGAAGATTTGAAAATTGAGGAAGTCGCTGACATATTAAATGAAAACGTCAATACGATCAAAACCCGGCTCTATCAGGCACTCCAAATATTAAGAGTCACTATGAATGACGAACCTGCCAAGGAGGTAAAGTAGATGGATACCCCATTCAAAAAGCTGCAAGATGAATACAAGCAGGTCCCTATTCCTGAGGAACTGGACCTAATCGTCAACCGAGCCTTACGTAATGGTAGGAAGAAACGGATTCCCTCTAAATGGCTAGCTGGAGTTAGTGCGGCAGCACTGATTTTTGTTATCGGAATCAACACCAGCACGACGGTGGCGAATGCTTTTTCCGCAATACCCGGGGTCGAGAGTATAGTCAAGGTGCTCACTTTTAGAGAGTATAAGATTGACGAGCCCTACTATAATGCTGACGTCAAGGTCCCCGTCATTACCAATCTCGATAATAAAGCATTAGAACTTGAGCTCAACGAAAAATATCTGAAGGAAAACAAACAGCTATATGATGAGTTTCAAGCTGAAATGGAGTCATTAAAGAAAAATGGAGACGGCCACTTAGGGTTAGATACGGGGTATGAGGTGAAAACGGACAACGATCAACTATTGTCTATCGGCAGATACGTAGTCAATACCGTAGGTTCATCTTCTACAACTATGAAATATGATACGATAGATAAGACGAATCAACTATTATTGAATCTGCCAATGCTATTTAAAGATGATCGATATATGAGTGTAATCAGTGATAATATCAAGGAACAAATGAAAGCACGGATGAAGGCAGATCCTAATAAGATCTATTGGATTTCAACTGAAAAAAATGACGTCCCCACAGAGGAATTTATGACCATTAAGAAGGATCAAAACTTTTATATTAACAATGAGGGCAAATTGGTTATCTCCTTTGATAAATACGAGGTGGCTCCCGGCTACATGGGAATTACAGAATTCATCATTCCAACCGATGTACTTGCTGACGTTCTGGTTAGCCATCATTATGTTAAATAAATCAGGGCCAATCAAGTGAGGGAACCTTCTTACCTGGCTCAACGCTAAGCCTTCAAGGGCTTAGCGTTTTTCATGAGTGTTATCCAATCCAAAATCTCTTGACGATATTGCCATCTTCCATCACAAATTCAGATTCAAACACGCCACCGTGCTTCAGAATGGTCTTTTCCGAACCGATGTTGTCTTTGTCACATACTAACAGCACCTTATCCAAGCCCATTACCTTCGTGATTTGTAAGGTGTGGGCCAACAGAGCACTCGCGTACCCTTTGCGTCTATATGAGGGTCGTATTCCATAACCAATATGTCCGCCGCTGTTCAGGAGCTTCAGATTCAATCGATGACGGATGTTCGCCGCGCCTACGAGCAGGTTGTCCTCATTCATCAGCCAGTAGGTCGAGTGAGGCACCCAATGGAGATTGGTTAACTTCTCCTCGCTATCCTCTGAATATAAAGACTCCAGCATTGCCGTGAAATCGCTGGGGTCCTTTTCGACTACCCAAGGTACGATATCTTCACCGCTGCTTATCCAGTCGTCATAGAACGACAAGTAGGATTCACGGTATTCCATGGAAGGTTTAACTAGTCGAATGGTATGCATCGCAATCACTCCTGATCCATTTTTTTCAATCACATCGATCAGCTTACAGATTTGTTTCAGACTCCCCAGTTTAATATTGTTAGTCATAATCATTAAAAATGATTATCTGATAAAATTAACATTACCTTCACGAGTGATTAAGGTTAAATTAATTAACCACTGGTATTCTATCAATACCCCTCCTCTTACATTAATGGTCAGACCCACATCATGTATATGATGCGGGTCTGATTTGCGTTTATTACATTTGCCCTATCTGTATGGCGTCACCAGCAGCTGCGTAAATTCCCCGATATAACGTTAAACCATCCGTCCTTTGAGGTATAGCAATTAAATGCATATAAACCTCATCTTATTCCCCCTATTCATCGATTATCCATTCTATAACCGGGCAATGTTGACTAAGAGGCTTTATTGAAGAGGGATGGACATCTTCACCGTTGTGCCAAGACCTGCTTCGCTTTCTATGTTCAAACCCTCACCGAACGACTGCTTCAGACGGCGATCCAGATTGTACAAACCGACACCTTGGCGTTCATCCGATGTTCTATTCAATACCGCTTGCAGTCTTTCATCCGTCATGCCAACACCGTTATCGCTTACGGTAATTTCCGTTCCGTCCAACCTTTGTGTTACTCTTATTGTGACAATTCCACCCTGGATACGATTCATGATACCATGTCGGATAGCATTTTCCACAAGAGGTTGTATCGATAGCGGGGGAACCATCAGATGTTGCTTTCCATTCAACTCCCATACAACCTCTAAGCGATCCTCGAATCTTTCCTTTTCTATAAACAAATAAGTGCGGACATGGTCTAATTCCTGCTCAAGATGAATCAACTGGTCGAGATTACGAAAGTCAAAGCTTGCACGTAAATATTGGGTAAAAGCCTCCAGCAGGCTCCGCATGCGCTCCATATCGAATTCGCTAAGAGCTGCTATCGAGTTTAAGGCATTAAAAAGAAAATGCGGTTTGATCTGGGCATGAAGCCATGCGGCCTCCAGACTGAGGCGTTCGCGGAACGAGCGATTCAGATCGGTCAAGGTTCGCACTCTGAATTTCAACTCCAGCGCATCCATCGGTTTGGTAATAAAATCATTCGCACCGGACTGGAATCCCATCGATACATCCTCCGGACGATTTCTTGCCGTTAATAGAAGCACTGGAAGCTCTGATAATGAGAACCGATTGCGAATCGAACGTGTCAACTCATAGCCTGACATATAGGGCATCATCACATCTGTAATAACCAGATCCCAATGATCTTTGTTCAGCATGGCGAGCGCTTCGTGACCACCTGTAACGGTAACAATTTCATATAGCTCCGCTTTGAGCAGGTTGTACAATATTTTCAAGTTGATGGTGTCATCGTCTACAATTAAAATTCTCGGTGAATTCGTTAGGGAGTGCGCCGATGAAAGTGAAGTCTCATTGTAGGTATTAGCGACAGCGGCAGCAGCGATTTCCTTAAATGAAGCAGCTGCAGCTACACTTTGAACCATCATGATGGCCGTTGGATCAATAACATCCGCCAGCGGCAGCGTGAACGTAAATATAGATCCCCGTCCTTGCTCGGAGCTGACCGTCAAAGATCCTTTATGCAGCTGTATCAATCGGGAGCTGATGCTCAAACCGAGGCCCAGTCCACCCTCCGTACCCGTCAGGTTAGCATCGCCGCGCTCATAAGGCTCAAAAATTCTACTCTGCAGTTCTACATCGATGCCGCTTCCGGTATCATGAATATGAATGTAGGCCATGCCCTCCTTCAACTCTGCACTTATCGAAATCGACCCTTCATGTGTATACTTGACCGCATTATGCAGCAGGTTGAACAAAATTTGCAAAAGCCGATTTTCGTCAGCCCTCACTTCAGGAAAATCATCAGGTATGGCATGGACCAATTGGAGACTCTTGTCTTCTATCATAAAATGAAGCATGTCCAGGACAACGGAAGCCACGGACTGCACACGAACACGGGACGTCTCAAGTCGGATAGCATTCGCTTTTAGACGATCCAGATCCAGCAAATCATTCAGCAGGAAGGACATCCGACGCCCGATAGAAATGAGCAGCTCCAGATCTTTCGTTTGCTTGTGGTCAAGCGCAGGTTTCGCAGTATCGATGACAGCCTGAGCAATGTTAATCATTCCGTGAAGCGGATTGCGCAGCTCATGAGAAGTCACGGAAAGGAATTCATCCTTGTTACGATCTGCTTGCAGAAGCTCCTCGGCGAGCTTTTTGGTGTTCTCAGTGGCCCGAAGAAATTTTACTGACCAGAATAAAGCCAAGCTGAAAAATGAAATGAGCAAATCAAATGGATAATAAGCAGCCTCGAATAAAGCCATATTGTCCATTACACTCCATACTGTATGGGAAAAGGTTCCGCACGCCCCAAGCAGCATGTAAAAGGCACCTTCACCCCTCTTCCAGGCCTCGCGAAGATAAAAGACAGGAACGATAATCGCGGTTGTTGCGTTTAGAAGTACAGGCAGCGGCTCGATTAACGCAACGTAAGAGGCTGGGGATAGCACACTCACCAAGGCAACCAAACCACACAGCGTACAAAACCAGGGAATGGATCTAGCCTTCCCATATTCAGGAAGAAGATGCTTCAAGAACAGTAATACGAACATGGCCGTACCGCAATATGCTAGGTACTGAAGCTTCATGGCCCATTCGAAATTGAGAGGCACCCCTATCAGAAATAGTTTTTCATAATTCATCAGCACCGTGCTCGCGCCGCTGAATAAAAGAAACGAGAAGTAAAGAAACATTCTACTCCTGTTCCGAAAGGCATACAAAATGAAAGCACAAAACCCATACAGAAACAAAACAATAGCTGCTGTCAGGTTCGTGACGGTGTATAGCAAGGACTCCCGTCCAATCGCTTCGGCTGTTCCCAATTTCACCGAGCGGACGATGCCTCCCCCACGTGCATATTCATAATTGGACATATGTATGATGATCTCAATCGTGCTTCCATTCGATGTGAAGAATGCGGAATAAGGTGTATTTCGAGCTTGGTGAAGCTCTTTCGATACGGCGGGACGCCCATTTTGGGCTGTCAAATGTCCATTGATGTATACCTCGGAGGCACTTACCGCTTTCATCACCCTGATGCCAAACATTGTTTCTTCACTTTCGGGGATCTTGACGACCAAGCGATATGTTCCATAACCGTGGGCAGCATTCTCTTGGGCAGTTGAAGAGAAGGCATCATCCCATTTGCCGGGAACGTTAAGGTAGTCTCGGTTCGTTGTCGCCGCGAGGCTGGCTGTATCATTTGTTTGTAACCACTGACCCGGGTAAAATTCCCACTGGCCATCCAACGTAATGGGGCGACTGTTATTGATGCTGAAGTTTCTAAGATCCAGAACGCCCTGTACGGCTTTAGGATGCTCGGGAATCGTTTGAATAACAATCCAGAGCATGCGGAATCCCACCAGTAGGGTACAGATCACTCCAATCATTAAAAAGAATTTCATATAGTTCCATTTACTCATTGAATTTATCATAAGTGACCTTTTCGACATCCCAATGTGGTCCACCTGCCATGGAACCTTAAAGATATCATAAATTCAGGATCAAATTTCCACTCAAGGCAGTCTACATAACGAAGAGGCACCGACCGTTAGGTCAGTACCTTTTTGCAGGAACTTGTTGTTCAAAATCCATACATAGTCCCTTACCTTGCATCACCTGAAAATGACCCCGAGCACATTGTTACTAACTCATAGCTTCCCCCTACTTCGTCCATTCTCCTATAAATTCAGTATCCCTATAGGCAAAAAAGTTTTTCAAAATCTCTTCACGATCGTCCAGGAAAAGCTGGTCTGTCACGGTTGTTACGAGCTTCGGAATCCCATATCGCATACCTGAAAGTGCAGAGGCGGAAATCCCGCAGCTGATCAATGCCGAATAACTAAAAGTAAAAAGTCCGTCCAGCTGCTTTTGGCCCTCTTCAGTACGACTTAAGAAAGCGAACCCAGGGCTAAGGTAAGGATGCGCGTCGAGCACAGGATTGGCCAGCTCTTCCGGGGCCTTGTAGCGGTCGCCCCAACGGGCAATATGTGTTTCAATAAGTCTCAGCTCGGGACGCAAGGCGGGATCAGTGAGCAAACCCGTGCTGATAATCAGAAAATCAAAGTGGTATGTGCCTTGAGGCGTAGTCACCAATGCACCCTCACCAATTGCCTCTACATCAAGCCACGGTGCATTCAAATGAACATTAAATCCAGACCATGAAGCCGCACGTTCAAACGTATCGTTGGTCGGCGGCTGGTTGTGTTTAAAGAAATGGGCAATAGCCGCATATTTATCAGCGTCCGACAAGGCTGGAAAATGCTCAATCATACCGGAAACCTCCATCTGGCGAATCGGGTTGATACGAGGAATCTCCTTGCGGCGGACGAATACATGGGCCTCAGCTACACCTTCTGATAGTGCAAAATTGGCATTATCAAAGGCCGAAGCTCCACCACCCAAAACAGCCACCTTTTTGCCCATAAGAGCTTCAAAGTCAATAGCCTCAGAGGTATGTGCGTAAAGATGCCTCGGCAAGTTGTCGGCAATCAGGGGAGGAACATGCCATTCGCCACCACCTTGAATCCCCGTGGCCAGAATGACCTTGCGCGCCAGCAATGGACTGGATGAGATACCCGCTCTCTCCACATGCAGTCGGTGGATGCCTCCTTCAGCAGGCTCAATCAACTTCAGCTTGACCTCATTTATGACGGGCAGATTGAGAATTTTCCGATACCAGCGCAAATAGTTCATCCAGTCGCCCCGCGGAATCTTGACCAATGCCTCCCAGCCTTCCAGCCCCACTTGCGCTTCCCACCACGAGCGGAATGTCAGAGAAGGAATTCCAAGATCAATAGAGGTCAGATGCTTAGGCGTGCGCAGTGTCACCATTCGGGCATAAGTTTCCCAAGGCCCTTCCAATCCTTCGGTGTTTTCGTCGATGACCAGAATATTGGATACTCGCTCACGCAAAAGGCCGAAGGCCGCACCTAATCCGCTTTGACCCCCGCCGACGATTACTACATCATATACATGTCCATCAGGATGGTTAAGCGGTCGTACCCAGTTCGGCCCGCCGTAAGCGAGATAGGAAAGATCCGTTTTTACCCGTTCGTTCAAAGCCTCTAAGCTCATCATTGATCATTCCTTTCTGTACGACCCGAATTAATTGTAAGGAAAATTGCCATAAAAAGATGTTCCATTCATTTATACACTTATATACGTTATGTTTCATGACATAAAAGTGCTCTTGCCCACATTTTACCGCTTATAACCTGACATTTCAATTTGATCTACTGTTTATTGTAATTCGATCTAAATTTTAATGAGCTAATTGTTCAAAAAAACAAAGTAAACAAAAAGCCGAGTGCGAAATGCACCCGACCTCACGATCAACCCTATTTCTTCTCCTGTATCCAGCCATCGCCTGACCAGGTTCGGATTAGTATCCAGTCATTCCAGCGTTCCAAGGTCTCAACCTCCTGCGGCTCCAATTGGCCGAGCAGCTCTGCCTCGTTCGCTTTGGGATACTTATAAATAGCTGTCTTTTCCTTCAGGTTGATGCGATTCGGATAACTCTCACTGTGTCCATGAAGATAAGACACGTGATTCAGTCGTACCCACCTCGGACCGAGCCATGTTGGTATGCGGTACCAATCCCCCATGCGGGAATCCGATGTAACCTTTGCTTCCTTCAACTCCCCGCCAGTAGGAAACGAATCGCTGGGGCGATTGTAGAGTTGCACCGGCTCGAGCAGTTGAATGTTTTCCTCGACCTTTTCGATCGGGTAGCGCTCCCGCCACAGCTTGTACCCTTCTGAAGCCAGATACAGGCCCATCGACTGATTTTTCTCCCATATGTCAGTAAACGTCCACAGGGGCAGCTCGTTTTCTTCTTGATACGGCCCAAGCTCGGCTGTAAAACCGGGGCGCCCGAATTGCACAATAAACCAATCCGTGAAGCCTCCACCTGAAGGGTCCTTTTCCGGTTTGATTTGGCTGTATCCTGTCATGCCACTTATCGTATCAGCCATTTTTTTATCGCGCGCAACATATTCCGAAGCCGTATTGAAATGCCAATATAACACTTCGCCTGAGGTGTGATAGGAAAGGGCAATTTCCGGATCGCTCTCGTATGTAAATCGAATCATGCTGAGGGCTTCGGCTGTTTCCACCGGCTCTGAGCCCTTATAGTTTTTGAATGTCGGGTACTGGGGAGAATTACGAATGCCCGTCCACATCGCAGGATACTGACGGTTAATATCGATTCCTGTCGCATTTGCTTTCCAGCGTTTGAAATTAGTGCTGCCACCGTTCATGCTGAGCAGATAAGAATGGTACGACTCAGGAAAAGCATTCAGCCCTTCCTGCTGAAGCGTCACACCATCCGGATTGACCATCGGCACAAACCAGATCGAACACTGATCCAGCAATTGACGAACAGGATAATGTTCATATTTCATATTATGCTCATAGGCATACGCGTAACGGTCTATCATATATAGGATCAGATTTGTCCCCATCCATTCCCTGGCATGCTGAGACCCATCTATGAGGATAGAGGCATCGCCTTTCCCGACTTTTACCGCCTTAATATCTCGGCCAAACCCTGTTGTCCCAATTGACTTCACCTCAATTAATTCAGGGTAAGCAGCTGCCAACTGGTCGATTTGTTGCGTCATCAATTCATACGTGTACACCTGATAGGGATCAACGATCTCCTTGCTGACCGATTGCGAATCCGAGGCTATTACTACTACATTCCCCATCATAAGTAGGATTGCTAGAATAGCTGCCAGCACTTGCAGCAGCACTCTACTCTTTCTCTCTGTGCCCAAGTCTCTCTCTCCTATAATGTATGATTACTCTTCCAGAGGAAGAATTTACAAAAATGCTTAGTTATTTTAATATATATCCGACAAAAAAACCATATATCCGACTGTATTTTACAAGAAATCTTCAGGAAAATGGTATTTTTTTGATAGTTTTATTAAAATAAAAGCATTTAGAGAGGGCAGACTAGTGGCAACATTCAGAGCGAAAAGACTTCTTCATACCATGCTTTATCCTGCTTTATCCTGCTTTATCCTGCTTTATTCGTACACCATTACCCAATACCTTTCATCGGGACTGCCTTTTTCAACAACCTTTTTCCAGCCATTATTTTCGTAGAACTGCATTGCCTTTTGATTTTTAGATACACATTTCAAGGTTACTGGTTTATTCATTTTTTCTATGGCAGAATGAAGTAATTGACTACCAACGCCCTTTCCTGAACAATCAGGGTGAACAAATAAATTATGAATAAAATTATCCGGCAAGTACAACGAAGTAAATCCCATAATACGGGCGTCTTCTTCTGCTACAATCATATATTCTCCTTCAGTATGCTTATCAAAGTCTTCCAAGGTCATTTCTTCTTTATTAGCCCACTCAAAACTGTTACGACGTGAGTCAAGGTATATTTGTCTTAATTCTGGATAGTCGGATTCCCTTGCTACTCTAATTTTCAAAATTTCCACACTCTCTTTCTTCTAGAGGAGTTCATCCATCATATTATATCCTAATAGGATACACGTCAGTATGACATTATTTCCTCGTAATCAGTCTTTACTTAAAGATAACTGTAGGCAACAATGGAAAGGAGGATGATAGATATGATGGGTAAGATTGTTGGAGGCTGGTTGGTTACAACGTTTGGCTATTTACTTACGCTGTTTGCTATGTTTACACTGTATCCCATACTTTTCAAACAACCAGCTGATTACAATTGGGATCTTTCCGGCACTTTTATTGGTGTACCTTTGATAATCGTACCGTATCTGCTTGCAGGACTATATGTAAAAAGGGCTTTTGTCAAAAAGCGCTCTGGCGCACTATGGGTCAGTATAATTCCTGTAATTAGTGAGCGTTTATTGATATACTTAATCGGTTATTTATTAATACTTGTTGGAGGCGATGGATCGACCAATGGTATTACAACAATGATGTTCATTCGTGGTGAAGCAGCACCTTACTATACGTATACTTATATCATCTGTGGAGTATTCAGCATTTGGGTTTGCATGATTACGGCTTCAACTCAACATAAGGCGGAGCTAGGACACAAAGTCATAAAATAAGCCTGGACAAGGGTACCTGCTGCATTGAACTCGTGCACGACCCAGCTATCCAGTAATAATGGAGGAATCTCAATGAGTCAACGTTATCGAATCACAAGAGCACTACAGGACAATGACAATTCAGCGAAAACCATAACATTAGAAGAGTGCAAAAAGTTTTTTTCTTCTAAACCTGATTTTTCCTATACCTCCGTATTTACGGTGACAGGCTCTACCAGCATGTCCATTGAAGGGGAGTTTTTCATGTGGAGCTGTGGCGATGCAAAGATCCCATTTCGGTACTATCAAGGAGATATTTATGTATCCGGCACCAATGAAGCCGTAATTCCCAAAATGATTGAGGTTGCAGGCGAATTGGGTGCGGATGTAATGGAAGGATAAATTTAAATTCGAGTAAAGAAACGAAGTCGATTTATGAACGGATTTGCATGATTCATTTCTTTTATGGGAATCTTATGGATGAAATGGAGGCGATCTTGTTGAACAAAAGTCAACAAATAGCAAAAATACAACAATTGGCTGAAGGTAAAATCGCGTTTCAAGCCAATATAGACAAGCAGGCTTTTGTAAATAGTCAGGTACAAGAGGATCTACCGGAAACGCCTAATCAAGACCAAGATAAGCGATAAGCGTTCCTCATTTCAATCCGTGTTCGTGCCATGACAAGAAGCCTTAATTCGGTGAATACCGGACTAAGGCTTCTTTGTTGCTTGGAAACTGGCTCATACTGGTAATTGTGTTCGATTAACTTAACAGATCGCTCTCTTCAGGCAAGATTGATCTCCCTAATCTTGTCAATCGGCACCTTAGGCTTGCGCTCCTCGGTCAAGAGCCCATTCACCTCTTGCTGAACGTCGGTAATTTGCGTATAACAGTACCCTACGATGTATTCCGTCTGCTTGATAGCTTCGTGAATGCCGCGGAAGCGTTCAAGAAACACTTCTTCCGAACCAACCTGACCGCCGTAGCCCCAGCCTTTGTCAGACTTGAAGGCAATGCCGCCAAATTCGCTGACGATGATCGGCTGTCCCTTGTAGCTGTAGCCGTCGGCAAAAGCGTATTTCCATTGGTTGAAGGTCTTCTCGTTGTTCACGATTTCGTCCTTGTTCGCATAACGTTTAAGGAATCGCTCCTTTGTTTCCACGTAATCATGCAGCGTCAATATATCGGACACCGTATGCTCCCAGCCGTCGTTAGTTATGACCGGGCGATTCGGATCGAACGCCTTTGTTAAATAATAGATCGATTCGGTGAATTTCTGCTGCCTTTGATCCTTGAAAATGTTCATGATGCCCCACGATTCATTGAACGGAACCCACGTGATAATGGAAGGATGATTATACTGCTGACGAACGACCTCCATCCACTCCAATGTAAAATTTTGAACCGCATTATCGTTAAATTCGAAGGTCGCAGCCATCTCGGACCATACAAGTACGCCTTTGACATCGCACCAGTACAGGAACCGGGCGTCCTCCACCTTCATGTGCTTACGGACACCGTTATACCCCATCTGCAGAAGGAGATCGATATCCGCGATCAGTGCATCCTCGGAAGGAGGCGTCAAATGGCTGTCCGGCCAATAGCCTTGATCCAGCAGTAACCGCTGGTAGATCGGAACATTGTTAAGCAGCACCTTGTCCTTCTCAATAGATATTTTTCTCATGCCGAAATAAGAGTAGACATGGTCAATCACGACATCGTCACGGTACAGAATAAACTCAACATCGTACAGATTCGGACGACCTGGTGCCCAGTAGCAACGCTTCCACGGTCCGTTCATTTCGTGAACGAGATCGACCTCCAGTTGCAGCCAAGAGCGGTCAATCATCAAGCTTGCCTGCTTAACCTGACGACCCTTCATCGTAATAATTGTTTCCAGCCGAAGCCTGCTGCCAGAGTGGACATCGCCTTTGACCTGGTACTCAAAGCGAACGGTTGCGGAATCGACGTCCGGCGTGATTTTCACCGAATCGACGTATTCCCGATCTACATACTCCAGCCAAACGGTCTGCCATATACCCGTCGTCTGTACATAGAAGCATTCAAAGTTATCGTCCACCCAACGCTGCTTGCCACGGGGCTGGGTCGTGTCTATACTGTCTTCCACCTTGACCGTTAGCTCGTTGGAAGATCCGATGGTTACAAAAGGTGCGATATCGAAGGAAAATGCCGAATAACCACCTTGATGCCTTCCGACGTATTCGCCATTAATCCATACTTTCGCAATATAATCAACCGCTTGAAAATGCAGGAGAATTCGCTTGCCGGCTGCTTCCAACGGGATGTGCAGCACTCTGTTATACCAGACGTAAGGATGGTGGGCTTCTTCACCGATGCCGCTTGCCGCCGTCTCGTAAGTGAAAGGAACGATAATCTTATCGTCCCCGCCGAAGCTTCGCTGCCACCTCTTGGATTCACCTTCATTGACATCATCGAAACCGAAGCTCCACTCACCGTTCAGATCAACCCAGTTATCCCTGACAAACTGAGGTCTCGGATAATTTTTTACATATTTCTTTGTCGTCATTTCGTTCGTTTCGCTCCTCTGTTTATGCTAGTGGCAATCGCCATCCTGTTAGCGTGTTATTTCCAATACGTAGACGGATGATGCCCTTAGTTGACAGCTCACTTGACTTTGCGAAAATTGTAATTCATGGGATACGCAAACAAGGAGATCCGGATTGTGCACACTGTTGATGGATTCATAATCATTCGCTGTTAACTCAAATAAACGGGCTGTGCCTGAGTCTGCAAATCCGGCCAGCTGCACTTCGGTCAACGCAGCTTCGAGACTTCGGTTGACTATAAAGACGGTCAGCTTATCTCCATTAAGATTGATACAAGCCACGACGTCCAGATCCAGCAGGTGATCAAGCTGTGGTACAGCAGACACAAGACTATCCACTTTAAAAGTGCCGCATTCGGTATGACTGTTTACTACATGACCCAAGTCACGGTTTGCATACATTTTCATCGCATGATAAGTGGGTGTGCCATAGACAGTCAAAGACTTACCGCTCCAGCCTGTCGATTTACCGCGAAACTGATCCGCATAGAAGTCCCCCACCCTGATACATCCACCCAACCAGCCATTGACAAGGTCGGAGAAGCTGCCAATCTCCACCAGGTCGCTGTTTCGAATAAACTCATTCAAATTCGCCGCATTGGCAACCGCAGCTTCCAGCGTGTGCTCATGGGGAAGACCCTTACGAATGGTATTCGGAGCATACATCGTATTATATTCAGTAATAGCCAATTTCAAATGGGCATACCGTTGATTGGAACTGAACATTTCTCTTAATTGCTGTATAGATGCCCTTGTCCATTCCGGAAAGGAAACCATTGCCTTATAACGCTCATCCTTTGGCGTATGCTCATTCATTCCAAAACGCGAGTACCCATGATATAAATGCAAAGTCAAATAATCGATATGCTCTGCGGCTTTCTGTAAGAGAGTCTGGTTCCAATCCATTCGGACGTCTCCGCAAGCCAACAGCTTGATCCCATGATCAACAGCCTTCATGGCTTGGGCAAAGCAAGCATAACGTTCAGCAAACTGCTCAGCGCTGCAGTGTCCCACCTGCCAAGGCCC
>NZ_JAOQIO010000105.1:0-1736 GCF_025567575.1 Paenibacillus baimaensis | reverse complement strand
TTAATATCCTTACGGCCGCTGTATTCCAAAGATGAAATCCTGCGAATGAATGAGTATTCGTTATATAAATCCTTAATACTGAGGGACGAGGAACGTTAGTTCAATGCACCACGGAGCAGTGCCGCAGGCAGTTGCTCCTTTTTTCATTATGCTATGGGGAGTTTAGTTCAAAAGCAGATGTGAATCGCCCCTAATATGTGGTAACTATGTTATTGTTGTACAACAACCGGATTGTTATCATAAAATGGAGTGAATGTGGTTGGGAAAATTGCCTAAAACGAGTAACGTGAGAGTAGAGGTGGATACGATCCATCGCTCTTCAATTTTGGGTGGTTCGATCTACAAACGGGAGGATAGTTTACTATGCTAAGGAGTGACATTCAATTCCATGGATTATACGAACTGTTTTAAGGAAGTTATACTTAAATATTTTTTTATCGACCCTATCGTGGAATTTATTCGTCATAATGAAAACATTACTTACAAAGTAATAGATAAGGGATCTGAAGATACTTACTTGTTGCGAATGCATAAACCAATAACAAAAAACATGCAGGGTGTACAAAACATGCGTGAGGCGATTCAATCGGAACTAGAATATTTGTTAACTTGGTCGTCTCATTCCGAATTACCTGTTCAAATCCCTGTTCCGAATCTATACGGTGAACTAGTAACAAGCGTTGTTATTGAATGCGAAGAAGTGCATTGTTCCGTCTTGAAATGGATTTTCGGGGATACCATGTCCAAGAGAGATTTCACCAGTGAGGAAATGGTTAGTACCTTGGGGAAGCATATTGCATATTTACATCAGTTTTCGCGGAGTTTCAAACAAGGTTCAGGTTTTATAAGACCCGAATATGGGATTGTGTGGGTAAATAACATGTTGACCAAATTGCGATCAGGCGAAAAAATAGGTATTATCGACACCGAGGAATTTCAAATTCTTGAAAATGCATTTTCGCTGGTAACCGATCGTATGAAAGGGTTGAGCAAAAGTTTCGAGACATGGGGATTCATCCATGCCGACATTCACTATAGCAACTTAATCCGCACATCAAGGGGAATTTCATTCATTGACTTCGGATTATCGGGGTTTGGATACTACGCATCAGATGTCGCTATGGGTGCCCTATTTACTAAAAATGAATTACGGGATGATCTGCTTTCCGGCTACACTAATATTATTTCCGGAAAAATAGACATCGCACAGTTAGAGGACTTGATGTTTTTGAATATATGCGAATACTACGCATTTCTGGTAAGTAGAAAAGAAAAGCATATGTGGATACGTGAACATATACCAAGTCTGATTGAACTTTGTAAATCTTTGCTTAAAGGCAAAACGGTTTTTTATAATATCAATCAAGTAGGCTTAACAAACTAGCGAAGCCCATAATTACAGAAAACAATGTACGCAGTCGATCGGCACCCTCTCTCCCTTACAACACTAACGAAGTTTTGATGCTTCATAAGGTGTTCCGCTAACGGAGAACGTTAAAACAATAACACAAGGACGAGGCTGCCAGCACGATCGGCAGCTCTATTACGTTAACGGGCAGTTTAGCGTAGTTTCATGTTAATGAGTGGGAACAAATTTAGCAGCAAGAAGTAGTCCTCGACCAGATCGAGAAGTACCGCCGGAAGTGCTTCTGCGCGGCGCAACACGTCAATAACCTGATTTGTCTTGATGATTCGCATTCGAAATCCCTCCTGAAAAAGAAAATGACCCCTCTAAA
>NZ_JAOQIO010000112.1:0-503 GCF_025567575.1 Paenibacillus baimaensis | reverse complement strand
ATCTGAATTGTGTCTAAATTATTTTTATCAATGGCTTAATATTGCAACAATGGGAACAGAGCAAATTCGAGTTCCTTATTGGAATCAAGTTAGGATAATGCTAGAAAAGAGTATACCTAAAATAATTTTTAAACTCTCAGAAGTTGGTAACAAAAATGTCGTTGAAGTAATTTTGCAAAATGAAGCAAGAAGCAAGATTGATATTAAGTTTGATATTAAGTTTGATATTAAGTGTGCCATTAGCACAAAAAATATTAAGAAATCGCTTAGAAAAATGAAATCATTCACACCACTAAGTGTANATCGATGAGAATTTTTGATAATCCAACAGATGACAATAAAGCACTGAGTAAATACGTTGATCAATATGTAAGCAGGTTGACTATATAAATTCTAATTTCAATTTCCTAAAAACACATTGTCCCAATAAAAAGACGATGTGTTTTTTTGATTTCGGAAATGCGCTGCGACAAACACGCGGCGGGAAAAGTTCTTGTCATCCG
>NZ_JAOQIO010000108.1:0-1928 GCF_025567575.1 Paenibacillus baimaensis | reverse complement strand
ATAATAAAGTGATGTTCTACGAAAAATGGGGGTTTAAACAAGTTCCAATAACCACCAATTACATGAGCTTAATGAAGTGAGTACAAAGGATTAATATGAATTGCACAGGAAATGATTCATTCTAATGAATGAAGCTTTCANCAACTCCCTCGGTATGATTTAAATTCCTCACGCAAGCTCGTCTACTCGCAGGATTTCATGGTTTAGCTATCGGTGATGAATGAAAGATAACGAGATACATTAGAATGTTTCGTTAAAAAGGCATGCGGGAACAGAGGTGAGGTTTATTCACCCAATACATTCCAAATGCTGCACGTATTCTCCACGGTGCCCTTAGCGATGTTCACTCCCATGTCTCGACGGGTCAATAGCCCTTTCATTCCTTCGTCATATCTATCCAAGGGGTGGAGGTCGGTCTTTCTAACGGAATGGGTCTGAGCCCTTTTGTTTAACGTATCCCGATACTCCGTGCTTTCTTTGTTCTCCTGCGAATACGCCAACTTGCGTGAGGTGAGATTTAGTTTTAAGCTGCTAGTGCAAAGATTTTGTTTGGATTGTAGGCTTCGGCACTACGAACTACTCCGACTAAGAGTCGAGCTAGCTTTCCACATAACTTCATAATAGATTTCATCTTTTTAAGCTTCTTTACTTCAACATTATGGTGATGTAAGGCTTTAAACTCTTTGTTATTCATGACCATGCTCATCGTGATTAAATAGAGAAAGTGTCGCAGTCGTGGACGGCCACGTTTACTGAGCGTCAACTGTCCTTTCCATTTACCTGAGCTTGCTTCAGTTATATTTAGACCTGCGTGACGGAGTAAGGCATTCCCGTGTGCGTAACCTCTAAGATCTCCAGCCTCTCCTAAAACACCAGCTAAAGCAATTGCACTTATCCCTGTAATAGCTAAGATCTTACCTGAATAGGGGATACGTTCAACAATGTCCTTAGCTTCTTTTTCGATTCTCTGCAGTTGTTTAGTAGCTAAGTCATGCTCCTCAAGAAGCTGCTCTAGATGCAGTTTGTAAGCGTGTGAGGCCTGCTTAGAACCAACAGTTTGCTTGGCAAGATCAATGAGAAGATGAGCTCTACGCACCCCAGAATGCCGCTTCATGAATGTCTGCCATCCCTTAATGACATCATCAGGACTCAGTTTACAAAGGTCAGATGGTAGCGGAAAAAGCCTGAGGGTTAACAAAGCTCCCTTACAAGTTAGGATTTTAAAGACTTGTCTGAGTTCTGGAAATACAATGTCGACCCAGCGGTGGATCTGGTTAACGGTACTTACAAGTCGTTTAACAACCGTTTCTCGGTTAGCCATGAGTACTCGCAGCGAGTCGTACTCAGACGAGTGGAAACGGATGGGGGAGTAGTAGCCGTTTTTCACCATGTCGGCAATAACTAAAGCATCTTTCTTGTCGCTTTTAGAGCGTGTATTGTCGCGGTTTTCTTTATTCTTTTTAACCAGGTGAGGATTAACGAGTACGGCTTCAATTGCTTTATTTTTAAGCCATCCGGCAAGGCTGAACCAGTAATGGCCAGTCGGTTCCATACCAACGATAACGTGAGAAAGCTTATATGAAGCTGATAAGTCGCGAATCCAACGGTCGAGGGACCTGAAGCCATCCTCGTTATTGTTAAAAACCAATGGATTGCCGAGAGCGACACCGCGGAAGTTAACCGCTCTAGCAACATGGGTTTCCTGAGCAATGTCTACACCTACAACCAGATGATGAACGGTAATGTTTTCAATGAGTTGATTTTGCTTATCTTGTGCTTTAAACTTCATGGTAGAGCGTCCTCCTGGATGATGGAATTAAAGGGCTTTTGACCCGTGCGTACTTCCATCGTACCGAGGCGCTCGTTTTTTTACAAAGCTGAAATTTATCCATCTACAGGAATCTAACGGGAGACGATAGCTCAATACG
>NZ_JAOQIO010000044.1:0-29459 GCF_025567575.1 Paenibacillus baimaensis | reverse complement strand
TCCGGCGCAATTGGCGAAGCTCGTTGCTTTGGCCGCCGCGGAACGGATCGTTCGTTTCCATACGCAGAATGATTTTGGCGATTGGATTGCAGTACTCCATACGTTCACATATGCTCACGCCGTGCATGAAAGGCTGCTGCAATCAGATGAGCCGCTGTTGCAGCGGGCGATTTTTCACGGAGCTGTCAGCGTATATCTGGACCGTTTCTTAAACGTACCGACAGCCGCGCGTCCGAAGCCATCCGGCTCCGCCGCGCCGACCAACCACCAGGAGCTGCTCNCGCCAGCAGGTCGGACCGGCCGCGCAATGGGTGATGGATTACATTCATGGTGGTGGTGAGCCAGGAGCGCTGCTTAACACACTTGGCCATGCGCTGTTACGGGAGGATGCAGAATTCCATTCTTTCCAAATGTATGAGGCCACAATGGCCGAATACGACCGCTGGCAAACCGCGGCAGGTTCTTTTGCGGAGAAAGCCAAAGAAACGATGCTACTCGCCTGCACCCGGTATTTAGCGGCTCACGCACCAACCGCTCGTGAGCTCCCGCATACGGCTAAAATTGCCTGGAGACTGCATAAAGGCGAACGGTTGTTTGAAGGGGAATAGCATGTGGATTTTTTTAAGTACAGGTTATTGTTGGCAATTCGATGGATATTTCTGTGTTTGCTGTAGAGGGTCAAAGTATCTCTATTGTTAGAGTGATGCAGCTTTCCAATTATGCAACCATAGAAAATTAGAAGTAACCTTTTGACTTTAGATGATACATCTGTCAAATAGGTTGGAAAGTCTAATCACTCCCAAGGCAAACAAAAGGGTTTCAGAAGAAGATGTGGAAGTATTAATGAATAAATACATGTTTTTACAACGGAGGCTATATGGAAGTAGCGGTACTTATTGATCAACGTATTGAAATCAACAAAGAATGGTTTGAGCAGTTATCAACAGGCGCTTCAAGAGAAAGTGTAGTTCGGAATCTAGAAGAAAAGTATCGAATTCATTCAAACAAAAAAGTAATTGAATGTCCTTGTTGCAGTCAACCGGTAACTCTAGTTTTGAGGGGGGAGACTCCACACTTTCGTCATCGGGACCCATGTCCAAGCGCGGAAAATTATGAGCGTTACATTACACGTATTAAGAAAAGTGAAGACAATATTACCCATCGAGCAGGCCGTGCTATTCTTCGAACCTATCTAGAAGGTCAATTGAAGCCTCAATCCATCATCGTTCAGGATGGGTACATGTGCCGATCTAGTCTTAAAATTGTTCCTGACTTTATCCTTACCTTTCCAGATGGCTCGATATGGGCAATCGACTATATCACCGGTTCTCGTGAGGATGAAGCTTATAATAATTACATTCAAAAGAGAACGGAGACATATCGGGCTGCAGGTTTTAAGCCCTTTTTTTTCATCGACTTCTCATGGCTTGCAACTGTTCCAGAACGTAAGGTCGTCTCATTCTATAAAGCGGAACAGCAAATGAAGATCCAAACCGAGACTGATGTGCAGTGGACTGCCTTTATGTCGGAATTCATTGATGTCTTCGGAAAAGCTTTTGTATTACGGGAGTACTTCGGTATTCAGCAGCATGTCTTCGAACGTGATGCTTTTCAATCGCCTGATGTATACAGCCTTGCATATGTTGATCCAGGAGCGGGTAATGCTTATATTCAGCGCTTTATACCTGTACATCATAATAAGTTTGGCTATCATGTTCACCGATCTCTTATATCGCTTGAACGGGCTACTTCACTCGATCACTTGAACCACGGATTTACATGGTGGGATAACGAGGAAACTGAGATCATGCAACAACGTTTGCAGATACTCTCATCTCATTACGAAAGGGAAGTTGCCATTGCAGCCGAAAAAGAAGAATTAAAATGGCAGCAACAGGAGTTGAATATAGAAGTTGTACAACAGAATCATCTTGTCAACGACAAATTTTCCAAGCATACTACTGTGGCCAAAAATCCCGAGATACTAGCGAGCGATATAGAATTAATGAATTACCTTTTCAGTGATAACATTAGAAACCTCTTTCATATCGATATGTCCCTCTCTGAAGCTTTACACATCCTTACGACCCTGAGGGCAAACAAAAACCTTTTATCGCGAATACAAATGGAGCGGATTCGGAGCCTAGCTCGCGAAGTAATGGGACCAATCAAATATCCGAATTCCATCGATTCAGATTTAAGAAGAGTATTAATAGACATAGCTATGCTATGAATAAGCATGTCAGTCTGTTACTTTATTATCTTAGCTATGTAGAAATTTGCACTAATTTGGAAATATATAGAGGATTATGGACTTTTTCATCGAATTCACATTTTGGTGGACTAATCTAACTACCCCAATATCAGGCAGGAGGAACATTTTTTGAAAGTAAATAATGTATTAAAAGCTTTTTTAACTGTACCAGTTCTTTATTCTGTATTCTTCTCAGGTTTTCTTGTTCATGCCGAGGAGAAGCCTATTGACATTTACATCAATAATCAACGAATTGCATTGGAAGAGTCGCCAATTTTACAGTCTGGGACTACAATGGTTCCTTTTAGAACTATTTTCACGGAATTGGGATTGGCTATAGTATGGGACCAATCAACACAGACTGTTACTGGTAGAAAAGATGATTTAATTATTGAGCTTCAATTAGATAACCCTTATGCAAAGGTCAACGGCCATAAACAGTATCTCACAGAAGCGCCACATATCGTAAACGGTTCAACGTTTGTACCTCTCAGATTTATTGGTCAAGCTACAGGTAATTTGGTTACTTGGGATGGAACTGAAAGATCGGTTCGTATCAAAGAGCCTAAAACAGGTTATAGGCAGGTAGAAAAATTTGGTGGACAAGCAATTGGAAAAGAACTGCTTGAATTTGCAATGGTCACTAATGCATTAAATACTAAAGTTATTGAAAAAGATGGATATCTTTATGTATTTTATAACAAAGGAATTTATAATTCAAAATATTATGTATCCATCGCAAAAGAGGGGAAATGGGTAACTAGAGATCATCTAGTCACCGAAGTTGTTTCCCCGATAGGAGATAAGTATAGATCTTTGACTGTAATCTCAGGAAATTCTATTTACACAACAGATACTAAAGGACTTAAACAAATAAAAGTTGGGCCAGACGGAAAAATAGTCCAAGAAGATTATATTGTACAGCGCGTCCCAACAATGTATAATTCATACTCTTATATGGACGAATCCCTCATTCCTATCTATAGTAACGGTACTAATGGGGTCTTATTTGGCGAATACTTCAAAGAAAAACTTTATTTTGAAGGATCATTTGATCAACCGATTATTGTGAATGATCCCGATCATAAAATTAAACACATTATTGAAAATGATACAAGCAAAGCTTTGTATTATAATCAACAAAATCATCGACTTATCAATTTTAATAATTTTAATCAGTTGGATGTAGTTAACGGAGTGCTCCTTAGTAATAACAGATATGATCCGAGTACTGATCGCAATCCATTACCTACCGACTATGCTGCTATGGGTTTTGGTTATGATGATAATAAGATATACTACGTTTATTCAATCCTAAATCCAACCACGAATAAATACGATCATAAATATACAGTCATTGACGAGGAATTCAATGTCTTAATGGATGGAATCAACACGACGCTTAAAAGTAAAAAAATTTCTGAGATTGGTACCACAGTTACGATAAGTAATAATGAAATACATGGATGGGAAATTATCCGGGACGAATCTAATTGGTATGAAGGCATTGTGAAATTAAACATTTTTAATCTACCACAATAGTTACTTATTAGAGGAACAGCAAGAATTCAACATACGTGTTTTTTAGAAAACGGCCGCAGTTATCTATTTGGAACTGCGCGCCGATACATATTTGGTAAAGCACTTTCAGCTATAATAATAACATTCTGTTTTTGATGTAATGTTCAGCGAGGTATATAGATCAGCCTTTTTAAGGTCTCTAGCTTGGGCAGTAGAACAAAAAGGATTTAGTATTCGTGATGCTTATAAATTAGCTTTAAGAAATAGTCCTGTTGATTTAGGTCTTTGGAATGTAAAGGTAGGTAATAAGCCTGATGATTGGCCATACGTATTGAATCAGGAAAGTGATATTGACACTGTTCCAAGCAGTATCTGGGGGAAAGTCTATGAAATATGGTCAAAGCAACAAGCTAGTAAAAGCAATTTAGTGCAAGCCAGCGGAATAGTTCATTCATCTGATAATTTAGTATATCATCTTCAAATTACCGGAGTTTTGCAAAGATGTATTGGTAAAGAAGGACCTGACATCGAGGAGCTATATGATCATTTAGAAAGCGACGAGTTTGAATTCGGAGCATCCAAACTGTTTTTCAATGGAAGGTTAAAAAACGAAGATCAAATAGAAGGTATTCGCTCAGGGGATTGGCTTATTATACCTATGACTAAAAATATTTGGCCTGCAACTATTCCTCGCTGGCAGTTTTGGAGAATGAATAGTATATACCTTCCACATGGAGCCCTCATCGAGGAACCATTAGATTATAAGTGTACTGAAGATTCAATTCAAATATTAAAACAAGGTGTATTAGTAGGAGAGTGGAAAGACTGGATGCATGGATTCTCTGAAATGGCAGATGCCAATTTACCACCTAATGCTGGTCACACTTTGTATTTAAATCGAGAATTTATTCAAACACTATGCGATGAGATGGGAATGACATTAAGTTGGCTTTGTAAGCTTTCGTGTTTTTCAAGAGATTATAGTTATGGAAAATACAAAAGTTCCGTCTACTACGATAAGTTTGGGGGATCAAGTATTATCTTACTATGACATGCCTATGGGTTTTTCATTATTAGGATGTACGATCTATGAAACTGTCAGAAGTATTTCAAAACTAAATTGTAATTCTCACCAATAAAAAACCGCCAATTTGGCGGTTTTTTATTGGTCAAAATCAACAGTTAAGAAATAAAGAGTCCTATTATTAAAACAGATCGAGTAGGTCTATGTGTAGATAATATAGTTCAAAAGAACTGGAAAATGAGAAAAAAATGTAATATAATGAAATATAATGTATATGAAAGATTGGTGTTATATGTCACTATTTAAAAGATCAGACCTGATTGCGAAGGCAGATAAAGAATTATTAAAAAAGAGTTTTTTTACAGAAGCGAGTACGATTCTGAAAAGTGCTTCATATGAGTTTAGTTCAACAAAAAACTATGATATTTTTTTATCACACAGTTATTCTGATGCTAAGATTATATTGGGGCTCAAACTTGAACTTGAAGAAATGGGCCACTCCGTTTATGTGGATTGGATTGAAGATCTCCAATTAGATCGTTCCAAAGTTACCAAAGAAACTGCTGAACAATTAAGGACAAGAATGAAAAGATGCAAGTGTTTATTTTTCGCAACCTCAGATAATTCAACAGAATCAAAATGGATGCCTTGGGAATTAGGATATTTTGATGGGATAAAAGGAAAGGTTGGCGTAATCCCGATTACAAATACTACTTCTCAGACAGATGCTTTTGAAGGTCAGGAGTATTTGGGGATTTATAACTATATTACTAAAGGAACAGTACAAGGAAGCAATCAAATGGCTCTTTGGGTACATGATAGTTCAAACGTATATGTTCGCTTTGAATTATGGTTAAATGGTTCGGTTCCGTATAAAAGAACATAAATGGAGGAATTTGCACTATGAAAGTGTATATAATACATCCTTTACTAACAATTGGTGATTTCCCCGATGTGACATTATTCGCTGAAGAATGTTTTCATGAATTGGATAGATATGTTGATGTGAGTATGCTGACTAATGAAGACAAGCTAAGGACTATTGCACCCGGAAAATCAGACATGATTGTATTTTTTAATTATCTAGAGAATCAGGAAGAATCATATTTACTGAATCAGTTGTTCGATCAAATATCAGAGCTGAAGTCAAGACAAGAATTGAAAGAAGATATAATTCCTGTCGGATCCAGCGTTAATTCTAGGAAGCCTCCTGATGTATTCAAAGAAGTGCAGAGTTTCGATATAGTAGATCATTTAAGAAGAAGAAAATTAAGCTCGGAATATATACCAACTATCGCAGTATCGCTAGCAAGAACCATTATCTCGAAATTACAACCTACCTTGTATAAGGAAAAAATGAAGTTTTTCTTGAGCCATAGAAGAGCGGACGGGGAGAACATTGCGGCATCTTTTTGTCGTGAGTTGCGAGGAAGGGGGGAAACGCCTTTTCGAGATCTGCTTGATATATTGGTTGGGGAAGAAGCTCAACATATCATAGAAGAGAATGTCAGACAGAGTGACGCGGTAATCTTTCTTGATACTCCATTAGCAGGGGAATCCGAATGGATAAATAAAGAATTGCTTCTCGCAATGTCTTTAAATATTCCTATTGTTTGGGTACAAGTAGGCTCACAATCACCTGAGGATAGAAAAGATTTGAAAATTAAGCCAGGTAGTAAACCTCATTTTGAACTACCAAAATTATCTGAGGCGCAACCTGAATTTGAATTAGACTTATTAGACAAAATTATTGATCAGGCTTTTAGGATGTCTAGGGAATCTGCAAAGTTAGTGTACGATCAAATTCAACGATTGCGGCAATTTCAAAAACATGGAGTTGAAGTGAGAGAGCTTAATAAGCGTAATTTGTTTTATAGAGTAACGGTTAAGAGAAGTGGTTTTAAATACTTACAAAACCCTATGACCCATCTAATTCAGTTCTATGGAAGAGCCCCCAAGCTGCATGATATCACAAGTGTAAATCAAGCAATAAACGAAATGGGCTATACTAACAGTAATTTGGGCAAATACCACGATACGACATTAATCTTAACACCTAGGACTGCTAGTTACGTAGATGTAGATCCTGAGGAAATTACTATTGAACCATCAGATGAGTATTTATACGAGATGGAAAGAATAGTAAACCCCAGCAAAGTAGCAACACTGAGAAATAAAGGCATAGTTCTTGCTGGTGCATTCCCAGATTCTGAGTTAGAGTATCATCAGATTTTAACGGATGCAGTGTTTGCATTAGTTACAGGTATTCTAAATAAAGAAGGTACCATTATTTTTGGTGCTCATCCGACGTTCCAGCACCTGATTTTTCAAAAAGCAAAAGAATTATTCCCTGACAAATATAAAGAACATGTCCACATGTACGTTTCTGAATATTGGTTAAACCATCCACTGAAAGAAGAATACAAAAAGCATTGTACACTATTCCCGACAGAAATTAATAATAATAATCTTGACCTAAGCCTTACCGAATTAAGGCAACAAATGATACAAAATGAAAAAGCCATTGCTCTTATCGCCTTAGGAGGTAAAACTGATTCTAATGGCCACAAGCCTGGCATAGATGAAGAAATTGAATTAGCAAGAAAAAAAGGAATTCCTGTATTTATTTTAGGAGCTGTTGGTGGGAGGAGTGCACAACTTGCTGCAGCGCATTTAAAAAGTGGAACATATCGAAGTCTGAATACTTTATCAGAGGAAGATAATAAATTACTTATGATGGGAACGGACTTTTCAACTATCTTTGATAAAATTGTCTCTTCATTAATCATTTAATACTGTGTTATTTATGTAAGAGCTATTTTTTATTATAAGTAATTATAGTTATGAAATAGATTCAAATCCATTGAGGGTGGTGCTTTTATGTCTAAGAGAGTGTTTTTCAGTTTTCATTATCAAGATGTAATTGATTTTAGAGCAAATGTTGTTAGACAACATAAACTTACTAAAAATGATAATGCAGGTTACTTTGATGCTTCCATTTGGGAAGAGGCTAAAAAAACAGGTGAAATTGCCTTAAAGCGATTAATTAATGATGAATTAAAAAACACATCGGTAACAGCAGTACTAATCGGAACAGATACATATGACAGAAGATGGGTTCGTTATGAAATAGTGAAAAGTCTTAGTAAAGGAAATAGTATATTGGGGATTCATATTAATAACATACCCGGAAAAGATCAAAAAACGAAAAGCTCGGGTCTTAATCCATTCGATTACTTAGGAATACAATATAATAGTGATGGTACAAGAGTAGATTTTTATGAGTACAGAAACAATAAGTGGGTTTTGTATAAAGATTTAGATGGTTACACGATTTCTAAAGTGAATGATGAAAGAAAAGGGAAATTTTTTAAATTATCGTATTTCTATAATACTTATGACTGGATACTTGATAAAGGATATGATAATTTTTCAAATTGGATTAAATAGTTTCCAAATGAGTTAATTTCAGCAAAAAAATCGTAATTTAAGCCAATGGCTTATAAACGGTTTTTTTGTTATTTGTAAGTGTTCATCGATTAGCTGTAAACTAATGCAGCCCTCGTAACACACTATTTGCTAGAGAAAAAGGGATATTATGTCGGGAGATGTTTAATTCAAGATTTATGCAAAACAAGATTATTGAAATATTATATCGATGATGCCTATGATTACAGTGTAAATCAATATTTCAATTTTTTTCAAGTCGTTATTTTGTAGATTACAAGGTATCAAGATTCTTAGCTACTACAGTTAAGAAGCAGTTGATGCCATTTCTATTTTAACTGATTCATCAGCGTACAGGAGCGGTTTCATCCCGCTCCTGTGTAATTATGCTTGCCAGACAGAATTATACTCATCAATGGGAAAATCCGCACCATAATATTCACTGATTTTCCTTTTGAGTTCTGGTATGTAGAAATGACGATTTTTTTTATCCCCTGTGATCTGACCGTGATTATTCATAATTCCCAAAAGTTTTACAATATCGCTCTTACTAAACAAATGAAATAATGGGAAAATCATGTTTTTCATTACACCTTGAACTGAATCGTGGCTTCCAATTCGATTAAGCCAGACTAAAATAAAATCCACAAGAACACTTGTATAGTTTCTATTTTCTGCCTCCTTAGAAAGAAATACAATTTGTTCAAAGTCAATAGAGGTATCTATCATAGTAAAAACGCTAAAATCAAAATAATCAATTTTTCTAATTTCGCCAGCTGCCTTATTTTTGTAATCTTCTATGGACCGCAAATGACTTTCTAGATTTTTGTTCAAAAAAATAGCACGTGTAAATAAATTTATATTTTTCTCAGCTTCATGTGCCAAGATTTCTGCGATGTCTCCTTTTAATTCATCATAAAAATTTGGGTAAGTACTTAGAAAATAGATTAAAAGTGCTTGTGGAGATAGGCCGAATTTTATGTTTATACACCGGAGTTTATTACGATCATCATCTAGTTTGAAAAAGTAGCTAGTATCGAATGCTTCACCCTTGTTAATTTTGATATTACCACAGTAGGAAACAGGATCATTTTTTACATATGTCAAAAAAGTATCAGGGTGCCTTTCAACTAAAGAACATATAGCATAGTAACGAGCGGTTCGTTTTGTATCATCCTCTTTGTCTTGGCTAATAAATATATATTTCCACAGAGCTTTAAACAATTTCTCTTCCAATTTTTTATTGAGTTTCGAGTAATATTTTACCGAAAGATAACTTCCAAATCTTTCTGGGTTAATGCTGCCGACAGTTAAATAATAGTCCTCAATATCTGTTAGAACTGTATCAATAACATCTTTGTGTAATAACGGATCTCTCAAAAATACGAGTTCAAACATATTTCTTATATGTGCTCTTGTTTGATCCTTATTAGGAGAATACAAACTATAATCTTTAAGAGCTAGATGAGCACAATGATCTCTATCTTCCTTTAATCTAATAATTAATGTTTCTTCTTGTTTATCCAATAAATTTGTTGAACCTACAACTGCATTTACTAACTTATTTTCCCAAGCGGAATATCTATGTTCGTTATTACTATTACCAAGAAGCTCAAGTATATTTTGTGCTTTTTGATCTTCATATACTTCATGTAAAGTTTTTAACTTAAACACCAAATCGCAAAGTACTACATTATACAATGAGACGATAGCGGATCTATAATTCCCCATATTATAAGAGGAGATTACTTCTTCTAAATATCCTTTTATAGTATTATTTTTAACATTATGTATTTCACTCTCAAATATAAACTCCTTCATTTTTAATCCCCTTATTTTCAAATTATTAAAGTCTTATCATCGTTCACTATATTAATAACTATAACTGAATACCAATAAATTGGTATATCTATTTAATTCAAAATATGCATTGGATTTTCCAATAATAAAAAGCAAATTAACGGAACCTTTCAATATTTACAGAAGAAATCGGCATAGTATATAATATAAAAATAATGTTGCATAATTATTTTCCTTGCCGTCCATACCTATGAATCGTGCAAGGAAGGGGTAGAGCTAATTTATTAGTCAATAAACAAAGGTTCAAGTAATGGAGACCATTAAGGTATACGGGTTACGTATGCTTTTTTTGCGTCTCCATTTTTTGTATCCAAAAAAAGGAGGAATAGAAAAATGATAGCTTTGGTCCGGAACGTAATGACGACCGAATCCAATGGTTTGACCAGGCTTTATTTTGAATGTGGTGTCTTGGAAGCTGGAGGATTTTCACCAGGAGACAAGGTAGAGTTTCGCGTAGAACAGCATGCTGTCGTTCTTCTGAAACGCCAAGACGGTGATAGTGTTATCTCCAAGCGGCAGCGCGCCGGATGGAAGGAGCCCCGCCCCTACTTTGACCGGAAAAACCAGGAGTTAACTCGTGTTCTTCACGCCCGGAAGCGGATTGATATTATCGTGCATGAAGGGAGAATTGAAGCGCGATTGGCGCAAAGTATTTCCCTATGGGAGATCGGACCTGACAGTTTTCAAGGGGCAGAATTAAAGCGACTTCGCTGCTTTTCGATTCCATCCGGAGCGGGGATTGCGAATGCAGCTCTTCAGGATACAGGATTATACGAGTGTGTAGGTGGCGTCGATTTCTGGAACGCTGCTGCGGATACCTTTCGATTAAACTTCGGAAAATCCGGTGTTACCCTTTGGAGTGATATACGGCATATTCACAGTGAATTTGTACCACAAGCGGACGTCGCTTGGCTTTCTTGCGAATGTGATGAATTCTCATCGCTTGGGCGTTCGTACGGCGGCAGCATAAGCAATCTGGCTCCACATTACGTGCGGCTGGTCAATGCGAGTTCTGCAAGAACTGTCATCATTGAGCAAGTACCTCAGTTTTATTCGTCACGCAGCTATAGACAGTTACTGAGTCTTCTCCAAGCGTCTGGGTTTCGCCGCTTCTACGAGACGATGATTGATGCGCACGAGTTTGGATCCATACCATCCCGAGTCCGCGGCTATGCCGTTGCATTTAAGGATGACATCGATTTCGAGTGGCCTACAGCACCGAATATCCCGGTACGTTTCCGATCGACAATTGGGCAAGTAATAGGTAGGGATTGGGAAGTACGAGGAAACTTCCAACCCATTGAGGGCACGTATATGAGTCAGATTCTTGCGAAGGACGGGAACACTAATAACTTTACAGCCAAGCATAACCACACGTTGGTTTCGCTTGAATCGAACCGTATGTCGGCCATATTGGAATCTTACTCGCGGACTAATGTTACATCCTCATACTTCTTGCATCCGGATGGGAATCGCTGGCGCAAATTTATTTGGCAAGAGTTGGCTCGTTTCCTCCATATCCCATCGTGGTTCCAATTTCCGAAATGGATGTCAGAAAACCAAATTACGCAGTTAATTGGCCAGTCGGTCGATTGTAATGTGGTAAAAGCGATTGGCGGAGAGGTAGCTGTTTCACTTATGAAGCTCGAGCTGGGGAAAAAATTTCAATCGGCCGAATCCTACCTGCAGGAAAAAAAGGGGCAATTGTCCTTCTTATTCTAAAGACTGAATTGGTCGATAAAGGCAATTTGAAATCACGATAAAATCCCTTGATTAACAAGGTTAAGAGGAGTGCTAAGTATGTGTTTACAGTTAGATGAAAGTAACCTGATCGTACACGAGAAAAACGAAAATACGACCATATGGTGCAGACTTGAAGAGAACGGAGGATTTGTTTTAATCCGTACACATTCGGCAACTACCAGCGAACGTTTGGTTCAAGAGCTTAATGAGATTGCTGAACCAGGACGTCGATATTTCGCATTTCCACAAGGTCTCAATGCAAAAGTACTGAGTAACCACACCTTCGCACTAGTGGTCTTGCAGGCCGTTGAGGATCATTTAAAGAGACCAACGGACACGAAATACCTACGTATCAAGGAACAAGTGATCAATCTCGCGTTGAATGAACATGGGATGGAAAACATACAAATCGAGATGATCGAGAAAGAAGCAAATAGAATCTTCTCTGTAAGTTAACTAAAAAGGGATGCCTGCATGATGCCCCTGCACGGGAGCCGCGAAATATTCGTCTCCTGGTGCAGCGGGAGTCTATGGAGGTATGAGGGATGTCACGAAATGTATTCAGTAAGAATGTGTCTTTTATAAGAAATGTTGGTACATCTGTCAAAGCCAATAAAACATGGTTGTTCTTCGAATCCCTTGTGCTCGAGGCAGCAAATCTAAAGCCTGGTGATCGAATCGAGATGACTGTTGTCATGGATAAGCGAGCGCTTGTCTTCAAGAAGTCTGACATTGGCGATCATGTGGTTTCACGGCGTAAGCGAGCAGGGCAGACGAAAGAACGGCCACTCATGGACCGATGCAACGAACAAATTTCTGTTGTCATTCGGCAGCGCAAACGTATCGATATTCTGGTTGCCGATGGCATTTTAATTGTTCGTGAAGAGCAGAGCTTTGATTTTTGCGTCTTTGACAGGCCAGCCCTTCAGGGGAGCGACCTTAAAAAATTTAGGCTGATGAGCCTACCATCAGGAGCGGGTCTAGCCACAAAAGCGTTGGAATCCACAGGATTTTTCGAACCGGTTTTTGGCGGTGATATTCTCTCAGAAGCCGTTGAGACTTATAAATTTAACTTTCCTGATGGAGCTTCTTATTGGGGCGACCTTCGCAAACTTCATCCGGATTATTTGGAACCGGTAGATGCTGTATGGCTCTCACCATCTTGTACCAAATACTCGTTGCTTGTCGGTCAAGGAAGTGCAGGTGGTTTTTTGGAAGGCATGGGTCCATTTTATGCAAACCTGGTTCTAGCCAGCCAAGCGAAGATCGTGCTCATCGAGGAGATCATTCCCTACTTCGGAAGCCGCAGTTATGAGCATTTAAAGATGTTACTTCAGCATTCATTTCCGTATATTACGCAAATGAACTTGAACGCATTTGATTTTGGCAGTCCGGCTGGCCGGAACCGAGGCTATGTAGTCATGTCTCAGTCGCCATTGGAAAATTTCAAGTGGCCCGAGCCTAAGATCCCTGATCATCGCCGGCCAACTATTGAACAGACCATCGGCAAGGATTGGGAAAACCGGGCACCATTCCGTGAAACACGTGGTACTGTCATGGAAGGGCTACTGAATAAATCCGGAAACAACAATTTTAAAGCGGATAAAAATTACACTTTGGTTAAGCCGAATGATACACGTATGGCAGCACTCGTTGCTTCGTATTCAAAAATCCAAGTTACGAGCTCTTATCTATTGCATCCAGACCATCCAAATTTATGGCGTCCGTTTACATCTTGGGAGGCTTCTCGGATTCTTGATATCCCAGATGACTTCGGTTTCCCAGAATCAATTTCTGAAACAAAACGGATGTACATGATTGGTAATGGTGTCGATTGTCGGGTGGCTAAAGCAATAGGCATTGAAGCTGCCTACCATCTCATGATGTCACGCCTTGGTGCCAACAGTAACCGTCCCGCTCCCGTACAAACAGAAAGCTGGATGAAGGTAGATCCAAATGGTCAATTTTCATTCGTTTTAGGCGCTTAAATTTTCCTGATTTCCCCTGCATGGGTGGGTTTTCACAACAACCCCACCGATACAGCGGGGGAAAGGGAGGCCATACATATGATTATCGTGGAGGATGAAAAGAACTATCATTTTGAAGACGCTCCAAACAAGATAAATCCAGCTGTAAATCTGAAAAAACAGACGAATCTGACGCGGGGAATATGGAAATTGTTACAAGGGTTTGGCTTACAGTATTATGGTGTCGTGCGTGACTGGAGTGCTATCTTTGGGTCAAATGGAACCTATATTGTGTTGCATCACTTTCTGGATGAAGCACCCATTGAGGAGCTCTTCGGTAAAGAGAGTAAGTACACGTATAACCGTCTTCCCATGGGTGAAGGTTTGTTCGATTTTTCAGAAAATCTTAAGGAGAGTGGTTTCTCTATTACGGTTCCTGAGCAGGCGTACATCGATGCGCTGGAATCCGAGTTGTCCGGCTCCTATGACTGGCATCTAGACTCGCCCTGCCACAAGTTGATGTTTGTCGTAAAGAAAGCATCTATTACACTTACCGTGGAGGTTTTCGGAGACGATATGCCCTTTCCTCCTTACGGGGTAAAGAAATCGATACCATGGCCGTCGCTGCATCTGAAGGAAGAGGGCATACAGGTTGAATTATTTCCCATTGATCCTTTCATCACTCATAGTAAAAAAGAGCCTTTCAAAGGCGAGCAGATGGTTATTGCTGATTCTGTTCCGATCTCCCTGGAGCAGGCTACAGATGAAGCCATTGCTCGTGCTTTTCAAGAAAATGATGTTTGCGTTATTCCGGTCAGTGGCGGAAAAGATTCATCTGTCGTGATGCAAAAAAGCATCCGGTACAAAATACTTCATCCTCATTCGAGGGCGCAGCTGTTTATCGTATCAGCCGACACCGGCGTAGATAATCCTCTGATGCAAGCCCATGTTCGTCGCCTTAAAGAAGCTGTGGATAGTCTTGGCCTTGATATTCCTTTTCTGATCGTGGAGCCAAAAATTCAAGACAGTTATATGGTTACGGTATTTGGACGCGGATACAAAACCCCAAGCGATCCCAATCACAAATGGTGTGTTTCGCGACTCAAGACAATTCCAGGACGCTTGGCACTGCAACAATTTGTTAGAGATGGGATGATCGTCTGCCAGTTGCTTGGACTTCGTTCTTCCGAAAGTGTAAGCCGATCGGAAAGTATCGAACGTCATTATGCGGATGAGTTCTACGGCAACCATGTTTTGGAGGGAATACGGACCTGCGCTCCAATCCGCAACTGGACAGCAACAGATGTTGTCACGTACCTTGTTCGAAATGAAACACCGTGGGCAGGTTACGGCAATCACCATTTGATTAATCTATATGGTTCCTCTATGGGTGGAATAGCTGAGTGCCCCATAGGCGCTTCCATTATGAGCGACAACGAGGCAGTTCGTTCATGTACAGGGCGTGCTGCTCGTATGGGATGCTGGTCTTGTACAATTGTCTCAGATGACATCTCTCTACGAAATCTATCAATTGGGGATGATGGAACAGGTGGCGACTACCCTGAGCTTGAGCCATATTATCGTATGAGATCCTACTTTAAGGGATCGCAAGATTTGAGATATTGTGGAATGACTGGGTATAAACGTGACAATCACGGCCTGCAACGCTTTGAGCCCGGCTTCGGCAACCTTGGCCTTGATCTCCGTACAATTCTTCTTCAAAAGATGCTTGAATTGGGTATTCCTATAAAGGATGAAGAAGTAGACGAGATTTTCAGTCAGGTTGCTAAGCGAGAACTCTCAGAGGGAATACCTGTTAGTCAGCGCTTCCGCAATACACTTCGTCGCTTTTATACAGTTGAACCACTAATTATGGCTAATGTGTATGATCCGATCATGAATCCGACAGGTAGAATTGATCATCGTACTCCTGAAACCATTGATGCTATTGATAGAGTAATGGCCATGATTGAAGCAGGTGAAATTATACCGTATTGGATGAAGGAGGCACAGTGAAACCAGAGGAGGCAAACCATAACGGTGTATATGAAATTTAAATGAGGGCTATAGTCGTTTTTACCATTATGCTAATGTTGAACGGTTCAGTTCGAGCTGGTATTACTCCGATTAGTTAGTTAATAATGAGGCCGCACTGGATTGTACAGTGTGGCTATTTCCGTCATATGAAAAGTTATTTCTTGTAAAGCGGATTGATATAATGTTTTAGACTATTCAAGAGGTGCTGAATACTTTCGCTCTCTTTTTGCTACTTCACTATATAGTGGTTTATAACCGTCCAATAAAACCCGTGCTTCATCCAGAAAAGCTTTTGTTACTGTTAAACAAGGAACATCATTCCACTTTGTTAATGGAATCGCCCCAAAGACACGCTGCATAGCCGGATAAGTAACTAAGTTAACGGAATCCGATTTTCTTTGTTCACCTTCTCGAAATTTATTACGCTCAATTGCTTTACGAATCGTAGCTCCATCAGTAAGCCCCCAATAAGCAGCCGCTTCCGTTAAACTAAAAACTTCATTGATCGTCAATTCTGTAGAATTATATTGCTGAATTGGTCCCTGAATAAAAGCAATATCTGTTTTGTATATTACTCCGTTTTGAAACGGTGCTTGTTTCCCCTCTTGATCATAACTGGACGATTGCACATCAATACAACCTTCTCTATCAAGTAAATCTTTAATCTTTTCCAGATCACTCTCTGCCTTATCCCCATAATATGATTCTTTAGGGAATATGTTTGCTGGCCATAACCTAGTACCATTAACAAGTGTAATTTGGAAAGCAAATCTTTTCATATCCATGCCAACTCTCCCTTGTCACGTTGTCGTGACATTATTGTATCATAGTCACGATATAGTGACAATACGATGATGGTTTTAGTCTAAATCTTTATTATATCGAAAAACTACTACATGCATGACGAAGTTGCCTGCTATTGTTCTCTTCCCTAATTTATTAAAAGAATATATAATAATAACATTACGATTCTGATAGATTTTCCTTGCAGCTAATGATTCGTGCAGGGAAGGGGATAAGCTACTTTAGCTAGCTTGTAAATATAGGTTCAAGACAATGGAGACCATAAAGGTATACGGGACACGTATGCTTTTTTTGCGTTCTCCATTTTTTTGTGTCCAAAAACAGGGAGGTTATTAAATTCGGAAAATGGAGCTAGGGGATGCAGATCCTAATCTAAGTTTAAAGCAGAAGAAAATAAAAAAGAAATAGGAGTGATTTTGTGCGAAGAATTTCTCTCATTACAGAATCTTCGGCAAGACCAGGTGAAGCGGCACCAGCATACCTGTTTTATCAAGGGAAGCAAAGCCGATGGATTAACGCTGTTATTGAGTTCATGGAATCCAGAGATTTTCCTCGTGAGGACATTTTCTTTCTAAGCCATTATGATCAGCGAATCATTGGATATGAAGAAGTAGTCCAACCTTATCCGATGCAAAAGAACCATCCACGGAAAAGTGAGGCTGCCGGACTTGCGAACAAGGTACTGGATTTGATTCTCAAGATGAACCCGCTTCCCTTTGTAGAAATTCATACAGGCCGGACATTAGCCGATCCGCTGAAGCAATTGTTCGATATTCATGGTGTTTCGTACCCGACTCTATGGAGACGGCGTTCCTCTTGGAACGAAGCCTTCTTATTACGCTGATTTAATTGAGGAAGAGCAAAGTAATAAGCGAAAACTCAAAGAAATTCAACGTGAAAAATGGCATATTACGTCGATTGTTCGCTTCCAGACACCGCAAGAAGCCAGCGAGATAATAACAAAGTACGGTAATCTTGCGCATGTTTACGGAATCGAAAAGAATCTGGAAGAACTTAAGCAGCTGTACGGTAATTATCGGCAAAAGCGGAAAGAGGAGAAGAACGCACTCCGAGAATTGGAGGACGTGATGAAAGATGAGGATTGTTCTGGTGAGTTTGTAGGCTTCATACAGTCCCAGAAATCACTCGCTGATCTTCATGCCCATTACAACTTTGAGAATGTAAAAAATAAATATGGTAGGAGCATGGCAAAATTTACTTTATATCTGATTAAGCGGAACTATACCTTGCTGATGGAAAATAAGATCAGCGAAGCACTGCTGCGGACTCAGATTGTTCTTGTCAAATAAGGACCGGTGGAAATATGAATAATATGAATAGAAAACGACCCCATACTCTCTGATTTCAGGTGTGAGGAAGGAGCGGGTAAGCCCTTGTGCTACCCGAATTCGAGGTTCACTGCAGCCCCCTTCATGCGAGCTCCCTTCGGGATAAGTAGCAGCGCGCCCGTAACAGGGCATATGAGTATCGTCTCCGCAGAGATACGGTTTAGGACGAGTTGGACCGTTGACCAACCGGCTTACCTGAGGTGGAAACGCCAAACGGGAACATAGCATGCCGGTAAAAGCGAGTAGCCTTTCAAGCTAGCAAATGGAAGGCGGACGCCGCTAGGTCAAGGATTGATATGGTTAAAGCTAAACTGCTTGAATCCCAATTACCTCGCCTTAAAATCCAGGGTGCGCGAAAGCTAGATGAGACGCGCATGGAGTAGCTCATGACTGTCGTAAGTGCTACGCGACGGTCATCAACTCGGGGTCTACGGGCTCATCACCGAGCGATCCCAACGCACCGAAAGTGCGCCAAGGTAATGAGTGGGAAACCTAAGTCAATCAAGTGGGAGTTTTCCCGCTGTACTCATATGACTAAACGGGGATAACCTTCACCTGAACGCCATCAAGGCTATGACTAAGATCAGGGTAACCTGAATGAAGTTTGAATATCAGGTATGGTTACGGAGCTCTCGTAGTAGTCCGAGCCAGAGAAAGTCTGGTACATGGCGAAGGAGAGCAGGTAATTCGTATTGTTAACTTATGGAGGTATGCGAAATGCAATCAGCCGAAGCTATTTTAACGATACTGAGTCATAAATCTGCAGAGAAACCCAATTTCCGGTTTGATCGAATATATCGGCATTTATTCAATCCAGACTTGTACCTTGCTGCCTATGCCAATATCCATCAGAAGCAAGGGAATATGACCGCAGGTGTCACTGACGAAACCATAGACGGCTTCAACATGAATAAAGTCTACGGTCTCATCAATGAGTTACGCCAAGAGTCATATTACCCTAAGCCCGTAAGAAGGACGCACATCCCTAAGAAATCAGGAAAGTTACGTCCCCTCGGCATCCCAACCTTTACGGATAAGCTGGTACAGGAAGTCATGAGAATGCTTCTGGAAGCGATATTCGAGCCAACTTTCCTGGACAGTTCCCACGGGTTCCGTCTGAACAGAAGTTGTCATACGTCCTTGCACCGAATCAAGGAGACTTGCAGAGGAGCAAGTTGGGTAATAGAAGGCGATATAAAGGGGTTCTTCGATAACATTGATCATTCGGTACTCTTGAATGCTATATCTAAAAGGATATCAGATGGTCGATTTCTCGAACTGATCAGGAGGTTTCTAAAAGCCGGATATTGGGAGTTTAAGCAAGTTCACAACTCCCTGTCGGGCACTCCTCAAGGTGGAATCATTAGCCCAATTCTAGCTAATATTTTTCTTCATGAATTAGATATTTTTATGAAGGAAAAATGCAAAGAATATACATGGGGGACAGATAAAACCTATAGGAAGAAGAATCCTGTATACCAGAGCCTAAAAGATAAGAGGAAAAGGGCTGTGAAGAAAGGGGACATGGAGGCAGCAGACGAATTTCTCATGCAAATGAGACTGCTACCATCCATAGACCATGACTCTTTTAATATCGTTAAATATACCCGGTACGCCGATGACTTTGTCGTTTTCATCTGGGGTAAGAAAGAATTGGCCTACCGACTGAAAGGGCAAATAAAAAACTTCTTGGCTGACAGCCTGAAGCTGGAGCTAAACAATGAGAAAACACTCGTGACCAATCTGTCTACGGACAGAGTTAGGTTTCTTGGATATGAGATGACAAAAGTGACTGATACTTCCGTGCTTACCAAAGTCGGTCGAACTAAGACAAGGAGCTCTTCCGGGGCAATTCAACTCTTAGTGCCGAAAGATGTAATCAATGATAAGATCAAACCTTTTTCTCAATTCGGAAAACCAACTCACTTCTCAGCCAGAATGAATCATCCAGTTTTAGACATCCTTATGATGTTTAATTCTGAGATACGCGGGTTGTACAACTATTATAGCCTAGCCACTGATGTCGGTAAGAAATTGGGGAAATTCAAATACTTTCACTATTTCAGTTTGCTGAAAACTATCGCCAGAAAAGAAGATCGCTCCTTAGCAAAGGTGATTCAAGCCTACGGCATTAACGTTAAGCGCAAAGTAGGTACCGGTACAAGGAACATCTTTGGAGTCAAATACTCGACTAACAAAGGAGATAAGACGCAAACCTACTTTAATGATCCTCTGAAGAAGAAAGATCTTCCGGTCCCGGGCGTCTCTGAGGCCCCCGTCTTCCGTACCTATAGCTCGCACCGACCGATAATCGATAGACTCAATGCAAACCGCTGCGAGCTATGTGAAATCGAAAGTATGAATCGCTCTGATTTCGAGGTTCATCATGTGCGAAAGCTGAAGGATATCAAGAAGAAATATCTTAAAAGAGGAAAAGTAGCCCCTAGATGGGTGATTGAGATGTGCGCTATTAGACGCAAAACCCTCATTGTCTGCAAAAAATGCCATCATGATATTCATAATGGTACGCTGACAAGAGGACTCAAACCGCACAAGAAAGTATCTGCAAAATAAAGACTCAGTCGTCGAATACCGGAGAGCCGGATACATTGAAAGATGTACGTCCGGTTCGGGAGGGAGAGCACGAAAACCAGTGGTGGAGACACCACCAGGCGTCGGGCTCTTACCTTACCTTGCGCGGTCTGTTCGAGAAAGCGCTTGAGGACAAATAGAGTCCTGCCTATTTCCGCATCGATTCCATATGATACGGAAAACAGGAGAGATGGAATATGGATATTAAGAGAGTTGATATTAACCGTAGCATCAGCATTTCGCCCTTACGCTATTTTGGAGGAAAGTCATTTTTGGCTAAGGAAATCAAACGGTACATTCCGCAATCATTTCGTTGTTGGGTAGATGTTTGTGGTGGTGGTGGGCATATGACCACCGCCATGGATATCGTTCCAAGAAGAGTAGAAGTTTTTAACGACATAGACGGGGAGCTCATTAATTTTCTACTTACACTCCGTTCACGAAAAACTGATCTAATAGGGGCATTAGCAACCTTACCAACCAGTCGTCTGCTTTATGAGTCCTGGTTGGGTCAGGAAATTCCCGAGGATCGTTTTGAACGTGCTGTCCGTTATTTTTACATGCTGCGGCAGTGTCTGATACCTTCACCCAATAGCAAGAGCGGCTTTCGATATTCAAAAGTGAAATATTCGGCGTTTGATTATCAGAATGCCGTCAAACGTCTTGATATCTTCGAAACCCGGTTTCGGAATGTATTGATTGAGTGCTTAGACTACAGTGAAATAATTAAACGTTACGATTCAACTATGACTTTCTTCTTCTGCGATGCACCCTATTTGGGACGGGAACATATGTATCAAGGGGGATTTTCATGGGAGGACCATGTGAAACTTGCGAAGATGCTTCAAAGCATCGAAGGAAAGTGCATAGTCACGTATTATGGAGACCCAGAAATATTAGAGCTTTACCAGGGGTGGCATTATGTTACGACTAAAGCTAAGGTTGGAACGGTGAAAAAAGGAGCTTTAGGTCAATCCAGAAGAGAAGAAACGGAATTTTTTTTCATGAATTATATACCTGATGAAACAGGCCAGCAAATCAACCTTTTTTAAAAATGCTGACTTGACCCGGACGATACCGCTGCCAGACTTGTTTATGAGTTTGACAGCGATATCCGTTCATCTTCACTCATAATTCATGAAAAATATCTTCATAAGTATAAAAATGGAAGGTGAGATAAATTGAAGCCAGAGGAAATTCAAAAGAATTATCATAGCTATCTTACTGATATCAAAGACTTGTTCGACCCGGTCATTGAGAAGATGAGAAGTCAAAAAAATGAAGAATGGAGGGGACAAGCCTGGTTAGCTCCTATTAATCAAATCATAGGACTTGCCAAACATTTCAAACTACTCACTTTTGCAAAAGGTTTTTTGTTTCCATTGATGGCACCAGCAATTGTTGTTCTTACCGGTTGGTATAATAGCCTTCCCCTAAGTTACATCATTGGAATCAGCATCGTTATATTGTTTGCAACATACTATATCCTTGTGCAACGCCACATAGCCAAGATGGCCACTCTAGGCCATCCAGAATTTCATGTTGAAGCCTTGAAAGCAACACGCCCGGAGGAATATAAACTCTGGTCGCATTTTATCCAAAAAGATGATTTTTCCTTCAATGGCTTGGCTTCATCTGTTAATTCTCTTCTTGGTCCACGAACCGATAACAGCATTCATACACTTGAAGCGATGATAATAGATGAAAAGAGACAAAATAAGGAACATCAGATTTTCATTGCATCCCTAACATCGGAGGTGGACAAGTCCGATGCTTCCATCAATTATTTAGTTAGTATCATTACCGAAATAAATGCAAATTTATATCGACTAACGAATGATGTTCTGGATTTTAGCGATCTGAGATTTGTTACACCATTTACTATTTATGCCTTGAATAATAATATGTTGAGAAAAATTAAAGATGTTGGCACTTCAGGAGGCAGTCCCAAGCAAATTGATCTTAGTATTCCGCGCGATCCTGAGTACGCAGTTGTCACCGCTGTTAAAAGCGCAACAAATGCTGCTTTTGCAGACACTCCTTATCCAGGTAGACTCGTAGTTGCCTTTTCTATGAGAATGCTTAAAGGAGAGAAATGGGTGTGGTGCTTCCACTTCGATGATTCTGATGAGCGTGCCTTGTCTCTTGTTTTATCCAATGATACAATAGAGTCAAGACAAATTCGTAGACTAGTTCATGTTTTTTGTTTAATCTTACAAAAACACATGATAGCGACCAAGGAGGCTACTCAGGATGCTGAAGAACAGGCCAATTAAATTAGAGGATATTTCTCAAGAACAAATTATGAGCAATAGAAGAAAACTGCGTCAAAATGTGTTAAAGTATTTCACTGAAAGAGCTGCCGTAACCGAACAAAAAACAGAAAATGTTTTATTGAAAGTTTAATTTTTATTTATCAAACCTCGATTTGTTCGAGGTTTTTTTGTTTAAACCGGTTATCCGGAAAATATGGTTGAAAAGAATCTATTGTCACGACAATGTGAATTCGGATTATATGATTGAATTGTGGTGGGTTAATAGGTATAAAACAACTTAAAGGAGAGAGATGATTGAATGAGTGAGGGAAAGATTCTTCCAGCAATCAATAATTCGTTTGGACATACCGTAATTAATATGACAAAAAGCATTTCAACTGATAGTTACAAATAAACGAACCCTTTTAAAATAAAAGATGCTCGCCGCCACGCGATGGCTGGTAGTCGTACAAAACAATCGGTGGGACCCCACGCCCGTACCGGCAAGAGGATCTCGAGGCAGACGCTCGCAAACTGGATGGTCTATGGCGCGGAGCAATGGCTAACGTTGCTCTGCACAATACCCGTAGTTGATATGATCTTCAATAAGCTTATCTAATAAATCGAGTTTATCCATGCAATGAAGATAAATCGTTTTTCGGCTAACATTTGCCCTGTCGGAGGTATCTTGGATGGTAATCTGATTAAAATCTTTATCAGACATCAGGTCTAAAACAGCTTTTTTTATCGCTTCTTGAGATTTGGCTATTCTTCTGTCCACTTTTCGAATTTTTATTCGTTTGTCTATATCGGGCCCAAGCTCATGTACCCGTCTCATGATCGTCGTATGGGAAATTTCAATTCCGCGCTCGCTCATCATTTCTACGATGTTTCGATAGCTTAAACTATATTTTAAATACCATCTCACAGTTAGTAAAGTGACTGCTGATTCATACTGCGCTCATCTAAATAAATTCAAGTTGCTTTCCATGGTAAACTGCTTCATCCTATAACGTCATTAACAGTTACGTTATCATGAAAAAGGAGCTTTGCACCACAACGGACTAACGGGAGTCAGGTCGGGTGCCTTCCTGTTTTTGTTTTTTTCAATAGGGTCACAATTACGATCAATAGCGTAGGGAGCGCGTATACGAGGCTATCCGTTAGCGGCCACACCGTATATCCATCTTCGTTGAACGCCGCTCCGTTTGAATACATGGTAACCGAAAGCAGCAGAGCTATGAGCGCGATGGGAAGGATCAGAAGACGGTAATTTGTTATTCGGAACACCTGGGACATCGCCTTCGCAAGGATGAACAAAACGATTGATGCTTTCATAAAGGAGCCTGCAATCAGCGAAATACCGATTACCGACTCGATTCTCTCGATGATTTCCTCGATAAAGATGAGTCGCGCAAGCTGATACAGCGAGTATTTCAAGTCTCCCGCCACCGGTCCAAACACCATGATGGAGACCAGGATGGATATTATCAGTGTAACCCCGTTTATGGCCAAGGCTCCAAACATATACTTTCCGAGCTTCTGGCTCGCCTGCGGTCGAGTGGATGGAAGAAGCATGCTGTAAATGACAATCTCGACATAGGGAAAACCTAATGAAATGTATGCGCCGTGCAGGATGGGCTTTATGCCGTCCGGCATAATCGGCAATACATATTCAAAATGATAATAAGGAGCGACCAGGACCCAGACCACGAAGATAAACCCGAACATAATAAACAGCAAAACCACAAACATTCGGGCCATAACCTCAATCCCGGCGCGGGCCGTCAGGCCGATCGTAATAAAAAACATGGCGTTGATGAAAGAAGTAGGCGTATTTTTCATCATCGTGCTTTTAAAGAAATCGCCTATTTCCATGACAATGGCGGATTCCTGCCAGAATAGCGTCAGTATGAAAGGCACTGCAAATAGGAGCGACAACCCCGATCCAATCGCTTGACGGCTATATTCGATTAAGCTAAGGCCTGGATAACAGTGATGCAAATAGAGGATGCACGCTAACAGAATCATGCCCACTAAGAATGCAAACAGCAGTGACAGCCATGCCCCGTTCCGGGCGGCGCCGGTAAGGGGGCCCGGAATTAGAACGATGGATGAGCCAGTCATTCCTGCCAAAAATAACAGTACAGTCTGAATGGGGCTGATCGTCTCCTGTTTCTCCATATGTTCCTCCCTAAGTTAAAAGACGGGTGTTAGGATTGTGGCTTGAGAAACCGGACTATGCGCTCAGCCGGCTCCGCCAATAACCAGTCCATTAGTTCATCTAGGTTGGGCCAGAACTTTCCGGCCGCAAACATGACCCCCAGATAAAGAATAGGCAGCATCAGAAAACCGTAAACGAGCCGTTCCCGCTTGGCCGCACGCTGCCAGAGGGAGAAGTCGACGAGCAAGACGCTCCCAAAGAGAAGCAGAAAGCAAATCGATCTTACGAGCAAAATCAGCTCTCCTTTTTGCCATAGGGCTGACCGGTATTCAACCCAGTATTTAGGACGTCTACCGTGACGGAAACGTGAAATCGGATGTTAGCAAAGTGCTCATCCCAACCAGTCTTCAATTTTTTCCACAGGGCAGGGTGCGATCTGTAAATTCGATCGCCGATCCCCAAGGCATCGACCTTCTCGGTCTGAAGCAGCTTCAAAACCTTGTCAATGTCCCCGGCCACCTCCTCAATGACTTTGTCCTCATACTTTCGTTCGTCCGCTCTATTTTTCAAAACCGAGCAGCGCATTTCGCCGACCGTTCCCTGTATATGAATCCGAACGCCAACGGAAATGCTTCTGTCACGGATGACCGGCGTTAATACGGTATGCAGAGTCTGGATCTCGAAGGATTCCCTTTTATTTGCAGCCCCGCCGATGGCGTTTGTGCAGTTGAATTCCACGATTCCTTTCTTGTAATGATCAAGAAGCATAATCAGTGACTCGGTGTTTTCGGGGGAGAGGATGCTCCCGTACAGTTTGCCGTTTTTTAGTAAAGCCAACCCGGCTGCAGTAACACTCTTTTTAGCTCCGCCTTTTTGCAAATAAGGGACCATCGCAATTCCCGTTTCGCTTTTTAGCTGAATAGAGAGATTCAGAAGCGGAATGTTGGAAGTCTTGGCCGAATATTTGGCTCCGTATTCCTCGATTTCCCGCAATTGCTGCCCGATCGTATTTTCAATAAATGGAGGGATATTCAAATAGCTGCCCGCCTTGCCCTTGGCTATGAGAATCAGCACGGTGCCTCTCGGTTCATGGTCTCTGGAGAAAAAATCAAGAGTTTCACGGATGTTCTGCTGCCGGACCATATTCTCTCCTATAATTATGACGCGTATATGATCCCATTTTGCTTTGCGTCCGAAATGGAGGGGAATGTCTCTAACTGCCTCGAATAGGGTATCCGCTTCTGTGCGAATACTGAGCCCTTTTTTCCCTTGTGCAGAGGAACCGGCAGCTTCGGTTGACCCGCCCGTAGGCTTGAAGAAGTGAGTGGTTACTTCCACCTTTCCTTCCTTGCTCAGGTCGAGAGCCACAGCCTGAACATAGCCGTGCTCCGGCAGTTCCGTCTTATCCCAGCATCCGGATAAAAGAAGGAAAATCACAATGGCAGGCAGGCCGTTTGCTAACCGTGTTCTCATGGGGCCTTCTGCCTTCCGGCCGTTTTTTTATGCAGATGGCGGTTCCGCGGAGAGTGTAACAACCACTTTCTCGGCACCATGATGAACAAATCCCTAAGCTGCCGAATATCAAGCGGCTCGATAGGTCCCAGATAAGGCTGACCCAGTGAGCGGAGAGAGCTGAGGTGCAGGAAGGATAGAAGGATCCCGATCATGATGCCGATCCCCCCCATGGTGGCCGCTAAAATCATAAAGAGAAAACGAAGTACGCGGATGGCGATTGACATGCTGTATTGCGGTAGCGAGAAAGAAGCGATTCCTGTGAGAGCGACGACAATAACCATAACGGGCGAGGCAATCTTAGCTTGAATGGCAGCCTGTCCGATGACCAGAGCTCCGACTATGCTGACCGCGGAGCCGATCGGGCGAGGCAGTCGAATGCCCGCTTCTCGCAACAGCTCGAAGAAAAATTCCATGATCAGCGCTTCCGCAAAGGCCGGGAACGGAATTCCCTCGCGAGTGTCCAGAATGGCCAATAAGAGAACGGTGGGAATAAGCTCGGAATGAAAGGTCGTCAGCGCGATGTAAGTGCTCGGCAGAAGAAGCGCGATCAGAAACGCGAATATACGGAGGAACCGGACTAATGAAGTGAAAATCGTATTCTGGTAGTAATCCTCACTGCTCGTGAAAAATTCGAAGAAAAGTCCTGGGCAGAGTAGAATCGTTGGCGTCCCATTTACCATAGTGATGATTTTACCGTCCAGCAGGGCGGCTACAGCCGTGTCGGGCCTCTCCGTGTAGCGCAACTGAGGAAAGGGAGTGAGTAAAGCTTCGCCGAGCCAATCCTCCAGATAAGAAGTTTCTAGAATCTCTTCCCGGTCTATGGACGAAATCCGTTTTATGAATTCATTAAGGGTCTCCGGATTAACGGCTCCGTCCAGGTATCCGTAGGCGAAACGTCTGCGGCTCTCTTCCCCGGCTGTCAAATAATGAAATTTAAGGCGAGGAGATTTCAGCAGACTTCGGATCAACCCAATATTGATGTCGAGATTTTCGATCGTGCTTAGATGAGGGCCCTGCACGACGGGTTCCATAATCGGCTCGCTGATTTGACGCTGAAGATTGTTTTGCGTTGCGTAGCTCAAAGCCTGATTCCAATGATCGAAGAAAATCACCAGTTTCCCGTCCAAAATATGATCGACAGCCTGCTCAATCTCTTTCAGCAAGGTTGCGGATTGAGCGGATACGCCGTTGTTCGCGTAAAAATGCTTCACGTCTTCGGCTGTAACCGAGGAAGCGGGGCCGACCTCATGCGGAACCAGGCTCTGAAGAACCTGCTTCATGTCATTGATTGTTTTATCCTGAACCAAGGTGTTCAAATAGACGGACATGGCCGCTTGCTCAAGTCCCGGCCCATAGCTCCAAGGTAAAAGGATCAGATCTTTGCAATCCGTGAAAATATGTTGGACAATCTTCGAATTTTCTGACAAGCTCTGCGAAATCAACGTTTGAGGGGCAGATTGCTTCATCCCGGCACTCCTCCTTCGTGAGAAATAATGGCTATACTTGCTTATGATTCCTAAGAAAACGAAATTTATTCTGTCCGATACTTTTTATTCGAACGCTGCCTTGAACGTCTGCGGAAAGACGCCCGGAACGGTGAATCGTCGTAACTTTCCGCCGGCCCCTCACCAGATGGACGGTACATCGCATATGAGTATGATCATCAAGGATTACGGAAATCAATGACGGACAAATTAACCGAACGGATGGGGTGGTCCAGATGCAGAAAGCCGATTACAGTAAAATAGCGGACTGGTACGATCAAGGAAGTTACCTTATCGAGCAAAGTCTTGCCCAATGGCTGGAGCTCATACGGAGTTATATTCACAGGCAACCTGCTGTCAGGTTTCTGGATTTAGGTTGCGGAACAGGGAAGTTCTCTATTCCTATTGCAAACAGACTCGGTTACAAAGTAACTGGAGTTGATGCTTCTAAAGCTATGCTGAGTAAAACCAAGGAAAAGGATACGGAGAAATTGATTCAGTTTATTGTTGGGGATGCATACAATCTCCCTTTTCTTGATGGTTATTTTGATGCTGTCTTTATGTGACACTTGATTCATCATATGGATGCCCCGATAACGATGCTTCAGGAATGTTATCGTACAATTGGGACGAATGGGGCGGTACTGATCCTTTATGGAGCGATTGAACAAATTGAGGATGACGTAGTGCATCGATTTTTTCCAAAAACTATCCACAGCTCTGGACATTCTGAAAGAAAGTGTCGGAAGTCAACATCATTGTTACATTAAAAGTCCCTTAATTGCGGCTTTTTTTAGAAATGTCGGACGACACAACCATTGTCCCATAATGGTTTTAATAACTTAGGGATTTTTTTTATTTATCGGATCAAGTTTGTGACGTCAGCTCGCGACACAAACTTGATCCGATTTTTGGTTTATGAGACAAACGTTGTCCTATTTCAATTTAATACCACGTAGTTTAGTCTAGCGTCACAAATGTTCCTACATTTGATGGATGTGAACACTTGGATTAAACAAATAAGCAAAGGTCTAGCATAAAAACAAAAAGTAGTATCAATTCTTTCTCTAGTAGTCGGAGTAATCAGAAGCCCGAATTATTATGAGAGGAACTGAGAGAAATAATACCGCCAAAATCTTGCCCATTAGAAGATAAGCTAATGGATAATGAATAGACTGACTATTCAAATCTGTATCAACTATTAAACAGTGGATACAGATTGCAACTAAACGTGTTGAACGAAAAAACGGTACCCAATTTGGAATGCTGTAGATGAAATGGTTCCGATGTAATTGCCAAGGGGAAGGGAGGCAGGTTATACGAATCCAAGATTAGGGGAACATAATTGTTCCAAGCCCAATGATATCATTCATATATTGACAGCTTGAAATAAAACCGTCTGGACGGTATAATAATTAAGGGTGATATAATATGAAAACAAAA
>NZ_JAOQIO010000114.1:0-567 GCF_025567575.1 Paenibacillus baimaensis | reverse complement strand
GTGGTATCAACCTTCCGAGGAATGGCATGCGCCAAGAGCGGAGAACGATTTGCGGGTCGGTGGCGAATTCCTGACAAGGATGGAAGCGAAGGATGGCAGCATGGGTTTTGATTATAGCGGAATTTACGACGAAGTGAAGCTGCATGAGACGATTGCCTACACATTGGGAGACGGACGGAAAGTGGATATTGCGTTCATCGATCAAGGCGAGGCCACGAAGGTCGTTGAAATCTTCGACGCCGAGAGCACTAACCCCGTTGAATTCCAACAGGCGGGTTGGCAAGCGATTCTGGATAGTTTCAAACGATATACGGAAGCATCATAAGAATAACGAAACGCGCTCTGCCTCCAAAGGACGGCAGAGCGCGTTTTGCCTTGGATGAAAGAGCAATCGATCTTCGTTTGTTCTGTTCCCTATCCATTGTTGTTATTGTGCTCTATCGATAGACGATAGCATCACGACATGACGGCAACCGGTCGCGCGATCGGTTGCTGTCGTTCGTTTAAGTAACGGGGAGTTTAGTTCAAAGTAGGTATAATCCACATTTAATATGCAAGGAAAAATCT
>NZ_JAOQIO010000096.1:0-554 GCF_025567575.1 Paenibacillus baimaensis | reverse complement strand
ACCGGATGGTACCACTACCGAAGCGCGGTTGGGCGAATTCGTATCCGAGGTGCTGGCGCCAGTTGTCCAGCACAGCCGCCTCGATACCTTTGTCGAAGAGCTGGAACAAACGCTTATCAAAGACACGCAGGCGCAATATGCCAATCCGCATCGTGAGCTGACGGGTCAGGAACGCGCCTACGATGAGCTGGAAGCGAACATTATGGACGGGCATCCCTACCACCCATGCTACAAATCCAGAATTGGCTTTAATCCTGATGACAATATGACCTATGGTCCGGAATTTAAACCGCGCATCAAACCCTTGTGGTTGGGGGTATTAACCAATGAANTTGGAAGCAGAGCTTGGAGCCGATTTGCTTGCTGACTTTAAATCCAGACTTGAAGCAGTCGGGAAGTCTTACGATCAATACCGATTGATTCCAGTCCATCCTTGGCAGTGGCGGGAAACCATTGTCCGCGTCTTTAATCGCCAGCTTGCAGACGGAAGAATTATCATGATCGGTGAGGGCACGGAGGAATACCGCCCACAGCAATCGATTCGTACACTTGCC